>NZ_JAFCWN010000004.1:0-296405 GCF_049897585.1 Agrococcus sp. TSP3-2-1
GACGACGAGTTGCTCGCGTTCGGCACGGTTAAGGGTGCCGGAGCAAAGCACGCCCCGAACTCGCCCGAGATTCCGCGGCTAGATCAGGATCCCATCCACACGTTTTGGCCTATAACCCGAGATCGCCGGTCGCGTCAGCCCGAGACCTCGTCGGCCTCGGGGTCGCCGCTGCGGCGCAGGATGCGCTCGGCGAATGCCGTCTCGATGCTCTCGAGCACGAGGTAGACGGTCGTCGCCACGAACGGCGAGAGCAGCCACGCGACACCGCCGTCCAGGAGGTGGAGCACCGGCAGCGCCGCAGCGAGCCCCACGAGGACGGAGACGATGTTGAGGCTCGTCGCGAGCGCGAGGGTCTGCGTCGGGTGCTGCGGCATCGCCTTGCGGAACCCGCTGGAGAGCACGCCCGTGAGCGCCGTGAACGACAGCACCGCACCTGCCGCGTACAGGAAGATCTCCGGCACGCCCGGCGCCCCCTCGACCGTCTGCGTCAGGCCGAACGCCACGGTGACGAGGATCGAGAAGCCGAAGGTCGTGCTCTCGCGCCCCGTGGTGCTGCGCAGCGCGCGGAGGAACGTCGCGGAGGGCCGCGTCTCGTCGGTGTGAGGGCGTGACATGCCGCCATCGTAGGTCTCGCGCGTGGTCGTCGGCGGTGAGCGGGTCTCAGGGGGTCAGTCTCGGTAGAGGTCGCCCGCGAGGTACTTGAGGCCGGTGTCGGTGGCCACGGTCACCACCGTCGCGCCCTCGCCGAGCTCGAGCGCGAGGCGCGTCGCGCCCGCGACGTTGAGGGCGCTCGATGTGCCGGCGAAGACGCCCTCCTCGCGCGCGAGGTGACGTGCGAGCGCGCGCGCCTCCGCCTCGTCGACGGTGCGCGCCTCGTCGAAGGTGCCAGGCAACAGGAGCGGCGGCACGATCCCGGTCGCGATGCCCTCGACGCGGTGCGGGCCGGCGCGGCCCTCGGTCAGCATCGGCGACGACGTCGGCTCGAGCGCGACCACGCTCGGCGGATGCGGCTGCTCGCGAAGCGCGGCGGACGCGCCCACAGCATGCCGGCCGTGCCGACACCCGCGCAGAACGCGTCGACGCGACCGCCGTCCGCCCGCACCGCCTCGAGGATCTCGCGCCCGAGCTCGGCGTAGCCGACGAGCGCATCGGCGTTGTGGAACTGGTCGACCCACCAGGCGTCATCACGCTCGACGATGCGCTCGACCTCCTCGCGCATCCGCACGAACAGATCGGGCGTGATGCGCCCGCCGTCGCTCTCGACGAGCGTCACGTCGGCGCCGAGCGCCCGCATGGTGTCGAGCTTCTCCTTCGCGAACGCGTCCGACGAGACGATCGAGAGCGCATGGCCCTTCACCGCGCACACGAATGCGAGCGACGAGCCGGTGCTGCCGCCGGAGTACTCGACGACGCGCCTGCCCGGCCGCAGGTCGCCGCGCCGCTCGGCCGCCTCGACGATCGCCCGCGCCATCCGGTCCTTGTAGCTCCCGGTCGGGTTGCCGCCCTCGAGCTTCACGAGCACGTTCGCTGCCCCGGGCGGCACGACCCGGCGCAGCTGCACGAGCGGCGTGCCGCCGATCGCGTCGAGCGGCGACGAGAGGATGCCGTGCTCGCCCATACGCCCTGCTTCCCGCGGAAGTGCGCCGCTCGAGCGCGGCGCTCGCTCCAGTCATGCCACACGGGCGCGCCCGCGACAAGCCCGTGCTTCGCTCGACACCCGCTCCGAGCCCGACTGCCTAGACTTCGGCGCATGGACCTCGCCGTCATCGCGTGCATCGCCGCCGCGCTCGCCGCAGCCGTGCACGGCTACATCTTCGTGCTCGAGACGCTCCGCTGGGAGGAGCCCGGCACGCGTCGCGTCTTCGGCACGACACCCGAGCAGGCGGCGCACTCGAAGCAGCTCGCCGCGAACCAGGGCGTCTACAACCTGCTGCTCGGGATCGCCGCGCTCGCCGGCGTCATCCTCGTCGTCACGGGCCTCCGCGGCCCGGGCATCGCGCTGCTGCTGACCATCACCGGCATCATGCTCGCCGCGGCGCTCTACCTCGTCGTGAGCGATCGCTCGAAGGGGAGGGCAGCCGTTGTGCAGGGCTTCTTCCCGCTCGTCGCGGTCGTCACGGGCCTCGTCGCCCTCGGTCAGAGCGTCTGATGCCCGGCATCCGCACCGCCGCTCGCGTCCTGCTCGGCGCCTCGCTCGTGTTCGCCGGCGCCAGCCACCTCACGTTCGCGCGCGACGAGTTCCGCGCCCGGGTGCCGGAGCTGCTCATCGCGTGGGCGCTGTGGTCGACGCGAAGACCGCGCCGCTGACCGCTCAGTCCTTGCGCGGGAAGATCCCGAGGAACTTCCGCTTGCCCGCTGGGCGATCCTCGCTCGAGGCGCGGACCGAGGCGCGAGCGTCGCCATCGCGCGCCGAGCGCGAGCTGCGACCGTCGTCGCCGTCGCGACCCCGGGCATCCGCGTCGTCGTGGGCGCCGTCGCTGTGCTCCTCGCGGATCTCGCGGCCCTCAGCCTCGAGCTTGTCGCGCGCCTCCGCCTTCTTCTCGACCTTCTTCGTCGAGCGCGGCGGCAGCTGGATGGTCTCCTCCGCCTCGATGCCGGTCTGGAGCTGGCGTGCCCGCTCCGTCTCGGCGTCGACCTCCGCGCCGAGGATCAGCACGATGTTGAAGATCCAGAGCGCGAACAGCAGCGCCATCACCGTGCCGATCGTGCCGTAGGCGCTGTAGCCGGTGAGGAGCGTGAAGTAGAGGAAGAGCCCGACGGCCGCGAGCGCGATGCCGACGATCGCGAAGATGGAGCCGAGGCTCACCCACGTGAACTTCGGCTGCTGCACGTTCGGGGCGAGGTAGTAGAGGAGGGCGATCATCGCGACGACGATCGCGAGCATCACCGGCCACTTCACCCACGCCCAGATGGGCAGGAATGTCTGCAGCATGAACGCGAGCAGCCCGCCGAGGCCGAGGGGCTCGGCGATGGGGCCGAGCACGCCCTCCACGAGCGACTCGTTGAGCGCGAGCGAGACGAGCAGCAGCACGACGCCCACGAGGAGCGCGATCGTGATGAGGAGCATCGTGGCGGTCTGCTTGATGAGGCCGCGGCCCTCCTCCATGCCGTAGATGATGTTCATCGACCGCGAGAACGCCTTGACGTAGGCGGACGCCGACCACACCGCCGTCGCGATGCCGATGATGAGCGCGATGACGCCGCCGGTCGCCGAGCTCGTCATGGTCTCGACGAGGTCGACGACGAGGGACCGGTAGTCCTCCGGCACCCGCTGGGCGAGGTCGTCGACGAGGCTCGTGACGGTGCTCGCGTTGTTCGCGAGCACGAGCGCGATGATCGAGAAGACGGCGAGCAGGCCCGGCGCGAGCGAGAGCACCATGTAGTAGGTGAGCATCGCCGCGAGGTCGGTGCCCCCGTCGGTGCCGAACTCCTTCAGGGCGCGCTTGAGCGCGTACTTCCAGCTCGCGCCCTCGAGCTTGGGCGGGGAGTCGGGCTTCGCGTCGTGGTCCGGGGCGGGGGCGTCCGCGGCATCGAGTGTCGCGTCGAGGCGGTCGCTGCTGTCCGACATGCGGTTCTCCCATCATCGTCCGGGAGTCCCCGGTGCGGGCGACTGTACCCCAGCGAGCCGAGGCGAACTTGGGAGTCGACACGGGGTCGAGCCACAGGATGCGCGGGAGACGGGAAGAGCCCGCGCCGCGTCGATCCGACGTCAGCGCGGGCCCCGATGCCGCCGGCTCAGGCCTCCGCGGAGACCTTCGCGCGCGCCTGCTGCAGCGCGCCCGGCCGCGGCTCGATCTCGACCGCCGGGTCGTGCTGCGGGTCGGCCGGGAGCAGCACGCCGTCGAAGAACTCGGCGAGCAGCTCCGGGCGCTCGAGCGGCAGCACGGCGGCGACGAACATGTCGGGCCGGACGACCACGACGCATCCTTCGCGGCTGACCCCGCGGCGCTCGAAGATGTCGTCCTCCGGATCGGCGGCGTAGACGAGCTCGTCGTCGCGCAGCTGGAAGGGGCCGAAGCGCGGCCGGAAGACGTCGTCGACGTCGTGCGGCTCGACGGCGTCGTGGTGCTGCTGCCACACGACCTTGACGTCGAAGACGCTGCCGGCGTCGTCGCCCTCGCGGCGCGTGCGCACGTACGGCGAGTCGGGCGAGGTGCGCAGCCACTGCGCCCACCCCTCGATCGCGCCGCCCTGCCCGGGCGCCTCGCGGCCCGCGAAGGCGTAGAGCCGCCAGCGGCCGTCGGCCCGCATGTGGTGCCCGAGCTCCATCGGCACCGCGTCGCACACGCGCACGACGGGCGCCGACCAGCAGCGCTTGCCGATCGGGAAGCCGGTCGCGAGGTGCTGGTGCTCGCCCGCCTCGACGATCATCGAGGGCGCGTAGTGCGTGCCGAAGCCCGAGGCCTGCACCTCGCTCTTGAGGTAGTGCGCCGTGACCTCCTTGGGGTCGACGCCGCCGAGCTCGGGGTGCTCGGGGTCGAGCACCTTCGCGCCCATGAGCGTCGACCACTCGCGGTCGAAGTCGATGAGCTTCTGCGCGACGTCCTGGCGCTCGACCGAGTAGGTGTCGAGCAGCGACTCGGGGGAGCGGCCGGTGAGCACCGAGCCGAGCTTCCAGCCGAGGTTGAAGGCGTCCTGCATCGAGACGTTCATGCCCTGGCCGGCCTTCGCCGAGTGCGTGTGGCACGCGTCCCCCGCGATGAACACGTGCGGCTCGACCGTGCCGCGCTCCTCGGGCTTCACGTCGTCGAAGGTGTCGGTCAGGCGCTGCCCGACCTCGTAGATGCTCCACCAGGCGACGTCGCGCACCTCGAGCCGGTACGGGTGGAAGATCGACTGCGCGATCTCGACGATGCGCTCGAGCGGCGTCTCGCGCACCTTGCCGTGGTCCTCGGGCGCGATGTCGCCCATGTCGACGTAGATGCGGCACAGCGCGTTGCCCTCGCGGGGGATGAGCAGGATGCTGCCCGCCTCCGACTGGATCGCGCACTTCGTGCGGATGTCGGGGAAGTCGGTGTCGACGAGCACGTCCATGACGCCCCACGCGTGGTTGCGCGAGTCGCCGAGCAGCTGCCCGCCGATCGACTTCCGCACGACCGAGCGCGCCCCGTCGCAGCCGACGGCGTACTTCGCCCGCACGACGCGCTGAGCGCCGGCATCCGCGCCCGCCGTGCGGCGCAGGGTCGCCTTCACGGGATGCGTCTCGCCGTCCTCGACCTCGAGCCCGAGCAGCTCCCACCCGAAGTCGGGCGTCATGCGGCTCGGCGAGTTGGCCATGTACTCGCAGAAGTAGTCCTGCACGCGCGCCTGGTTGCAGATGACGTGCGGGAACTCGCTGAGCGTCGAGCCCTCGACGCCCGCGGAGTCGGGCGTCGACTCGGCGCGGTAGATGCGCGAGCGGTCGGCGGGGTCGGGGCGCCAGAACTGCATCTCCGTGATGCGGTACGCCTCCTGCAGCAGCCGCTCGGCGAAGCCGAACGCCTGGAAGGTCTCGATCGAGCGGGCCTGGAGGCCGTCGGCCTGGCCGAGCTCGAGGCGGCCATCGCGACGCTCGATGATGCGCGTGTGCACCTCGGGGTACATCGACAGCTGCGCGCCGAGCAGCACGCCCGCCGGACCGGTGCCGACGATGAGCACGTCCATCTCGTCCGGGAGCTCCGCGGGCCGGTCGAGGCCGATGCCCGCGGCGGGGAGGATGCGCGGGTCGCCCTTGACGTAGCCGTGGTGGTGGAACTGCATGAGCTTCTCCTTCGAAGGATGTCTAGTAGCTGTCTGCCGCGGCGCGCGAGTCGCGGATGCGGGCGACGGCCGCCTCGGAGCCCCGCGCCATGAGCGTGACGTCGGCGGCGACGAACACGAACGCGGCGCCGCGCGCGAGCACGCGGTCCTGGTCGGCGTCCGCGAAGGCGTTGACGCCGACCGGCTTGCCCGCGCCGCGCACGGCGTCGATCGCCGCGTCGACCGCGGCGACCACCTCGGGCGCCCCCGGGGAGCCGGGGTAGCCCATCGAGCCCGCGAGGTCGGCGGGGCCGATGAAGACGGCGTCCACGCCGTCGACGGCGGCGATCTCGGCGGCGTTCGCCACCGCATCCGCCGTCTCGATCTGCACGGTCACCGACACGTGGCGGTCGGCGTCGCCGACGTAGCCGGTCGCCCGGCCCCAGCGCGCCGAGCGCGCGAGGGCCGAGCCGATGCCGCGCGTGCCGGGTCGCTCGCCCGCGGCGCCCGGGTAGCGGGCCGCGCGCACGGCGCCCTCGGCATCGCCGGCGGTCGACACCATCGGCACGACGATGTTCTGCGCGCCGAGGTCGAGCACCTGCTTGATGCGCACGGGGTCGTTCCAGGGGATGCGGACGATCGTCGTGACCGGGTAGGCCTCGGCGGCCTGGAGGATCTGCAGGATGTCGCGCAGCTCGATCGGCCCGTGCTCGCCGTCGACGAGCAGCAGGTCGGCGCCCGAGCCCGCCATGAGCTCGGCGGCGACGGGGCTCCCGGATGCGTTCCACAGGCCCACGAGGGGACGGTCGGCACCCGCGAGCACGTCGCGCAGGGTCGGCTTCAGCGCCGTCATCGGAACGCCACCTCGACCATCCCCGCGTCCTGGAACTCGACCCGCACGCGGTCGCCCGGGTGCACCCACACGGGGCGCGTGAACGAGCCGGCGAGGATGAGCTCGCCCGCCTCGAGCCGGTCGCCGTGCTGCGCGAGCTTGCCCGCGAGCCACGCGACGCCGCGCGCCGGGTGGCCCAGCACGCCGCCCGAGACACCGGTCTCGACCACCTCGTCGTCGACGAAGCACTGCGCGCCGATCCAGGCGAGGCTGCGGTCGCGCGGACCGAGCTCGACATCGCCGACCACGACGGCGCCGAGCGCGGCGTTGTCGCTGATCGTGTCGACGATCGTGCGGCCCGCGAGCTCGATGTGCGAGTCGAGGATCTCGAGCGCGGGCACGACGACCTCGGTCGCGTCGAGCACCTCGTCGATCGAGAGGCCCTCGCCCTCGAGCGGCGAGCGCAGCACGAAGGCGAGCTCGACCTCGACGCGCACGTTCGACCACTGCGCGTGCTCGACCGTCTCGCCCGAGCGGTACGCCTGGTCGGCGAAGATGACGCCGTAGTCGGGCTCGGTGATGCCCGTCGCATCCTGCATCGCCTTGCTCGTCAGCCCGATCTTGCGGCCCACGAGCCGGGCGCCGGCCTCCTCGCGGCGACCGCGCCAGATGCGCTGCACCGCGTACGAGTCCTCGATCGTCGCCTCGGGGTATCGGGTCGAGATCCTCTCGATCGTGCCGCGCGAGCGCGTGGCCTCCGCGAGCTCATCGGCGATCGCCGCGACGGTCGCGTCGTCGAGGCCTCGGCCCGGTCGCAGGTGATCCGTCGTCACAGCTGGTTGCCGATCTTGAAGCCCTTCGCGGCCTCGCCCTTGTAGGTGCCGTCCTCGTCGCCCTTGCGCGTGTACGAGAAGCCGTCGGCGCCGACGGTCACCTCCATCTCGCTCGAGTCGGTGCGCTCGACGATCTCTTGCGGCTTGCCGTCGAGGTCGAGCACCGGCGAAGCCTCGGTGTACCAGGAGGGCACGACCGGGTTGCCCCACCAGTCGCGTCGCTGGTTGTCGTGCACGTCCCACGTGATGACGGGGTTGTCGGGGTCGCCGGTCCAGTAGTCCTGCGTGTAGATCTCGACGCGGTGGCCGTCGGGGTCGGTGATGTAGAGGTAGAACGCGTTCGAGACGCCGTGCCGGCCGGGGCCGCGCTCGATGTGGTCCGACATCCGCAGCGCGCCGAGCTTGTCGCAGATCTGGATGATGTTGTGCTTCTCGTGGGTCGAGAAGGCGATGTGGTGCATGCGCGGCCCGTTGCCGCCCGTGAGCGCGGTGTCGTGCACCGTGCCCTTGCGGTGCATCCACGCGGCGTAGGTGACGCCCTGGTCGTCCTGGATGTCCTCCGTGACGCGGAAGCCGAGGTCCTCGAGGTACTTGCGGCCGCGCGGTACGTCGGGGGTGACCTGGTTGAAGTGGTCGAGGCGTACGAGCTCGCCCGCCGAGTAGAGGTCGTAGCGTTGGTGCAGCCGCTCGACGTGCTCGGTGGCGTAGAAGAACTCGTACGGGAAGCCTAGCGGGTCCTCGACGCGCACGCTGTCGCCGAAGCCCCGCTGGAAGCCGTCCGCACGACGCTCGGTGCGGCATCCGAGCTCCCGGTAGTAGGCCTCGGCGCGGTCGACGTCCTCGGGGGTGCGCACGCGGTAGGCGAAGGCGGCGACGGCGGCGACGGGGCCCTTCCGCAGCACGAGGTTGTGGTGGATGAACTCCTCGAACGACCGCAGGTAGATCGCCTCGTCGTCCTCTTCGGTCACGTGCAGGCCGAGCACGTCGACGTAGAAGGCGCGGCTCGCGGCGAGGTCGGTGACGACGAGGTCCATCGCCGCGCAGCGGATGATGTCGGGCGCGGGGACGGAGGGCTTGGGGATCTCGTTCATGGTGCTGCTCCTTGGCAGGGGAGGGTCAGGCGGATGCGCCGAAGCGGGTGGTGTGGACGTCGCCGAGCGTGATGTGCACGGCCTGCTGGTCGCTGTAGAAGTCGAGCGAGCGGTAGCCGCCCTCGTGGCCGAGGCCCGAGGCCTTGACGCCGCCGAAGGGGCTGCGGAGGTCGCGCACGTTGTGGCTGTTGAGCCACACCATGCCGGCCTCGACGTCCTGCGCGAACAGGTGGGCGCGCTTGAGGTCGTTCGTCCAGATGTAGGCGGCGAGGCCGTAGCGCGTGTTGTTCGCGAGCTCGAGCGCCTCCTCGTCGGAGTCGAACGGGGTGATCGCGACGACCGGGCC
This sequence comes from Agrococcus sp. TSP3-2-1, assembly GCF_049897585.1. Classification (NCBI taxonomy): domain Bacteria; kingdom Bacillati; phylum Actinomycetota; class Actinomycetes; order Micrococcales; family Microbacteriaceae; genus Agrococcus; species Agrococcus sp. TSP3-2-1. Next base: position 8,821 of record NZ_JAFCWN010000004.1, read on the forward strand.
GAAGATCTCCTCCTGGAAGATGCGCGCGTCGGGCGCGACGTCGGCGAAGACGGTCGGGGCGACGTAGTTGCCCTCGGGGAAGCCCTCGGGGCGGCCGCCGCCCGCGAGGAGGCGGCCCTCGCCCTTGCCGATCTCGACGTACGACATGACCTTGTCGAAGTGCTCGGGGTGCACGAGCGCGCCGACCTCGGTCTTCGGGTCGCCGGGGTCGCCCACGACGATGTTCCTCGCGCGCTCGGCGTAGCGCTCGACGAACTCGTCGTAGACGCTGCGCTCGACGAGGATGCGGCTGCCGGCGGTGCAGCGCTCGCCGTTGAGCGAGAACACGCCGAAGAGCGTCGAGTCGATCGCGGCGTCGAGGTCGGCGTCGGCGAAGACGACGGCGGGGCTCTTGCCGCCGAGCTCCATCGAGAGCGCCTTGAGGTGCGGGGCGGCGTTGCCGAAGATGAGCTTGCCGGTGCTCGACTCGCCCGTGAACGAGATGAGCGGCACATCCGGGTGCTTCACGAGCGCATCGCCCGCGGTCTCGCCGAAGCCGTTGACGAGGTTGAAGACGCCGCGCGGCAGCTCGGCCTCCTCGAAGATGCCGGCCCACAGCGACGCCGAGAGCGGCGTGAACTCGGCGGGCTTGAGCACGACGGTGCAGCCCGAGGCGAGCGCGGGGCCGAGCTTCCACGACTCGAGCATGAAGGGGGTGTTCCACGGCGTGATGAGGCCCGCGACGCCCTTGGGCTTGCGGTTGACGTAGTTCACCTGCGTGCCGGGCACCTTGTAGGTGTCGTCGCGACCGGCGACGATGAGGTCGGCGAAGAAGCGGAAGTTCTCGGCCGCGCGCTGCGCCTGGCCCCGCGCCTGCGCGATCGGCAGGCCGGAGTCCCACGACTCGAGCTGCGCGAGCTCCCGGTCGCGCGACTCGACGATGTCGGCGATGCGAGAGAGGATGCGCGCGCGCTCGCGGTTCTTCATGCGCGGCCACGGTCCCTCGTGGAACGCCCGGCTCGCGGCGGCGACGGCGAGGTCGATGTCGGCCTGCTTGCCCGAGGCGGCGACGGTGTAGTCCTCGTTCGTGACGGGGTTGAGCACGCCGAACGTGTCGCCGTCGACGGACGCGACGCGCTCCCCGTCGATGTAGTGGGGGATGAGCTCGGGGATGCCTGCGGGCTGGTCGGCCATGATGGCTCCTTGTCTGTTCGGTTCGTCGCCGCGGGTGGCGGCTCGGGGCTGTCGGCAGCTCAGGGCTTGGGCTGCGTGCGGTGCAGGTAGGCGTCGGGCGTCGCGAGGCGGTGGGCGCGCACGGCGAGCTCGATGCGGCGCGGGTCGGCGCCCTCCTCGATGAGCCCGAGGATCGCCTCGTGCTCGTCGATCGCCGGCCCGGCGCGGTTCGGCACGAACGAGAAGGTCGACTGGCGCAGCCTCGCGAGGCGCTTCCAGCACGTGTCGATGACGTCGCCGAGCACCTGGTTGGGGCAGACGTCGGTGAGCCGCCGGTGGAAGGCCTCGTTGAGCGCGGTGAACCGCACGGGGTCGAAGTCGGCGAGCGACTGCCGCATCTCGTCGTTGATCGCCTGCGCCGCCGCGACGTCCGAGGCGGAGTAGAGGCCTGCGGCGAGCGAGATCGCGGCGCCCTCGACGTAGGAGAGCGTCTCCATCGTGTCGTGGTACTCGAGCTCGTCGATCTCGGCGACGCGCGCGCCGATGTTGCGCTCGAAGGTGACGAGCCCCTCCGCCTCGAGGCGGCGGATCGCCTCCCGCACCGGCACGACGCTCATGTCGAGCTCGCGGCCGATCGCGTCGAGCACGAGCCGGAAGCCGGGGGAGTAGGTGCCGTCGACGATGCGGTCGTGCAGCAGCCGGTAGGCGCGCTGCGACTTCGAGGGGGCGACGGTGCCGCCCGACTCGGCGGCGGCAGCGGTCCGCGAGCGGCGGCCGCTCACGACCCCTCCGACTGGGCCGTCTCGGCCTCGTACTTCGCGCGCCACTCGGCATCCATGGGGAAGAGCCCCTGGACGGGGTGGCCGGCCTCGACCTGCGCGGCGATCCACTCCTCCTCGGCCGCCTGCTGCAGGCACTCGTCGACGAGCTCGCGCGCGAGCGCCGGCGGGATGACGAGCACGCCGTCGTTGTCGCCGACGATGATGTCGCCCGGCTGCACCGTCGCGCCGCCGCACGCGATCGTCTCGTCGAAGGACCACGGCACGTGCAGTCGCCCGAGCACCGCCGGGTGGCCGCCGCCGTGGTACGTCGGCACGCCGATCTCGGTGACGACGTCGAGGTCGCGCACGCCGCCGTCGGTGACGAGGCCCGCGGCGCCGAGGTGGCGGGCGCGGAGCGCGAGGATGTCGCCGAGCGTGCCCGAGCGGTTGTCGCCGCGCGCCTCGATCACGACGACCTCGCCGGGCTGCAGCGAGTCGAACAGGCGCTTCTGCGCGTTGTAGCCGCCGCCGTGGCGCTTGAAGAGGTCCTCGCGGTTCGGCACGTAGCGGAGCGTGCGCGCGGTGCCGACCATGCGCTTGCGCGGCTGCGTCGAGCGCAGCCCGTCGATCGAGACGTTGTTGAGGCCGCGCTTCCGCAGCCCCGAGGAGAGGGTCGCGAGCGCGACGCGCGAGAGCTTGTCGCGCAGGTCGTCGTCGAGCACCGGCGCGGTCGGCTCCTGGAACTCGGCGATCGGGCGGCCGGATGCGTCGGCCCACTGCTCGGGGGTCGGCTTCGGCTGGGCGGAGTAGGCGGGCAGCCGCTGCTCGCCGACCCGCACCGTCGACGCGAGCCGCCCGGTCGAGAGCCGCTCGCCGTCGAGGGTCGTCGCCGTCACCTCGACCTCGACGCGCTGGCCGGGGGAGAAGGTGGAGGCGTTCGCGGGGGTGCCGGTGAGGATGACGTCCCCGGGCTCGAGCGTGATGAGCTGCGAGAGGTCGCTCACGATCTGCGGCAGCGAGAAGACGAGCGTCGAGGTCGAGTCCTCCTGCACGAGCTCGCCGTCGAGCCACGTGCGCACCTCGATCGCGAGCGGGTCGATGCGCGTGGCGTCGAGGAGCGCCGGGCCGATCGGCGTCATGCCGTCACCGCCCTTCGAGCGGAGGTTGGAGCCCTTGTCGACCCAGCGGAGGTCGAAGACGCCGAGGTCGTTCGAGGCCGTGACCGACGCGACGTGCGCCCACGCATCCGCCTCGTCCACCGCTCGCGCGTGCGAGCCGATGACGATCGCGATCTCGCCCTCGAAGCCGAAGATCTCGGTGCCGGCGGGCACGACGACCTCGCCGCCGGTCGAGAGCGACGTCTCGGGCTTGAGGAAGTAGCCCGGCGCCTCGGGCGTGCGGCCCTTCTGCGCGGCGCGGGCGCGGTAGCCGATGTGCATCGCGAAGACCTTGCCGGGCCGAGCGCCGAGCAGGCGCCACGCTGCCTCGGCGGGGGCGAGGGTCTCGGTCGGGAGCTGCGACGATGCATGCATGTCGGCATCGTATACGATTCCGAATCTGGTCTGCAAGAGCCGCTGAGCACCGCTCGCCACCGGAGGCTCAGCGTCCGCGCAAGACGGTTGTCTTCGTGCACGAAATCGTATATCTTCCAGTCAGTCCCGGCACCGAGCCCTCGGCGCCCTTCCCCTGACAAAGGAGTCAGCGTGTCTCACAGCACGACGCCTCACACCTCCGCTCGAGAGCGGAACAAGGTCCTGGCCGCAGTCGTCGTCGGCACCACCATCGAGTGGTACGACTTCTTCATCTACGCCTTCATGGCGAACCTGGTCTTCGCGCAGCTCTTCTTCGAGCCGGCGGGGCCGGGCCTCGGCCAGATCATCTCGCTCGTCACGATCGGCATCTCGTTCCTCTTCCGTCCGCTCGGCGCGTTCCTCGCCGGCCACTTCGGCGACCGGATCGGCCGCCGCCCGATGCTCGTGCTGACGCTCCTGCTCATGGGTGTCGCGACCACGCTCGTCGGCGCGCTGCCCACCTACGAGCAGATCGGCATCCTCGCGCCCATCCTGCTGATGTTCCTCCGCATCCTGCAGGGTCTCTCGGCCGGTGGCGAGTGGGGCGGTGCGGTGCTCATGGCCATCGAGCACGCGCCCGCCAACCGCCGCGGCCTCTTCGGCTCGTTCGTGCAGGCCGGCGTGCCGATCGGCATGCTGCTCGCGACCGGCATCCTCGCGGCCATCCGCGCGATGTTCCCGGGCGACGCGTTCCTCGAGGTCGGCTGGCGCATCCCGTTCTTCATCTCGATCGTCCTCGTGCTCGTGGGCTACCTCGTGCGCCGCTCGGTCGACGAGTCGCCGGTGTTCCAGGAGATCAAGGAGACGGCGCAGGAGCAGTCGGCGCCCATCGTGCAGGTCTTCAAGAAGTACGGCCTCGTCGTGCTCTTCGCCGCGATGGTCTTCATGGCCAACAACGCCACCGGCTACATGACCACCGGCGGCTACGTGCAGGGCCTGGCGTCGCGCCCGGTCGACGCGCCCGTGCCGGGCCTCGGGTTCGACCCGGTCGGCGTGCAGCTCGCGACCTTCGCCGGCTCGCTCTCGTGGCTCGTGTTCACGTTCGTCGCAGGCTGGGCCTCGGACCGCATCGGCCGCAAGCCCCTGTACCTGATCGGCTGGGCGGCGCTCGCAGCGGGCATCGTGCCGCTCTTCCTGCTCGTCGAGACGGGTGTCGCGGGCGTGGCCTGGGCGACGATCCTGCTGGGCGTCGGCCTCGGCCTCACGTACGGCGCGCAGGCCGCGTGGTACGCGGAGTCGTTCCCGGCCTCGGTGCGCTTCTCGGGCGTCTCGATCGCCTACGCGATCGGTGCGGTGATCGGCGGCGCGTTCGCTCCGACGATCGCGCAAGCGCTGCTGCAGGCGACCGGCTCGACGTGGGCGATCGTCGGCTACCTGCTGGCGACCGTCGTGATCTCGGTCATCGGCACGCTGCTGCTCAAGGACCGCACCGGCATCCCGCTCTCGATCGAGTTCGAGAAGTCGGGCAAGTGGGACGAGTGGAAGAAGGGCGACGAGTTCATCGCGCTCTCCGAGGTCGACCGCGAGGCGGCCGTCGAACGCTGACCCATGCCACACAGGACGGCCCCGCCCTCGTGGCGGGGCCGTTCGGCGTGCCGGGCAGGATCGGTCAGCGCTCGACGCGCGGGTCGTCGATCGGCGTGCCGGGCTCGTAGGGCCCGAAGAACAGGTCGGCGCCGTCCTGCGTGAGCGCGGTGCCGGAGGCCCGCTCGCCGTCGAACGCTGCGATCGTCGCGAAGGCGAGACGCGCGCCCGGCTCGTGGGGGTCTGCGATCTCGAGCCGCCAGCCGCCCGGCGACTCCACGATCGACGGCTCCGCGATCACGAGGCGCAGCATCCCGCCGTGCGCTGTGAGCGTCACGGAGCCGAGGAACGCGCCTTCGGCGCCGGTCGTCCTCGACCCGGCGGGGAAGCGGAAGGCCTCGCCCTCGGCCGTTGCGCCGTCGGCGGCCTCGACCGTGCCCGCGCCGCGGCCGCGCACGTAGTCGATCAGCGACGCCTTGATGCCCCAGACGAGCGCGGTCACCGCCGACCCGGCCAGGGCAGCGAGCGCGCGAACTCGATGAGCGCGCGGGTGCGGGCCGTCGGCTCGGGCGCGGCGGGCCAGATCACGTCGATGCCGACCGGCGGCACGCGCGGCTCGATCTCGAGCATGGCGACAGGGTGGCCCTCGTAGCTCGCGGGGTTCGCGGGCCGCTGCACGAGGATGCCGTAGCCCAGGCCGCGGCCGACGAGCGCGCGCACGGCCTCGGAGCTCTGCACTCGATGGCGCACGCGCGGCGTGACGCCCGCCGCCGCGAAGAGCGAGCGGGTGTGCTCGCTCGAGGGCGGCGCGTCGAGCAGGATGAGGTCGCGCTCGGCGAGCTCGGCGAGCCAAACCGAGCCGCGGCCGGCGAGCGGGTCGTCGCCCGCGACCACGACGTGCGCCGGCAGCGCGAAGAGCTTCGCCCGGTGCGGCTCGCCCGGCACGAGGGTGTCGTAGACGAACGCCACGTCGATGCGACCCGACTCGAGCCGGCCCTCGAGCCGGTCGTGCGTCGCCTCGACGATGTCGAGCTCGACCCGCGGATGCGCTCGGCCGAAGCCGGCGAGCAGGGGCGGGAGGATCGTCGGCGCGAGCGTCGGGTAGCAGCCGATCGTGACCGGCCCGACGAGCTCGCCGGGGGCGCCGCGGAGCGAGGTCTCGAGCTCGCGAGACGTCGCGAGCAGCGCGCGGGCGCGAGCCACGACATCCGCCCCCGTGCTCGTGAGCGTCAAGCCGCGCGCCCGGCGGCGCACCGTCAGCTGCGAGCCGAGCTCGCGCTCGAGCTCGCTGATCGCCTCGGAGATCGCGGACGGGGAGACGTGCAGGCGCGCTGCGGCGGCCGCGATCGTGCCCTCGTCGGCGGCGCACACGAGGTAGGAGAGCTGGCGCAGGGTGAACGCGGGCGCGTCGAGGGCATCCATGTTCGACTCCTCCGATGTAGAACGTACGATACATCCGCTTTCGCCAACGTAGCCGGTGGCGGATGATCGGGGGAGGACCGATCACGAGGATGTGCTCCATGCCGACCGAAGCTCCCGTCGCCGAGTGGGTGACGATCCCCGACCTGCACCGCGACCCGTTCCCGATCTACGAGCGGCTGCGCGCCGAGGGCGGCGTGCACTGGGTGCCCGCGGTCGGCCGCTACCTCATCACCTCCTACCAGGCGGTGCACGAGACCGAGCTCGACCAGGACGTGTTCTCGGCGAACGAGCGGGGCTCGCTGCAGATCCGCGCGATGGGCCACTCGATGCTCCGCCGGGACGGCCCCGAGCACTACCTCGAGCGGAAGGCGTGGCAGCCGGCGCTGCGACCCGGCGTCGTGCAGCGCGTGTGGCGCTCGAAGTTCGAGCGGAACTCGGAGCGCTACCTCGACGAGCTCATCGAGAAGGGGCCCGGCGCCGACCTGATCTGGGACTTCGCCGCGCCGTACGCCGCCGAGAGCCTGCGCGAGATCATCGGCCTGCACAGCGCCGGGCAGGAGGACCTGCAGCGCTGGTCGCAGACGCTCATCGACGCGACCGGCAACTACGCCGACGACCCCGAGGTGTGGGCGAAGGGCCTGCGCTCGTTCGACGAGGTCGACGCGGCGCTCGACGAGGTGCTGCCGTGGCACGCGGCGAACCCGAACGAGTCGCTGCTGTCGCAGCTCCTGCGCATCCCCGACTACGAGATGCCCATCGAGCGCATCCGCGCGAACGTGAAGATGACGATCGGCGGCGGGCTCAACGAGCCGCGCGACGCGCTCGGCGTGGCTGCGTGGGCGTTGCTGACGCACCCCGAGCAGCGGCGCGCCGTCGAGGCCGACCCGTCGCTCTGGAACGCCGCGTTCGACGAGACGATCCGCTGGGTCGCGCCCATCGGCCTCTACTCGCGGCAGGTCACGCGCGACACCGAGCTCGCCGGCGTGCGGCTCCCCGCCGGCGCGCGCCTCGGCATCTGCATCCTCGCGGCGAACCGCGACGAGCGCGTGTGGCAGGATGCCGACCGCTTCGACGTCCGCCGCGAGGTCAAGCCGCACCTCGCCTTCGGCAAGGGCGTGCACGTGTGCCTCGGCGCATGGGTCGCGCGCTCGGAGGTCGCCGACGTGGCCCTGCCGATGCTCTTCGAGCGCTTGCGCGGGCTCGACGTCGTGCCCGACGCGCCGCCCGCCATCGCCGGCTGGGTCTTCCGCGGCATGACGAGCCTGCCGGTGCGGTGGGACTCGGTCGCCGAGCCCGCGACGACCGCCGCGGCGCCCGTCGCCGCCTCGCAGGCCGCCCCGCGCATCGCGATCGTCGGCGCCGGCCCCGCGGGCTGCTTCGCGGCGCAAGCGCTCCGCCGCCGCTTCCCGGCCGCCGAGCTCGAGGTGCTCGACGCGCTGCCCGTGCCGTACGGCCTCGTGCGCTCGGGCGTCGCCGCCGACCACCCCGGCACGAAGTCGGTCGCGCGACAGTTCGACCGGCTCTTCCAGCACGAGGGCGTGCGCTTCCGGGGCAGCGTGCGCGTCGGCGACGACGTGCCGCTCGACGCGGTGCGCGAGGCCTACGACGCCGTCGTGCTCGCGACCGGGCTGCGCGCCGATCGGCCGCTCGGCGTGCCGGGCGACTCGCTCGCGGGCATCCACGGCGCCGGACGCATCACGCGCCTGCTCAACGCGCACGCCGACGAGGGCGAGGCGCCCTCGCTCGGCGAGCGCGTCGTGGTCGTCGGCCTCGGCAACGTCGCGATGGACGTCGTGCGCATGCTCGCCCGCGACGCCGAGGGCCTCGACGGCACCGACGTCGACGACGAGGCGCACGAGCGGCTCGCTGCCGCCGTGCGCACGATCCACGTCGTCGGCCGCAGCGCCCCGAGCGACGCGCGCTTCGACCCCGTCATGGTGCGCGAGCTCGCGAGCCTGCCGGGCGTCGCCCATCGCGTGCACGGCGTCGCCCTCGACGGGATCGAGGCGGGCAAGGACGCGCGAGCGGATGCGGTGCGCGACCTGGTCGCGGAGCCCGCCGCGGCGCCGCGCGTCGAGGTGCACTGGTGGTTCGGGCTCTCGCCCGAGCGCATCGAGGGCGACGGCCGCGCCGAGCTGGCCGTCTTCCGCGGCGCCGACGGCGAGATCGCGCTCGAGGCGGACGCGATCGTCACGGCGGTCGGCTTCGCCGCGAGCGACGACTGCCTCGCCGAGCCCGGTGCGCACCCGAGCGGCCGGGTGGAGCCGGGGCTCTACACCGCGGGCTGGCTGCGGCGCGGTCCGCGCGGCACGATCCCCGACCAGCGCACCGACGCGCGCGAGCTCGCCCGGCTCATCGCCGACGACCTCGAGGCGGGCGCGATCGCGATCGGGCGCGAGGGGCTGCCGCCGGTCGAGGGGGAGACCGACTTCGAGGGTTGGCGGCGCATCGACGTGCGCGAGCAGCTCTGCGCCGCGCCGGGCCGCTCGCGCTCGAAGCTGCGCTCGCGCGCCGAGCTGCTCCAAGCGGCGCGCGACGCGTCGATCCCGCTGCCGGCGGTCGCGACCGAGGAGAGCGCGTCGGAGGGCGCGGGGCTCCCCGTGACGGTGCTGTTCGGCACCGAGTCGGGCGGGGCGGAGCTCGTCGCCGACGAGCTGCGGCGCGGGCTCGCGAGCCGTGCGGCCGTCGAGGTCGTCGACGTCGCCGACGTCGCGCCAGGTGACCTCGACGCGAGCCGCCTGCACCTGCTCGTCTGCTCGACGTACGGCGACGGCGAGGTGCCGACGAGCGCCCGAGCGTTCCTCCGCGCGCTCGTCGAGGATCGGCCGGACCTGCGCGCGCTGCGCTTCGCGGCATTCGGGATGGGCGATCGCAGCTACACGAAGACCTACTCGCGCGGCAGCGAGCTCGCCGCCGAGGCGCTCGCGGCGTGCGGCGCCGAGCGGGTCGGGGAGTACGGGCGGCACGACGCCGGCGGGCCGGTGCCGGCGACCGAGGCCGCGCTCGAGTGGGCCGAGGGGGTGCTCGCCGAGGCGGCGGTGCCCGTCGGCTGAACCGCCGGCCGGTCGGCTGGCCCGGCGCCTCAGTCCTCCTGCGGCGGCAGCGGCACCTTCGGCAGCTTCTTGACCCGTGCGCGCCGCTTCGGCCGCGCGGGGATCATCGAGCGCATCTCCTCGAGCCGGCCGAAGCACAGCAGCCGGTCCTCGGCGTGCAGCACCTCCGAGCCCTTCGGGTTCGGGATGACGGCCGTGCCGCGGTGGAGCGTGAGCACCGTGATGTCGCGGTCGCGCAGGCCCGACTCGTCGAGCCGCTTGCCGACGAGGTCGGCGTCGCCGTGCACCACGAGCTCGGCGACGCCGAAGCCGGTCGAGACGGCGAGCCGCTCGCGCACGTCGATCTGCGGGAAGGCGACCTGGTCGTCGATGTAGTCGATGATCGCGCCGGCGACGTCGAGCCGCGTCGCGCGCTCGATGCCCTCGAGCCCGGGGGAGGAGTTGACCTCCATCACCTGCGGGCCGTCGTTGCCCTCGAGCATGTCGACGCCCGCGACCTTGAGCCCCATGATCTGCGCGGCGCGCACCGCGACGCGCTCGAAGTCGGGGTCGAGCGTGACCGGCTCGACGCTGCCGCCGCGGTGCACGTTCGAGCGGAACTCGTCGCCCTGGGCGCTGCGCCGCATCGCCGCGACGACGCGATCGCCCACTACGAGCGCGCGGATGTCGCGGCCCTTGCTCTCTGCGACGAAGCGCTGGATGAGCACTTGCTGCTTCGTGCTCTGCAGCGTCTCGATGATCGCCTCGGCGACCTTGATCGTCGGCGCGAGGATGACGCCGATGCCCTGCGTGCCCTCGAGCAGCTTGAGCACGACGGGGGCGCCGCCGACGCGCTCGATCGCGGGGATCACGTCGGCCCGGTCGCGCACGAACGTCGTGGGAGGCATCCCGATGTCGTGCCTCGCGAGGATCTGCGTCGCCCGCAGCTTGTCGCGCGAGTTCGCGATGCCGTTCGCGGTGTTGGGCGTGTAGACGTCCATCTGCTCGAACTGCCGCACGACGGCGGTGCCGAAGTAGGTGATCGAGTTGCCGATGCGCGGCAGGATCGCGTCGTAGTCGGTCAGCTGCCGCCCGCGGAACTGCAGATCGGGAGCGTCGCTCGAGAGATCGATCGCGAAGCGCAGGGTGTTGAGCACCTTGACGTCGTGGCCGCGCTCGGCGGCCGCGGCGCGGAGCCGGCGGGTGCTGTAGGCGCGCGGCGCGCGCGAGAGGATGGCGAGCCTCATGCGAGGTCGACCTGCCTTCCTGCTTGGATGGGGGCCTATGGGCGACGACCATCCTCGCAGGCCTGCGATCGCCGGCTGGCGCGAATGGGTCGGCCTGCCGCATCTCGGCGTGCCGCACGTGAAGGCCAAGCTCGACACGGGCGCGCGCACGAGCGCGCTGCACGCGTTCGACATCGTCGAGACGACGCGGGACGGCGCCGACTGGGTGCGCTTCTCGGTGCACCCGTGGCAGCGCTCGGACGCCGACGCGGTCGACGTCGAGGTGCCCGTGCACGACCGCCGGCTCGTGCGCTCGTCGACGGGCCACGAGCAGGAGCGCATCGTCATCCGCACGGCGCTCGAGCTGCTCGGCCGCGAGGTGCTCACCGAGGTGACGCTCGCGCGCCGCGACGAGATGGGCTTCCGGCTGCTCGTCGGGCGCGAGGCGCTCCGGCAGGGCTTCGCCGTCGACTCGGCGCGCTCGTACCTCGGCGGGCGGCCCGCGCGCGCCGTGCGGCTCAAGAACCGGGGGCGCGCCGGTGCGTGAGTCGTTCGCGATCGGCGGCGTGCGGGTGCGCGCCGGGCAGGCGAGGGGCGTCGAGCTGCCGATCGCCCGGCTCGTCACGGGCGGCGACGTCTCGCTCCCCGTGCGCGTGCTGCACGGTCGCGAGGAGGGACCGGTCGTCTGGATCGACGCCGCGATCCACGGCGACGAGGTCGTCGGCGTCGAGGTCATCCGGCAGGTGCTCGCGCAGGTGTCGCCCAAGCAGCTCCGCGGCACGCTCATCGCCGTGCCGGTCGTCAACGTGCTCGGCTTCCTGAACGGCGACCGCTACCTGCCCGATCGCCGCGACCTCAACCGCTCGTTCCCGGGCTCCGCGCGCGGATCGCTCGCGAGCCGCATCGCCCACTTGCTGATGACCGAGGTCGTCGGGCGCTGCGACGTCGGCATCGACCTCCACACGGGCTCCGACCGGCGCGACAACCTGCCGCAGATCCGTGCCGACCTCGACGATCCCGAGACGCGCCGGCTCGCCGCCGCCTTCGGCGCGCCCGTCATGCTGCACGCGAAGCTGCGCGACGGCTCGCTGCGCCAGGCCGCGCGCGAGGCCGGCGCGATCGCGCTGCTGTACGAGGCGGGCGAGGCGCTGCGGCTCGAGCAGGAGCCGATCGAGGTCGGCGTCGCCGGCGTGCTGCGCGTGCTCGCCGCGCTCGGCATGCTCGAGGCCGACGAGGCGGCGGATGCGTCGGCCGAGTGCCGCGCGAGCGGCTGGGTGCGCGCTCGCGGCACGGGCATCCTGCACCTCGACGTCGAGCTCGGCGACCGCGTCGAGTCGGGCGCGCGGCTCGGCCGGGTGGCGGATGCGCTCGGCACGGGCGGCCGGATCGTGCGCGCCGACCGCGACGGGATCGTGATCGGCCTCACGCGGGCGCCGATCGTGCACGCGGGCGACGCCGTCGCGCACCTCGCAACCCCCGAGCCTGAGGCATCTTCAACCGGGTAGTCGGGTGGGCGAGCCGAATGCTGCCGCGCCCTACCGGCTGCCCGGTTGAGTCGGGCTCAGCTCGTGGCGCAGCACCGGCGGTCGGCGCGAGGGGCAGCGCGGCGCGGGTCCGGCGGGCGCTAGGCGAGCAGGGCGATCGCGCCCGTCACGATGAGCGCGAGGCCGCCCGCGAGCGAGAGACCGATGATCGACCACTTCACGACCGCGCGGTTCACGAGGTGCGCGAGCCGGTTGCCGAGCAGCACGCCCGCGACGACCGGGACGACGAGGAGCGCCCACCCCCACCAGGGCCACGCCGGCGCGCCCGCCGGCGCGACGAGCGGTCGGATCGCGACGATCACGCCGCTCACGATCACCCAGAACGGCTGCATCGTCGCGACGAAGGTGCGGTCCTGCCAGCCCGAGAGCAGCGTGTAGATGCCGAGCGCGGGGGCGCCCATGCCGACGCTCGCGTTGAGCACGCCGATCGTCGCGCCCGCGGCGACGCGCAGCGGCGGCCCGTCGAGCGCTCGCGCGCTGCTCGTGAAGGCGACGGAGACGACCACCCCGATGACCGCGATGACGCCCACGATGACGCGCAGCGCATCCGTGTCCGCACCCTTCGCGAGCAGCAGCCCCGGCACCATCATCGCGACCGCCGGGACCGCGAGCCACGCGAGCCGTCGCCAGTCGATGTCGCGCCAGACGTTCGGCAGGATCACGAGGCACGCGAGCGCGCCGTAGAGGTTGACGACGAGCACCGCCGCGAGCGGGCCCGCGACGAGCGCGACCGCGGGTGTGACGACGAGGCCCCAGCCCATGCCGATCATGCGCTGTCCCGCGGCGCCGATGAGCACGGCGACGGCCGCGACGACGAGGGAGAGGAGGTCCACGGCCGTCAGCGTAGGTGCTCAGGGGGATGCGCGACGGTGCAGGCGCGCCGAGTGCGCGATCGGCTGCGGCTCGGCGGTGATGAGCTCGCGGAAGCCGGGGCACTGGGCGAAGTCGCTGTGGGTGCACGACTGGAGGTGGCGGATGACGGCGAGCGCGGCCTCGAGCTCGGCCTGCTGCCGCTCGAGGAGCCGCTCGACTGCGTCGTCGTCGGCGGCGGCCCCGCCGGGCTGCAGGCCGCGCTCACGCTCGCGCGCGTGCACCGCTCGGTCGCGCTCGTCGACGCCGGTCCGGGCCGCAACGCATCCGCAGCCCACATGCACAACGTCGTCTCGCGCGACGGCACGCCGCCGGCGGAGTTCCGCGCCGTCGCGCGCGAGCAGCTCGCGGGCTATGGGACCGTGCGGCTCATCGACGACCGGGTCGCCTCGGCCGAGGTCGGGGACGACGCCGTCGCGGTCGAGCTCGGCAGCGGCGAGCGGCTCGACGCGCGCTTCCTGCTGCTCGCGACGGGCGTCGCCGACGTGCCGCTGCCGCTCGGGCTCGCGCGGCACTGGGGCAACCAGGTCGCGCACTGCCCGTTCTGCCACGGGCACGAGCTCGGCGCGCGCGTCGTCGTGCTCGGCGGCGAGCCGCAGCGCGAGCACGCGGCGCGCATCATGGCGGGCGTCGAGGTCGACGAGCGGCGCGCGACCGGCATCGTCGAGGAGGGCGGCAGGCTCACGGCGATCGAGCTCGAGGGCGGCGCGGTGCTGCTGTGCAGCGGCGTGCTCGCGGGCGGCGACGTCCGGCAGGGGTCGTCGCTGCCGGCGGCGCTCGGCTGCGCGCGGCGGCCCGACGGCACGATCGAGGTCGACATGCTCGGCCGCACGAGCGTGCCGCGCGTGCTCGCCGCGGGCGATGCCGCGCTCTCGGGCGGGCACTCGGTCATCGCGGCAGCGGCGGCGGGGCAGCTCGCGGCGGCGGGGATCGTGCGGGAGCTCATCGCGTGAGCCGCGGGTCGGTGTGCGGGGTGCGGTCACGCCGCGGCGAGCAGCCCCGCGACGCCGGTGCCGATGACGGCGACGCCGCCGACGATCGAGAGCACGACGACCGCGGCGCGCGCGACGCCCGCCGGCACCCGGTGGGCGATGCGGTGGGCGAGCAGCGTGCCGAGCGCCGCGGCGGCCGAGGCGCCCGCCCACGCCCACCACGGCCACTCGGGGAAGCCCTCGGGCACGAGCACCGCCCGCTGCCCGAGCGTCATGAGGTTGAGGACGACCCAGAACGGCTGCATGGTCGCGGCGAGCACGAGCGGATCCCACCGACTCACGAGCGCGTAGATGCCCACGAGCGGGGCGCCGACGCCGACGGCGGCGTTGAAGCCGCCGATCGCGAGGCCGGAGCCGATGCGCGTGCCCGGGCCGTCGAGCGTGTGGCGCGAGCGCGTGAAGACGACGGAGATCAGCACGCCCGCGATCGCGAGGAGCCCGACCGCGATGCGGAGCGCATCCGCCGACACGACGCGCGCCAGGAGCAGCCCCACCACGCTCGCGGGCACCGCGGGCAGGAGCAGCCACGCGAGCCGCCGCCAGTCGACGTCGCGCCACACGCCCGGCAGCATGAGCGAGCACGCGACGACGGCGAAGATGCAGTTGAGCGGCACAGCCGCGATCGGTCCGGCGACGATCGCCGAGACCGGGCCCATCACGAGCCCGAAGCCGAGGCCGACGACGCGCTGGGCGACCGTCGCGACGAAGATCGCCGCCGCGTAGAGCAGCAGCGTGAGCGGATCGATCACGCGGTCGCGCCCGGGCGGCGCGCGGCCATCAGTGCTCGCCGATGGGCAGCGAGTCGCCGTTCTCGAGGCGGTGGTGCGTGCCCCCGTGCTCGGCGGCGGCCGCCTCGATGCGCGCGTGCGCCATGCCGAGGCCCATCGGCGAGAGCGGTGCGTCGTGCACCGCGAAGGTCGCGCGCGGCGCGACCGCCGTGACGAAGTCGATCACCTCGCCGATCTTGAGCCACGGCGCGCCGGCGGGCGCGGCGAGCACCTCGACCTTGACGTCGGGCGTCGCGTACGAGTCGCCCGGGTAGTAGAAGCGCTCGTTGACGAGCACGCCGAGGTTGTCGACGAGCGGGATCGAGCGGTGGATCTCGGCGTGCGTGCCGCCGAAGAAGCGCAGCCGGAAGGGGCCGGCGGTGACGCGCTCGCCCGCCTCGACGACGGTGACCTTGAACTCCGACGCGGCGGCGGCGACGCCAGCGGGCGCGTAGATCGGCGTGCCGGGGTTGGCCGCGAGCAGCTCGCGCAGCCGGCCCGCGTCCCAGTGATCGGCGTGCTCGTGCGTGATGACGATCGCGACGAGGTCGGGGGCCGAGACGGGGCCGGTCTGGTTGCCGGGGTCGATGACGAGCTGGCGTCCGTCCTCGTCGAGGATCATGCAGGCGTGCTCTCGCTTGGTCACTCGCATGGCATCCACGATAGGCGGTGCGCTCGGCGAGCGCAGGCGCTCGGCGCGGGCACGCGCTTCGCCTAGGCTCGCAGCCGTGCACATCGTCGTCGCCTCGAAGCCTGCCGACCGACCCGGTCGAGGCGGTGCGATCGGCGCGCGGACGGCTGCGCGCCTCGCCGAGCTCGGGCACGAGGTGCGGCACGTCGCGGCCGCCGACTACCGCGGTCAGCTCGAGCAGACGCGCTTCGCGATGACGACGGCGGATGCGCTCGTCGTCGTGGGCGGGGACGGCATGGTGCACCTCGGCGTCAACATCGTCGGCGGCACGTCGAAGCGCCTCGTCGTCGTGCCCGCGGGCAGCGGCAACGACTTCGCCGCCTCGCTCGGGATCCGGAGCGCCGAGCAGGTGCTCGACGGGCTCGAAGCGGCGCTCGACGGGAACGCTGAGCGCTTCGACCTCGTGCGGATCGAGCACCCGGACGGGGTCTCGCTCGCCGCTGGCGTCGTCTCCGTGGGCTTCGACGCCGACGTCACGGTGCGCTCGAACCGGTTCACGCGGGTGCCGAGCGCGCTCCGCTACCGCGCCGCGATCGTCGCGACGCTCCTGCGGCCGCGGCACCGCACGTTCCGGATGCGCTTCGACGGCGGCGAGGAGCGCTCGTGGCGCACCCTCATCGCGGCGATCGCGAACAACGGCACGTTCGGGGGAGGGGTGCCGATCGCGCCGAGCGCGTCGCTGCACGACGGGCGGCTGACGGCGGTGCTCGCCGATGAGGTGTCGTACCCGCGCTTCCTCATCACGCTCGCGAAGGCGATGCGCGGCACGCACGAGGCGGATCCGCGCGTGCACATCCTCGATTGCGAGTCGGTCGACATCGCGAGCGACGACGCGGTGACGGTGTGCGCGGACGGCGAGATCGTGGGCCGGCTGCCGGTGCGCTGCACCGCGATGCCCGGCGCCCTGCAGGTGCTCCGCGCGCCCTGACCGGTCCGTGCTCGCTCGATTTGGCGCACGCCCGGATCGTGTGGCACACTATCCAGGTTGCTTTCGCGAGCGAGAGCAGCACGGCCCCATCGTATAGCGGCCTAGTACGCCGCCCTCTCACGGCGGTAACGCGGGTTCGAATCCCGCTGGGGTCACACCAGAAGCGCCCTCGGTCTCACGGCCGGGGGCGCTTCGCCGTTCCCGGCCCGGTCTCGCGACCCACTCACCCTGCGAGCCGCACCGGTGCCGGTCGTCCCTGCGCCATCACGAGCTCGATGACCGACATCGTGCGCGGCCGCTCATGCACGACGTCGGCGTAGCCGAAGCGCAGCCAGCGCCCGCCCGCTGCTGTGATCGCGGTGCCACGCTTCCGATCCTTCGCCGCCTGCTTCTCGTTGTCCTGCCACTCGTCGCCATCGGTCTCCACCCACAGCCAGCCGTCGATCAGCAGGTCGCCCCGGCCACCGCCTGGCGCGGGCGCCTGCGTCTCGACCCGCCAACCCCGATCCCGGCACGGCACGCGCAGCAGCGACTCGAGTCCCGACTCGGCGCTCGCGTCGAGCTCGCGCCGCCAAGGCCGGCACCGGAGCGGCAGCAGACCGAAGAGCCGGTCGAGCCCTTCCTCGTCGAGGAGCCCCTGGTGCAGCGCGCTGTCGATCGAAGCGATCGCGTCGTCTCGCTCGACGCGCCGCGCGTGCTGCGCGAGCGCATCGACGAGGCTCACGCGCCACGGCTTCTCGTCGACGGTGAAGTCGCCCCGGATGCGCTCGCCCTCCGGCACGCGCCGCGGGCTGGAGTGGGGGCGCGTGGCGATCTGCACCGGGGGGAGCTCCGTGACCCAGACGCCGTAGGAGCGCAGCGCGCTCGCTCCGCCGAGGACTCCGCCGCTGCGCAGTGCCGCTCCGATCGCGGGATTCGCGTCGGGGATGATCACCCACGACCTGCCGATGGCTTGGAGCGCGCCGCTCGCCACCTCGGCGCGGATCGCTCGGTACGGGTGGCCGAGGGCGAGCAGCGCGGCGCGCGTGGTGGCGCCCTGCGCTGCGAGGACGTCTGCCGAGATGCTGCGCATCCACCGAGGGTGCCCTGCGCAACCGCGCCACGGGGCGGCGCCGCCTGGCGCTGTGGAGAACGCCGGCACCCGCTTCTCGGCGATGGGCCGTCACGCAAGGCGTCGATGTCACGGAGGGCGGTGAGAATCACCTCCGACCGTGGCGGATCACCGAATCGCGACTCCCTGCCTGACGCGCCACCGCAAGGAGCGCGGCTCAGCCCAGGTAGCCGAGCGCCCGCACCTGCTCGCGCTCCTGCTCGAGCTCCGCGACCGACGCGCGCAGCTGCTCGGCGACCTCCGGCTCGAGCTCGAGGTCGTCGACGATCGACCACTCGCCGTCGGCGGTCGTCACGGGGAACGACGAGACGAGCCCCTCGGGCACGTCGTACTCGCCGCGCGAGATGACCGACATCGAGGTCCAGTCGTCGGGCGCCGTGCCGAGCATCCACGACCGCACGTGGTCGATCGTCGCCGACGCTGCCGACGCGGCAGAGGAGGCGCCGCGCGCCGCGATGACCGCCGCGCCGCGGTTCGCGACCGTCGGCGCGAACTCGTCGCGCACCCACTCGCGCTCGACGAGGTCGGTCGCTAGCGACTCGCCGACGATCGCGTGCGTGAGGTCGGGCACCTGCGTCGTCGAGTGGTTGCCCCACACGATCATGCGCCGGATCCCCGCGACCGGCTCGCCCGTCCGCGCCGCGAGCTGCGCGATCGCGCGGTTGTGGTCGAGCCGCGTCAGGGCCGAGAAGCGCTCGCGCGGGATCTCGGGGGCCGCGGCGGCTGCGATGAGCGCGTTCGTGTTCGCGGGGTTCCCCGTCACGGTGATGCGGATGTCCTGGCTCGCGTGCTCCTGGATCGCGCGTCCCTGCGCGCTGAAGATCGCGCCGTTCGCGGCGAGCAGGTCGGATCGCTCCATGCCCGGCCCGCGCGGCCTCGCGCCCACGAGCAGCGCGTGCTCGGCGCCCTCGAAGGCGACCGACGCATCCGCCGTCGTGTCGACCGAGTGCAGCAGCGGGAAGGCCGAGTCGTGCAGCTCCATGACGACGCCCTCGAGCGCGGGCAGCGCATCCGGGATCTCGAGGATCCGCAGCCGCACGGGCTGGTCGGGTCCGAGCATGTCGCCGGCGGCGATGCGGAACAGCAGCTGGTAGCCGATCTGGCCTGCGCCGCCCGTGACGGCGACGGTGATGGGAGCGCGCATGCGCCCATCGTGCCCTGCGCATGCTGGACGAGGCCAGGGCAGGCGCGCGTCGTGTTCGCCGACAGAGGAGCGGCACCGGCCCCCGCGTAGACTGGGCGGATGGTCGATCGCGGCCACGCGCGTGCTGGGAGGGCAGATGGGCAAGACGCTCGCTGAGAAGGTGTGGGACGACCACGTCGTGGTGAAGGGCGAGGACGGCGCCCCCGACCTCATCTACATCGACCTCCACCTCGTGCACGAGGTGACGAGCCCGCAGGCCTTCGACGGCCTCCGGCAGGCTGGCAGGCCCCTGCGCCGCACCGACCTCACGGTCGCGACCGAGGACCACAACACGCCGACGCTCGACATCGACAAGCCCATCCAGGACCCGACGAGCAGGAAGCAGATCGAGACGCTGCGGCAGAACGCCGCCGAGTTCGGCGTGCGCATCCACTCGCTCGGCGACAAGGAGCAGGGCATCGTGCACCTCGTCGGCCCGCAGCTCGGCCTCACGCTCCCGGGCGTCACGGTCGTCTGCGGCGACTCGCACACCTCGACGCACGGCGCGTTCGGCGCGATGGCGTTCGGCATCGGCACGAGCGAGGTCGAGCACGTCATGGCGACGCAGACGCTCCCGCTCAAGCCCTTCAAGACGATGGCGATCAACGTCGAGGGCGAGCTGCGCCCCGGCGTGACCGCGAAGGACATCATCCTCGCTGTGATCGCGAAGATCGGCACGGGCGGCGGCGCCGGCTACGTCTTCGAGTACCGCGGCAGCGCCATCCGCTCCCTCTCGATCGAGGGCCGCATGACGATCTGCAACATGTCGATCGAGGCGGGCGCGCGCGCCGGCATGGTCGCGCCCGACGAGACGACCTTCGCCTACGTCAAGGACAAGCCGCACGCGCCCAAGGGCGCCGACTGGGATGCCGCGCTCGAGTACTGGAAGACGCTCCCGACCGACGACGACGCCGTCTTCGACAACGAGATCTTCATCGACGCATCCGAGCTCGAGCCCTTCGTCACGTGGGGCACGAACCCCGGCCAGGGCGTCTCGCTCTCGGGCGAGGTGCCGGCTCCCGAGTCGTTCGACGACCCGACCGACCGCTCGGCCGCCGAGCGCGCGCTCGAGTACATGGACCTCACGCCCGGCACGCGGCTCAAGGACATCGCGGTCGACACCGTCTTCATCGGCTCGTGCACGAACTCGCGCATGGAGGACCTCTCGGCGGCGGCCGAGATCATCCGCGGTCGGAAGAAGGCGGATGGGGTGCGCGTGCTGGTCGTGCCGGGCTCGGCTCGAGTGCGGCTCGAGGCAGAGGCCGCCGGGCTCGACAAGGTCTTCACGGACTTCGGCGCCGAGTGGCGCTTCGCCGGCTGCTCGATGTGCCTCGGCATGAACCCCGACCAGCTCGCGCCGGGGGAGCGCTGCGCGTCGACCTCGAACCGCAACTTCGAGGGCAGGCAGGGCAAGGGCGGTCGCACGCACCTCGTCTCGCCGCTCGTCGCCGCGGCGACCGCGATCCGCGGCACGCTCTCGAGCCCGTGGGACCTGCTGGACGCCGAAGCCGAGCCGGAGCTCGCGAGGGACGGAGTCGCCTGATGGAGAAGATCAGCACGCTGACCGGCCCGATCGTGCCGCTCGAGCGCTCGAACGTCGACACCGACCAGATCATCCCCGCCGTCTTCCTGAAGCGGGTCACGAAGACCGGCTACGACGACGCGCTCTTCCACTCGTGGCGGCAGGACCCCGACTTCGTGCTCAACCGGGAGCCGTACCGGCACGGCGGCATCCTCGTCGTCGGCTACGACTTCGGCACCGGCTCGAGCCGCGAGCACGCCGTGTGGGCGCTGCGCGACTTCGGCATCACCGCCGTGCTGGGCCCCCGCTTCGGCGAGATCTTCCGCGGCAACGCCGGCAAGCAAGGGCTGCTCGTCGGCCAGATCTCCGAGGAGGCGACGGAGGCCCTCTGGGCCGTCGCGCGCGCGAACCCGGGGGAGCCCGTGACGGTCGACCTCGAGGCTCGCACCGCGACCGCAGCCGGTGTCAGCCATCCCTTCCAGATCGATGACTACACTCGCTGGCGCCTGCTCGAGGGCCTCGATGACATCGCACTCACCCTGCGCGACGAAGCCGCGATCTCCGCGTTCGAGGCCAAGCGTCCGTCGTGGCTGCCCACGACGCAGGATCGGACGCCGCAGGGCCGGACGCCGCAGGCACGAACGCAAGGAGCCTCGTGAACCTCACCGAGTTCAGCAAGAGCGCCGGAGCTGCCGTCGGCATGAACGTCGACCGCATCACCGTGCGCGGCGGCAAGCCGCTGCAGGGCCGCATCCAGATGAAGGGCGCGAAGAACCTCGTCACGAAGGCGATGGTCGCGGCGCTGCTCGGCGAGACGCCGAGCGAGCTGCGCAGCGTCCCCGAGATCAGCGACGTGCGCGTCGTGCAGGGGCTGCTCGAGCTCCACGGCGTGACCGTCGAGCGCGACGGCGACACCCTGCGCCTCGACCCGGCGAAGGTGCGCACCGCGCACGAGACGTCGATCAACGCGCACGCGGGCTCCTCCCGCATCCCCATCCTGTTCTGCGGCCCGCTGCTGCACCAGCTCGGCGAGGCGTTCATCCCCGACCTCGGCGGCTGCCACATCGGCGACCGCCCGATCGACTACCACCTCGACGTGCTGCGCAACTTCGGCGCGGTCGTCGAGAAGCTGCCGAGCGGCATCCGGATGTCGGCGCCCAACGGCCTGCACGGCGCGAAGATCCACCTGCCCTACCCGTCGGTCGGCGCGACCGAGCAGGTGCTGCTCGGCGCGGTGCGCGCGAAGGGCCGCACGGAGCTCACGGGCGCCGCGGTCGAGCCCGAGATCATGGACCTCATCGCGATCCTGCAGAAGATGGGCGCAGAGATCCAGGTCGACACCGACCGCACGATCCGCATCGAGGGCGTCGACAAGCTCGTCGGCTACCGCCACACGGCGCTCTTCGACCGCAACGAGGCCGCCTCGTGGGCGTGCGCGGCGCTCGCGACCGGCGGCGACGTCTTCCTCGAGGGCGCTCGCCAGCCGGAGATGACGACCTTCCTCAATGTCTTCCGCAAGGCGGGCGGCGCGTTCGAGATCGAGGACGACGGCATCCGCTTCTGGCACCCGGGCGGCGACCTCAAGCCCGTCGTCGTCGAGACCGACGTGCACCCCGGCTTCATGACCGATTGGCAGCAGCCGCTCGTCGTGGCGCTCGCGAAGGCCAACGGCATCTCGATCGTGCACGAGACCGTCTACGAGCAGCGCTTCGGCTTCACCGAGGCGCTCGTCGAGATGGGCGCGCGCATCCAGATCCACACCGATTGCCTCGGCAGCCACGCGTGCCGCTTCGGGCAGCGCAACTACGAGCACTCCGCCGTCATCGCGGGCCCCGTCGAGCTGCACGGCGCGGATGTCGTGGTGCCCGACCTGCGCGGCGGCTTCAGCCACCTCGTGGCCGCGCTGACCGCCGAGGGCACGAGCCGCATCTCCAACGTCGGGATCATCGCCCGGGGCTACGAGCGCTTCATCGAGAAGCTCGAGACCCTCGGCGCGGACTTCGACGTGGAGGGCTGATGGGGCTGCCCGGCCGCCCGCCGAAGCCGGAGCGCACATCCGTCTACGTCGGGATCGCCGCCGCGGTCATCCCGCCGATGACCGCGATGGCGAAGCTGCGCATCCGCGGGCACGAGCACCTGCCCGCGCGCGGCGCGTTCGTGCTCTCGCCCAACCACTACAGCGAGATCGACCCGATCGTCATGGCGATGGCGGTGTGGAAGGCCGGCCGCGTGCCGCGCTTCATGGCGAAGGCGAGCCTGTTCAGGATCCCCCTCGTGGGCGCGATCCTGCGCGCGGCGGGCCAGATCCCCGTCGAGCGCGCCGGCCGCTCCGCCCAGTCGGCGCCGATGGAGGCCGCTCGCACGCTCGTGCGCGACGAGCTCGGCGTCATCATCTACCCGGAGGGCTCGCTCACGCGCGAACCCGACCTGTGGCCCATGCGGGGCAAGACCGGCGCCGTGCGCATGGCGCTCGAAGCGGGCGTGCCGCTCATCCCCGCCGCCCACTGGGGCACGCAGCACCTCATGCCGCGCTACGGCAAGTCGATCCGCCCCTTCCCGCGGAAGACGATCGACATCCTCTTCGGCCCGCCCGTCGACCTCTCCGACTTCGCGGGCAAGACCGACCAGGCGTCGATGACCGCCGCGACCGATCGCGTCATGGGCGCGATCGCGGGCCTGCTCGGCGAGCTGCGCGGCGAGCAGCCGCCCGCCGTGCGCTACGACCCGTCGCGCTACGGCCAGGCCGAGACGGGCCGCTTCGAGCAGGGCCCGACGGGGGACGAGCAGGGACGTGCGGATGGCTGACGTCGCGGTCCTCGGCGCGGGGAGCTGGGGCACGACGTTCGCCAAGGCGCTCGCCGACGGCGGCACCGACACGGTGCTGTGGGCGAGGCGGCCGGAGGCGGCGCGCGAGATCGACGAGTCGCGCCGCAACACCCGTTACCTGCCGGGCATCACGCTGCCCGCGACCATGCACGCGACGAGCGACATCCGCGCGGCGCTCGAGGGCGCATCCCAGGTCTACCTCGCCGTGCCGAGCCAGCAGCTGCGGCAGCTGCTGCGCGAGCACGGCCGCGCGATCGGGCCGGACGCGCCGATCGTGAGCCTCATCAAGGGCGTCGAGGCGGGCTCACGGCTGCGCATGAGCGAGGTGATCGCCCAGGAGCTCGCGATCGACGCCGGCCGCATCGCGGTCGTCTCGGGGCCGAACCTCGCGCTCGAGATCGCGCAGGAGCACCCGACCGCCGCGGTCGTCTCGTCGTCGAGCACGCAGACCGCCCGTGAGGTCGCCAAGCGCGCGCGGAACGACTACTTCCACTCCTTCATCAACACCGACGTCGTCGGCACCGAGTTCGGCGGCGTGCTGAAGAACCTCGTCGCGCTCGCGATCGGCATCGTCGACGGCGTCGGCTACGGCGAGAACACGAAGGCGTCGATCATCACCCGCGGCCTCGCGGAGGTGACCGACTTCGCCGTCGCCCACGGCGCCGAGCGCGAGACGATGAGCGGCCTCGCCGGTCTCGGCGACCTCATCGCGACGTGCGGCTCGCCGCTCTCGCGCAACTTCACCGCGGGCCGGCTGCTCGGCATGGGCTACTCGCGCACCGACGTCGTCGCCCGCATGGAGCAGGTCGCCGAGGGCCTCGCGTCGGTCGAGCCCGTCGCGCAGCTCGCGGCCGCGGTGGGCGTGCGGATGCCGATCCTCGAGCAGGTGCGGCTCGTGCTCGACGGCGAGATGGACCCGCGCGACATCGCGCCCCACCTGACGACCGACGACGAGCCGATCCAGGAGTGACCGTGACCGAGACCCCAGAGACCGGGCCGGCCCGGCGCATCCGCGTCGCCATCCTCTTCGGCGGCCGCTCGAGCGAGCACTCGATCTCGTGCGCGACCGCGGGCAGCGTGCTGCGGCACCTCGATCGCGAGCGCTTCGAACCGATCGTCGTCGGCATCGCGCCGTCGGGCGCGTGGACGCTGTGGGACGGCGACCCGGCCGAGCTCACGCTCGAGGCGATGCCGGTCGTCGCCGACGACGGCTCGCGCGTGCGGCTGCCGCAGGTCGCGGGCGAGCGCGCGCTCGAGGTCGAGGACGCCGCCGGGCGCCGGCTCGAGCCGATCGACGTCGTGCTCCCGATCCTCCACGGCCCCTTCGGCGAGGACGGCACGGTGCAGGGCGCACTCGAGCTCGCGGGGCTCCCGTACGTCGGCAACGGCGTGCTCGCGAGCGCGGTCGGGATGGACAAGCACTACACGAAGACGGTGCTCGAGCACGCGGGCATCCGCGTCGCCCCGTGGATCACGGTCTCGCGAGCCGCGTGGGCGCGCGACCCGGAGGCGGTGCGCGCGCGGCTCGAGGGCTTCCCGATGCCGGTGTTCGTCAAGCCCGCGCGCGCCGGCTCGTCCGTGGGCGTCAGTCGCGTCGCGACGATCGCGGAGCTCGACGACGCGATGACGGCCGCGCTCGCCGAGGACTCGCGCGCGCTCGTCGAGGTGGGCGTGAGCGGCCGCGAGATCGAGCTCGGCGTGCTCGCCGGCCGCGACGGCGCCCCGCCCCGGGCGTCGCTCCCGGGCGAGATCGAGCTCGACGAGGGCCGCTTCTACGACTTCGACCTCAAGTATCGCGGCGGCTCGGGCGCGCGCGTCGTGTGCCCCGCCGCGGTCGACGACGCGTCGCTCGCCGAGCTGCAGGCGACCGCGGTCCGCGCGTTCGAGGCGATCGAGGGGGCGGGGCTCGCGCGCGTCGACTTCTTCCTCTCGCCCGAGCACGGCGTCGTCGTCAACGAGATCAACACGATGCCGGGCTTCACGTCGATCTCGATGTTCCCGGTGCTGTGGGAGGCGAGCGGCATCGCCTACGCCGACCTCATCACCGAGCTCATCGAGCTGGGACTCGAGGAGCAGCGATAGCCGCCGCCCTCGTCACCGTCGGCCACGGTCGGCTCGACGGCGACGGACTGCGATCGCTCCTCGCGGGTGCGGGGGTCGAGCTCGTCGTCGACATCCGGCGCTTCCCGGGCAGCCGCGCGAACCCCGCCGCGTCGCGCGACGCGATCGAGGGCGAGCTCGCCGCGGGCGGCATCGCGTGGCGCTGGGAGGAGCGGCTCGGCGGCCGGCGCCGGCTGCAGGCAGAGGAGGACGCCGCCTCGCCCGACGGCTGGTGGCGCGTCGACGCCTTCCGCGCCTACGCCGCCTGGACGCGGACGCCGGAGTTCGAGGCGGGCATGGCGTCGGTGCTGGCGGATGCGTCGGCTCGGCGCACGGCGGTCATGTGCTCGGAGGCGGTGTGGTGGCGGTGCCACCGGCGGGTCGTCGCCGACGTGGCCGCGAAGCTGCACGGCGTGCCGGTCGAGCACCTCATGCACGACGGATCGCTGCGGCCGCACGAGCCGAGCGAGACCGCGACCGTCAGCGACGGGGCGCTGCGGTGGCCGCCGGCGCCGGTCGCCGGCTGAGCGCCCGGTCGGGCAAGCGCGTGAGCGCGACGCCGACGAGGCACACGAGGCCGCCGATGAGCGCGAGCGGGGGCGGCACCTCGCCGAGCAGCGGCCAGGCCGCGGCCGACGCGATGACGGGCACGAGGTAGGTCGTCGTGATGAGCCGGCCCGCGGGCATGCGGCGGAGGGCGTAGGCCCACGCGAGGAACGCGATCGCCGTCGGCACGACGCCGAGGTAGACGACGCCGACCGCCTCGGCGGTCGACGCGGCACCCGCTTGCGCGATGAGCGGCCCGGCCCACGGCAGGCTGCCGATCGTGCCGATCGCGACGCCGATGAACGTCATCTGCAGGCCCGGCAGGCGGCGCAGCAGCGGCTTCTGCAGCAGCACCGCGATCGCGTAGGTGACCGCCGCGAGCAGCGCGAGCAGCACCCCGGTGACGCTCAGCGCGCCGGTCGCGGTCGCCGCGCCGATGAGCGCGACGCCGCCGAACGCGACGACGGCACCGACCATGAGCCAGCGCGGGAATCCCTCGCCGAGCAGCCCTCCCGCGACGAGCGCGACGATGAGCGGGGCGACGTTGACGAGCAGCGCCGCGGTGCCCGCGTCGAGCTCGTGCTCCGCCGCGTTGAGGGCGAGGTTGTAGATGAGGAACCACGAGATGCCGAACGCGCCGAGCAGCAGCCACTCGCGCCGCGTCGGCCGCACCCAGCCGCCGCGCGCGAGCTGCACGCCGCCGAGCACGAGCGCGGCGACCGCGAGCCGCCCGAGCGTGAGGGAGCCCGGGTCGAAGGCGCCGGCGAGCGCTCTGATCACCAGGAACGCCGATGCCCAGGCCAGCAGCGGCACGACGACCGCGCCGATCACGAGCAGGCGCTCGCGCGCGGGGAGGCTCATGCGGTCAGCCTAGGGACGGCCGCCCACACCGACGAGCGTCGAGCCTGCCGCTATCCGTCGAGATCCCGCCAGCGCGTCAGAGCAGCACGTGGGTCGGCTCGAGCAGCCAGTGGTCGACCCCGCCGCGCAGCCAGTCGCGCAGCATCGCGTTGAAGCGCTTCGGGTTGTCGATGTTCCAGATGCAGCGCATGCCGGGCGCCGTGCGCGTCTCGGCGTGCGGCACGACCTCGCGGAGCGCCTCGAGCGACTCCGCCATCACCGCGGGGTCGAGCTCTCCCGCCAGCAGCAGCATCCGCCCCCGGTACCGGTCGAGCCCCTCGGGCATCGCGCCTGCCGAGATCTCGTCGAGCAGCACCCGCGCGGTCGTGCGCCGCACCGAGAGCCCGTGCTCGACGTAGCGCTCGACCGCCTCCGCGGTCAGGCCGAGCGCGCTCGCCTGCGCGCGCCACATCGCGCGACGGTTCCAGAGCATGAGCTGCAGCGCAGAGAGCGCGCGAGCCGTGCCCACGACCGGCATGACCGCGGTGCCGCTCGTGAGCACCGAGGCGACGAGCTGCGGGTGCCGAGCCGTGAGGTGCAGCGCGACCACACCCCCGAGCGAGAGGCCGACGAGGTCGACGGGGCCCTCGGCGCCGAGATCGCGGATGCGTCGGGCCAGGTCGTCCGCCGCCCCTGCGATGCCCGGCCACTCCTCGGCGATGCGCTCCCCGAACCCCGGGAGGTGCGGCGTGAGCGCGAGGCGGTCGCGCACCGCGGGCAGCTGCGGCTCCCACATCCAGTTCGCGGCGCTCCCGGCGTGCAGCAGCACCACGGCCCGGTGCGTGCTCGCGACCGACGGCCGGTGAGCTTCGGGGAAGGCGGTCATGGCCAGGGTGCTCCGGTGCCGAGCCGCCTGCGCCTGTGGGCGGAGCGGTCGCTGGGGTCGTGCGCGGGGGTCGTCGCGCGATTGGGGGACGGGACGTGTCAGGACCGAGTCGACCATCCCGCCGACCGCAGTGTCAACTCCGCGCCCCGAGCGTCCCGTCGAACGACCGGCTGCCGGCCGCCTCGCGACCGCTCAGGTGCCGCTCGGCGCGTCGGGGTCGAAGCCCTCTGCGGGGCTCTCCTCGATGCTCTCGCCGATCGCGGGATCGGGCTCGCTCGAGTGCGTCTGCCCCGTGTCGATGCCCTCGTCGACGACCGCATCGTCCGGCGAATGGCTCGTGCGCTGCGTCGGGTCGACCTGCTCGCCGGGGGCGTCGGACTCGTGCTCGTCGTGCATGGTGCTCTCCTCGTCCGCGGCGTCGTCGCCGCTGGTGGCCGACGCTACGCGCCGAGGCTGGGGGAGCGCCGAGCCGGGCGGGTCGGCGTCGCGCGGCCCGGCTCCGCTGCGGTCGCCTCAGACGACGACGGCGGTGCGAGCCGACGGCGCGCGCGAGCCGCGGGCGGCGTCGATGCGCGCCACGGCGAGCGCCTCGGCGGCGGCGAGCGGCGTGATGCCGCGCTCGCGCGCGCTCGCCATGACGCCGCGCACGGTGTCGGCGATGCCGGTCAGGCGCTCGGCGATCGCGGGCCACTCCTGGCCGTGGGCCATGCCCTCGAGGTGGATGACGCCGCCGGCGTTCACGACGAAGTCGGGCGCGTAGACGATGCCGCGCTCCTGCAGGCGCGCGGCGCCCGAGCGGTCGGCGAGCGGGTTGTTGGCGGGCCCGACGACCGCGCGCACGGGCAGCGCGTCGATCGCCTCGTCGGTGAGGATGCCGCCGAGACCGGCCGGCACGAGCACGTCGGCGGGGGTCGAGAGCGCCATCTCCGGCGCGATCCAGCGAGCGCCGAGCTCGTCGGCGAGCTGGCGCTTGCGTTCGTCGATGTCGGTGACGATGAGCTCCGCGCCGTGACCGGCGAGCATGCGCGCGAGCCGCCCGCCCACCTGGCCGAGGCCCGAGACGACGAACGAGCGCCCCTCGATCTGCTCCGAGCCGAACGCCTCGCCGAGCGTCGGCGCGATCGCCGAGAAGACGCCGAGCGCGGTCGCCCCAGCGGGCTCGCCCGCGCCGCCGCTCTCGGCGGGAAGGCCGACGACGTGCTCGGTGCGCTCGCGCACGACGAGCATGTCGTGCTCCGTCGTGCCGACGTCCTCGGCCGTGCGGTAGCGGCCGTCGAGCGCCTCGACGAGGTCGCCGAGATCGAGCAGCGCCGCGCGGCGGCGGTCGGGGTCGAGCGCCTCGCCGATCGGCAGCGCGATGACCGACTTGCCGCCGCCGGCGTCGAGCCCGGCCGCGGCGTTCTTGAGCGTCATCGCCGCCGAGAGCCGCAGGGCGTCGGCCTGGCCGTCGGCCCAGGTCGGGTAGCTCCACATGCGGCAGCCGCCGAGGGCGGGCCCGAGTGCGCTCGAGTGGAGTGCGACGGTGATGACGAGTCCGCTGCGGGCGCCCATGGAGGTCAGGACGCGCTCGTGCGAGAACTCAGGGATTGCGCTCATGGCGGCTCTCCTCATCGAGTGTCGGCGCCGCTCTCGGCGCCGTGGGTCGGGGCCGCGGATCGCGCGGCTTCCCACCATGGTGGTGCGGATGCGCGGCGCGCGCAAGCGCGTCGGCGCCCGTTGCGCGGGGTGCGCAGCCGGGCTCGCTGGAGCGCGCCAGGACTGCGCAGCGTGCCCTCAGCGGCGGTCGTCGCCGTCCGGCTCGATGCCGTCGCCCTCGACCACGATCTCCTCGCGCTGCACGGGCACCTGGATCGTCTGCATCTCGGTCACGATGCGCCGTCGCAGGCGCGGGCCACCGGAGCCGCTCGCGCTCGTCGCGCCGCGGCTCGCGTCGTGGTCGTCGTCGGCGCCGCGGCCGCGCACGCCGCGCTCGTCATCCGAGCCGCTGCCGCTCGCGTCGGCGCTGCCGGCGTCGTGCCCGCCGCCGTAGGGCGTGCGGTCGGCGTGCGCGGTCGAGGGGCCGGTGTCGTCCGCGTCGCCCGAGTGGCGCTCGTCGGCGCGCTGCAGGTGACCGCCGACGGCGCGGTCGCGGTCGTCGTCGTGGTGGCCGTGAGCGCGCTGCCCGTGGTCGCCGACGGCCGCGCGCTGCTGCAGGGGCGGCTCGACGCCGTAGTAGCGGTAGAGCTCCGCCTCCTGCTCGACCGAGAGCTCGCTCGCGTCGTCGATGCGCGGTGCGTCCTTGACGAACGCCTTCTCGAAGGGCACGACGATCCGGTCGCCGCGCTCGGTGGCATCCGCGACCGGGATGAACGACTCGTGCAACCCGAACAGGCCCGTCTTCACGGTGATCCAGGTCGGCTCGTCGGTGCCGTCGAGCACGAAGACCTGCCCCACGTCGCCGATGCGCTGGCCGTCGCTGCCGACCACTTCGCGGCCGACGATCTCGTCGATGCTGCCCTGGAACGTCACGATCTCTCCCAACGGTTCGGCCCCCGCCGAGCCGCGCTGCGAGCGCTCGGCTCGCTGCGCCGACGAGGGCGGCTGTCGCCTGGGCGCGACGGTACGCGCGGATCCTGAGCGGCTCGTGACAACCGGCTCCGGATCTCCGGGAGCGTCAGCGCACCGCGAAGCCCGTGTCGCCGCGCGCCTCGGTCTCCTCGCTGTCGACGCGGTCGACGCGAGCCGTGTCGGGGCCGTGCGCGAGCCACGCGCCGAAGGCCGTCACCGCATCCGCCTCACCCTCGGCCTCCGCCTCGACCGTGCCGTCGAAGCGGTTCCGCACCGCGCCCGCGAGTCCGAGCCGGTCGGCCTCGCGGCGCGCGGCCATGCGGAAGCCGACGCCCTGCACGGTGCCGTGCACGACGAAGCGGCGTCGGATGCGCTCGGTCAGCGTCCGTCGCCCTCGAGGCTCGGGGCGTCCTGGTCGCGAGCGGCGTCCTCGAGGTCGCGCTGGCCCTGGGCGTCGAGCTCCTCGGGCTGCTCGGCGTCGCGGCCGCCGGAGAAGTCGTCGTTCGGCGCCTCCTTCGCCTGGCCGTCGCCGTGCACCGTCTCGCCCGTGCGCGCGTCGACGCCCGCGCCGGACTGGCCGTCCTCGGGCACGAACTCGTTGTGGCGGGCGTCGAACGAGCTCGCCGAGCCGCTGCCGGCGGGCGGCGCCTCG
The DNA here is from genome assembly GCF_049897585.1 of Agrococcus sp. TSP3-2-1. Classification (NCBI taxonomy): domain Bacteria; kingdom Bacillati; phylum Actinomycetota; class Actinomycetes; order Micrococcales; family Microbacteriaceae; genus Agrococcus; species Agrococcus sp. TSP3-2-1. The sequence continues at coordinate 39,514 of NZ_JAFCWN010000004.1, forward strand.
TGGTAGACCGGGTCGCCCTCGCGCGAGTCGTACGTCGGGTCGTTCTGGTTTGCCATGATCGCTCTCCTCCGCGGTCCATCCGGCAGCCCTCGGCTGCGCTGTTGGCTCGACGCTACGCCGGGAGCCTGAGAGTCGGGAAGACCGCATCGGTACACCTCCTGACCAGGCTCGGGGGCGAGGTGGGCGGATGCGCGCCGGTAGGCTGGTCTGTCGTGGCACTCACGATCGGCATCGTCGGACTCCCCAATGTGGGCAAGTCGACCCTCTTCAACGCGCTCACCAAGAACACCGTGCTCGCGGCGAACTACCCGTTCGCGACGATCGAGCCGAACATCGGGGTCGTCGAGCTGCCGGACGAGCGCCTGACGCGCCTCGCCGAGATCTTCGGCTCGGCCAAGATCCTGCCCGCGACGGTGTCGTTCGTCGACATCGCCGGCATCGTGAAGGGCGCGAGCGAGGGAGAGGGCCTCGGCAACCAGTTCCTCGCCAACATCCGCGAGGCCGATGCGATCGCGCAGGTCGTGCGCGGCTTCAGCGACTCGGATGTCGTGCACGTCGACGGCAAGGTCGACCCGGCATCCGACATGGAGACGATCAACACCGAGCTCATCCTCGCCGACCTGCAGACGCTCGAGAAGGCGGTGCCGCGCCTCGAGAAGGAGGTGCGCGGCAAGAAGGCCGACCCGGCCGTGCTCGCGGCGGCGGTCGAGGCGCAGGCGATCCTGAACGCCGGCACGACGCTCTCGCAGGCTGGCTTCGACGTCACGCCGATCCGGGAGCTGGGCCTCCTGACGGCGAAGCCGCAGCTGTTCGTCTTCAACGTCGACGAGGCGGTGCTCTCGGACGACGCGAAGAAGGCCGAGCTCGCGGCGCTCGTCGCGCCGGCGAAGGCCGTCTTCCTCGACGCGCAGGTCGAGTCGGAGCTCATCGACCTCGACCAGGACGAGGCCCTCGAGCTGCTGCAGTCGCTCGGGCAGGACGAGTCGGGCCTCGACCAGCTCGCCCGCATCGGCTTCGACACGCTCGGTCTGCAGACGTACCTGACGGCCGGCCCCAAGGAGTCGCGCGCCTGGACGATCCGCAAGGGCTGGACCGCGCCGCAGGCGGCGGGTGTCATCCACACCGACTTCGAGCGCGGCTTCATCAAGGCGGAGGTCGTCTCGTTCGCCGACCTCGACCAGTACGGTTCGATGGCGGAGGCGAAGGCCGCCGGCCGGGTGCGCATCGAGGGCAAGGACTACGTGATGGTCGACGGCGACGTGGTGGAGTTCCGCTTCAACGTGTAGGCGGACACCCCAGCGCACGACGGAGTCGAGGGAGATGGCGTGGCTCCGGACGGCCATCGCAGCGCACAGCGATCCGTCTTGTACCGTATGCTGGTACGATTCGGCCTGTCGGAGGTGCTTGGATGTCCATCAGCGCGAGCGAGGCCCGCAAGACGCTGTTCCCGCTCATCGAGCGCGTGAACGACGACCGCGAGGCTGTCGAGATCGTCTCGCGGAAGGGCAACGCCGTGCTCATGGCCGCTGACGAGTACGCGGCCTGGCAGGAGACGGCCTATCTCTTCCGCTCTCCCGCGAACGCTCGCCGGCTCCTCGACGCCTACGAGCGTGCGCGCGCGGGCGTCACCGAGACGCACGAGCTCGACCGCGACGTGTAGGTGCGACTGGTCTGGGACAGCGCCGGCTGGGAGGACTACGTCTTCTGGCAGACGGCCGACCGGCGCGTCCTGAAGCGCATCAACGCGCTGATCGATGCGTGCCTGCGCGACCCCTTCGAGGGCATCGGCAAGCCTGAGCAGCTGAAGTACGGGGCGCGCGGTGCATGGTCTCGTCGCATCACCGACGAGCACCGGCTGGTCTACCTCGTCGAGGGGGAGGACGTGATCATCCTCCAGGCGCGCTACCACTACTGACGGGCGCGCCGACTGCTCTCGCTCAGGTCGGCACGACACCCTGGAGCCATGACGAACCCGACTGCCGCGATGCTCGTGATCGGTGACGAGATCCTCTCCGGGCGCACGCGCGAGGCGAACGCCTACCACCTGGCCGGCCGGCTCGGCGAGGTCGGCATCGACTTGCGCGAGATCCGGGTCGTGCCCGACGACCACGGCGTCATCGTCGCCGCGCTTCGCGATCTCAGCGCCGCGCACACCCACGTCTTCACCTCCGGCGGCATCGGACCCACGCACGACGACATCACCGCGGACGCGGTCGCGGATGCGTTCGGCGTCGGCGCCGAGGTGCGCGACGACGCCCGCGCGGCACTGCAGGCGGCCGTCGGGCCCGGGCGCACGCTGACCGATGCGCACCTGCGGATGGCGCGCGTCCCGCACGGTGCGGAGCTCATCGACAACCGCATCAGCGGTGCACCGGGCTTCCGCATCGGCAACGTGCACGTCATGGCCGGCGTGCCCGCGATCTTCGTCGCGATGCTCGACGCGGTGCTGCCGCGGCTCGAGGCGGGACGGCCCGTCGTCTCCGAGGAGCTGCGCTTCGAGGTGGGGGAGGGCCGCATCGCCGATCCGTTGCGCGATCTCGCCGCCGCGATGCCGGAGCTCAGCATCGGCTCCTACCCGTTCCGCGACGGCGCCGTCTTCGGCACGAACATCGTCGTGCGCGGTACCGACCCGACGCTCGTGCGCGAGGCGATGGAGCGGCTGCGCGCGATCCACCGCGCCGTGGGCTGAGCGGCCCCGTAGTCTCGGCGCTATGAGGAACTGGCTCGTCGTCCCGGTGCTCCTGTTCGTGGAGGTGCCGCAATCGGCGATGCAGGCCGTCGCGATGCGGTGGCGCGCGCGACGGCCTGGAGGCGCCGGCTCCGTCCAGGGTTCCTAGTAGGACTCGACCGGCGCCCACGGCACGCCAGGCCCGCACGACGCATCCGTCCGCCGTGCTCAGCATGCTCGCGGGGGCTTCGCGAGAGGCTGGCGTGATGGATGCACTGGCGAGCAGAGCGCAGGACGGTCGTGATCGAGTGCGGGTGCGCGGTGCTCGAGAGCACAACCTGCGGAGCGTCGACCTCGACATCCCGCGGGACGCGCTCGTCGCGTTCACCGGCATCTCCGGGTCGGGCAAGAGCTCGCTCGCGTTCGGCACGATCTACGCCGAGTCGCAGCGCCGCTACTTCGAATCCGTCGCGCCCTACGCCCGCCGGCTGATGAGCCAGGTCGGGGTGCCCGACGTCGACGCGATCGACGGTCTGCCGCCGGCGGTCGCGCTGCCGCAGCAGCGCTCGGGCGGCTCGGCGCGCTCGACCGTCGGCAGCGCCACCTCGATCTCGAACGTCGTCCGCATGCTCTACTCGCGCGTCGGCACCTACCCGCCCGGCGCGCCGATGCTCTACGCGGAGGACTTCTCCACGAACACCGTGCAGGGCGCGTGCCCGACGTGCCACGGGCTCGGCCAGGTGCACGACGTGCCCGAGTCGCTCATGGTGCCCGACGCATCCCTCACGATCCGCGAGGGCGCGCTCGCCGCCTGGCCGACGGCGTGGCACGGCAAGCAGCTGCGCGACAGCCTCATCTCGCTCGGCTACGACATCGACGTGCCGTGGCGCGAGCTGCCGCGCGAGCAGCGCGACTGGGCGCTCTACACCGACGAGTCGCCACAGGTGCCGATCTACACCGACCGCGGCCCCGCCGAGGTGCGGCAGGCGATCGCCGACGGCACCCCGCCGCGCTACATGAGCACCTTCCAGGGCGTGCGCCGCTACGTGCTGAACACGTTCGCGGGCTCGAAGAGCGCACGGATGCGCGAGCGCGCCGCGTCGTTCATGGTGAGCGTCGCGTGCCCCGAGTGCGGCGGTCGCCGGCTGAAGGGGGAGGCGCTCGCGGTCACGTTCGAGGGGCTCGCCATCACGGAGCTCGCCGCGACGCCGCTTCGCGACGTCGCGGCCCTGCTGCAGGGCGTGCTCGAGCCGGGCTGGCGGCCGCGCGGGGGTGGCGACGAGCATCCCGAGCAGCTGCTCGCCGCTCGCCGCCTGGTCTCCGACCTGCTCGCCCGCCTCGCGCCCATCATCGACCTCGGGCTCGGCTCCCTCTCGCTCGACCGCACGACCGCATCCCTCTCCTCCGGTGAGCTGCAGCGCATGCGCCTCGCGACGCAAGTGCTGTCGCAGCTCTTCGGCGTCGTCTTCGTGCTCGACGAGCCCTCCGCCGGCCTGCACCCCGCCGACACCGAGTCGCTGCTGGGCATCCTCCGGCGGCTGCGCGACACCGGCAACTCCGTCTTCTTCGTCGAGCACTCGCTCGACGTCATCCGCGAGGCCGACTGGATCGTCGACATCGGCCCGGGCGCTGGCTCCGAGGGCGGCGAGGTCGTCTACTCCGGGCCGATCGACGGGCTCCGAGCAGCGGATGCGTCCGTCACCCGCCGCTACTTGTTCGACGCACCGACGCCGAGCAACGAACGGCGCGAGCGCCGGCAGGGCGATGGGGCGCTCGAGCTGAAGGGCGTCTCCCGGCACAACGTGCAGGACCTCTCGGTCGCGTTCCCGCTCGGCGCGCTCACCGCCGTCACCGGTGTCTCGGGCTCTGGGAAGTCGACGCTCGTCGTCCAGGCGCTCCCCGAGCTGCTGCGGGCGAGCCTCGCGAGCGAGGTGGACGATGCCGCGGTTCTCGACGAGAGCGCTCCCGTCGCCGACCCGCTCACGCAGCGCGGCGAGGCCGAGACGACCGGCAGCGCGCGCGGCCCAGCGGGGCGGCTGCGCCGCGTCGTGCAGGTGAGCCAGCGGCCGATCGGCCGCACCTCGCGCTCGAACGTCGCGACCTACACGGGGCTCTTCGACCGCGTCCGCGCCCTGTTCGCCGCGACCCCCGAGGCGCGGCGTCGCCGCTACGCCCCGAGCCGGTTCTCGTTCAACCTGCCCGCCGGGCGGTGCCCGACGTGCAAGGGCGAAGGGACGATGGAGGTCGAGCTGCTCTTCCTGCCGACGGTGCACGCGCCGTGCACGACGTGCGGCGGCACCCGCTACAACGCCGAGACGCTCGAGATCGGGCTCGATGGCCGCTCGATCGCGGATGTGCTGGCGATGAGCGTGCGCGACGCCCGCGCATCCCTCACCGACGACGCGGAGGTCAACCGGCACCTCGACGCGCTGCTCGACGTCGGGCTCGGCTACGTCGCCCTCGGCCAGCCCGCGACCCAGCTCTCCGGCGGCGAGGCGCAGCGCGTCAAGCTCGCCGCCGAGCTGCAGCGGGGCCAGCGCGGCGACACGCTCTACCTGCTCGACGAGCCGACCTCCGGGCTCCACGCGGCCGACGCCGACCGGCTCTTGCAGCACCTGCACCACCTCGTCGACGGCGGCAGCACCGTCATCATGGTCGAGCACGACATGCGCATCGTCGCCGAGGCCGACTGGGTGATCGACCTCGGTCCGGGGTCGGGGGATGCGGGCGGCCGGGTGGTCGCGGAGGGCACCCCAGAGCAGGTGGCGGCGAGCCGGACGAGCCGCACCGCGCCGTACCTCGCGGCGGCGCTGGCGCGCTGAGCGAGAGGGCGCTCAGGGTGCTGCGCGGCATCCGCGCAGCCTCGATCTCGCTCGCGAAGGCGGAGGAGCAGGCGACCTGCCGACGGGCGGTGGGTACCCCATCCGCCCGAGCAGCGGTCTCAGGCACCACTCGGTCCGCTCCCAGCGAGGCACGACATCATCGATCCCGGAACTCCTGGGGCGCCCGATGCCTTGGACGAAGGCCACGCGAATGCCCCTCCGCAGCGACTGCGAGAGGGGCTCTCGCCGTTCTGGGCAGCGTCAGCCGATGCCGACGCCGGCGCCGAAGGGCGGGTGGAGCGCCACCGCGACCGCGAGGGCGACGATAGCTGCCCCGATGGCGAGCAAACTCGGCGCCAGCGGCGGGCTCGTCGCGCCCCGCGCACGCCACGCCGCGAGCAGCGCGGCGACCACCGCGGGGATCGACCACGCGAGCAGCACCCAACCCAGCAGCCACGTCAGCTCGACCGGCGCCTGCGGCAGGAGGTCCATCACCGCCGCGACCTGCAGCGAGACCGCGCCGAGCGCCGCGAGCACCGCGGCGATGACCGCCGGCGCCCACGCGTCGTGGGTCGCGCCCGCCTTCAGCATGACGGGAGCGTAGCCGTCTCCTCGATCGCGCCGCCAGGGGCCGCGGCGTCACGGCTCGGAGCGCGTCTCGCCCTCGGGATCGGGGTCGACGACGGGCGTGACGAAGAGCTCGGCGATGCGATGCCGGTCGAGCGCCGTGACCTTCAGCACCGCGCCGTCGATCCCCACGACGTCGCCGACCTTCGCCAGGCGCCCGAGCCGCTCGAGCACGAAGCCGGCGACGGTGTCGGCGGAGCTGCTGGGCAGCCGCACGCCCGTCGCCTCCTCGAAGTCCTGGAAGTTGAGTCGGCCGTCGACCGTGCCGCCCTCCGTCGAGAGCTCGCTCGGCCCGGTCTCGGTGTCGTACTCGTCGAAGATCTCGCCGACGACCTCCTCGAGGAGATCCTCGAGCGTGACGATGCCGTCGGTGCCGCCGTACTCGTCGATGATGACCGCGATGTGGTGCCCCTCGGCCCGCATCGTCGCGAGCGTCGGCAGCACGCGGGCGGTCGCCGGGAAGTAGGGGATCGGTCGGCCGATGTCGTCGAGGGTCGCGGCCGAGCGGTCCTGGAGCGCGTCGAAGAGGTCACGCACGTGGACGAACGCGGTGATGTCGTCGATGCCGCGATCGATGAGCGGATAGCGCGAGTACGGCAGCTCGCGCACGGAGGCTGCTGCCTGCTCGATGGTCGCGGTGCCGTCGAGCGCGGCGACCTCGGGTCGCGGCCGCATGACCTCGCTGAGCTGGCGGTCGCGGAGCGACAGCACGTCGTCCAGGATCCGCCGCTCCTCGTCGGGGAAGCCGGCGTGGCTCGAGACCATGTCGCGCAGCTCCTCCTCCGTCATCTCCTCTCCCGTCTTGTGGGGATCGCCGCCGAGCAGGCGCACGATGAGGTTGGTCGAGACGGACAGGAACCAGATGACGGGCTTCATGACGATCGCGAAGCCGTTCAGGATGGGCGCGATCGCGTAGGCGAACGCCGTGTTGCGCTGGATCGCGAGGCGCTTGGGTGCGAGCTCGCCGAGCACGAGCGAGAGGTAGGCGATCGCGAGGGTGAGCACGAGGGTCGCGGCCGTGCCGGCGACCTGCTCGCTCAAGCCGAGCTGCGTCAGCAGCGGCGTGACGTACGGCGCGATCGACGAGGCGCCGAAGGCGGCCGAGGCGAAGCCCGCGACGGTGACGCCGATCTGGACCGCGGAGAGGAAGGTGTTGGGGTTGCGGGCGAGCGCCGCGACCTTCGCGCCGCGCTTGCCGCGAGCAGCGAGTGCGTTGATCTGACCCTCGCGAAGGGTGACGAGCGCCATCTCCGTGGCGGCGAACACGCCGCCGATCAGGACGAACGCCACGACGAGGGCGATGTTCGTCGCGAGATCCGCGCTCATCGGCGGAGCTCCGCGGACTGGGGCGCGCCCAGGGTCACCTGGGCGTTCGGACTATGACCGTCGGGGGCCTCCCGGCTCGCGTTGCGTCGCACGGAGACAGGCTACAACCCGCTGCTTTGCGCGGCCCCAGCGCGAGCGCGAGTCGCGCGCTCAGGCCTCGAGGCGGCGAGCGCAGTCGATGCACGTCGTCGCCTGGGGTCGCGCCTCGAGCCGCTCGGGCGCGATCGGCTCGCCGCAGACACTGCACAGCGAGTCCTCGCCTCGCTCGTGCCGGGCGCTCGCTTCGTCGATCGCGGCCAGTGCCTCGCGCTGCGTCTGCCGGAGCCCTTCGAGTCGCGACCACTCGGAGGAGAGGGAGACGCCGTCGGGGTCGTGCTCGTCGTCGTCGTTCAATCCCTCCCGCATCCGTCGCAGCTCCACGAGCTCGCGCTCGACCTCCTCGAGCCGCGCGAGCACCTCGCGGCGGCGCTCAGCGATGCTGTCGGCGCGCGATGGCTGCATGCGGGATCCCCTCCTCCAGACCGGGTCGTCGGGCCAGGCTAGCCGTGGCCGCTGACATCCCGGCGTGTCACTCGGGGCGGGGAGGGCGGCGGTTCTGCTTGGTCGCGGATCGCCGCAGCTTCGCCTCGACCCGGCGCCGCTGGGAGCCGCGCGTCGGGCGGGTCGCGCGGCGCGCCCGCTGCGGCACGACGGCGTCGCGGAGCAGGTCCGCGAGGCGGCGCCTGGCAGCCACGCGGTTGTCGAGCTGCGAGCGATGCTCCGAGGCGCTGATGGTGAGCACCGTGCCCGCGAGGCGCGGCGCGAGGCGGTCGAGCGCCCGGCGGCGCTGATCGTCGTCGAGTGCCGTGGTCGCCCCGAGGTCGAGGCTCAGCTGCACGCGGGAGTCGGCGGAGTTGACACCCTGCCCGCCGGGGCCCGACGACCGGGAGAACTGCTCGACGAGCTCGGTCGCGGGCACGCGCAGGCCACGCGGGGCGCCGGGGCCGGGCGGCACGAGCAGATCGTCCATGCCTCGAGTGTGCCCGGTCGCTCGTCGACGTGCCCGCGCGACCACTGTCGCGATCGACGATCGAGCCGGGCACCGATCAGCGGGTGCGCTGTCGGGCTCGCGATCACGATGGAGTGCGGAAGGAGGACCAGGATCGGCACGCTGAGCCGGCGGAGGCGCGTCGCAGCGGTGGTCCGCTCAGCACACAACCCATGCTCAGGTTCCGCCTGAGCGTCGAAGGGAGCACCCCCATGGACGTCACCATCGTCGACAGCGCCGCCCTGGCCCTCGTCGGCCACGCGGTCGAAGTGCCACTCATCCATCGCGGGGTGAACCCGCACATCCAGGCGCACATCGCCTCGCTCCCGCCCGAGGAGCACGTGCGGCTCAAGGGTCTCGGCGACGCCGAGCCAGGCGGGATCCTCGCCGTCATGGCGGACATCGAGCCCGACGCGCCGGAAGGCTCGCCACTGACCTACCTGCACGGCGTCGCGATGGGAGCCGGCTCCGAGGTTTCCGGCGACCTCGACGTCGTGCGGGTGGACGCCGGCACGTGGGCGGTCTTCCGCTCGAGCGGACCGTTCCCCGACGCGCTGCAGTCGATGATGGCCGCGACCGCGACCGACTGGTTCCCGTCGAACCCGTGGCGGCTGCGCCCCGGCCCATCGATCCTGCGGTACCTCGAGCTCACCCAGTCGCACGCGACGTGCGAGTACTGGCTGCCGATCGAGGCGGTGTGACACCGCCGCGCCGCACTGCTGCGGATCAGTAGCGCTCCGGCCATCCGTACGGATCACCGTCACCCAGCAGGTCGCTCGCGGCGTCGATCTCGGCCGCGACGCGTTGGCGGAATCGAGCGTCGATGCCGCGCCTGAGCAGCTCGCGACCGAGCTGCCGACGGACCGCTGCGAGCTCCATGTCGGCGCTCCTGGCGACGGCGACCGCGAACGCCAGCGCCAGGAGCTCGGCATCCTCCAGCGCTGGGATGCCTCGCTCGGCGCGCGCCGCCTCCGCCTCGCGCTGCGCCTCCCACGGCGATGGGAGGCGCTGCGCGAGTGCCGCGAGCCAGTCGTAGTCGCCGTTCGCGTCGAGCTGGCGCAGCCGCGGCAGCACGAGGTCGGCGGCCAGGTGCCGCTCGTCGGCGGGCAGCATGCGGTGCAGCTGGCCTCGCAGGCCCTGCTCGGTGCGACCGACGCGAGCGGCGATCTCGTCGAGCGAGCCGCCGTCGCGGATCGCGCGCATGACCGCGCGGTAGTCCTCCTCCGTCCACGGCTTGCCGTGGCGTCGCGGCAGCGGATCGCCTGGCAGGTGTGCGACGAGGTCGTCGCGCGTGATGTTCGTCATGTCCGGCACTGTGCCGGGTTCCACGAGCGCAGGAGCGAGCACCGGCGGTGCCTGTGGACGAGCGCCGGGTACCTGCGGCTGGGAGGATGGCGGGATGACCGCAACCCTCGTCGCGCAGGGGCTGGCCGGCGGCCACGGCCACCGCACGCTCTTCGACTCCCTCGACCTCACCGTCGCACCCGGCGATGTCGTCGGCGTGGTCGGGGCCAACGGCGCGGGGAAGTCGACGCTGCTGCGGATCCTCGCGGGCGTCGACGAGCCGCAGGCCGGCACCGTGTCGCTCGCGCCGGCCGACGCTTTCGTCGGCTGGCTGCCGCAGGAGCACGAGCGGGTCCCGGGCGAGACCGTCGTCGACTACATCGCGCGCCGCACCGGCTGCGCAGCCGCGACGCGCGAGATGGACGCTGCCGCGGAGGCGCTGGCCCATCCCTCTTCGGGTGACCCCTCGCTCGCGCCGGCCGGTACCGACCCGGCCGACACCTACGCATCCGCCCTCGAACGCTGGCTCGCGAGCGGCGCGGCCGATCTCGAGGAGCGCACGCCGATCGTGCTCGCAGACCTCGGCCTCGAGCTCGAGGGCCAGCCGATCGAGCAGGCACTCATGACCTCGCTCTCCGGCGGGCAGGCGGCGCGCGTCGGGCTCGCGGCGCTGCTGCTGAGCCGCTTCGACATCGTGCTGCTCGACGAGCCGACGAACGACCTCGACCTCGATGGGCTCGAGCGGCTCGAGTCGTTCGTGCGGGGGCTGCGCGGCGGCGTCGTGCTCGTGAGCCACGATCGCGAGTTCCTCGCGCGCTGCGTCACGCGCGTGCTCGAGCTCGACCTCGCGCAGTCGTCGAACCGCATCTACGGCGGCGGCTACGACTCGTACCTCGAGGAGCGGGCGACGCTCCGCCGGCACGCCCGGGAGCAGTACGAGGAGTTCGCCGACCAGAAGGCCGACCTCGTCGCCCGCGCGCGCCGGACGCGCGAGTGGTCGAGCCAGGGCGTGCGCAACGCCATGAAGAAGGCGCCCGACAACGACAAGAACCGCCGCCGCGCGATGACGGAGTCGAGCGAGAAGCAAGCGCAGAAGGTGCGGCAGATGGAGAGCCGCATCGCGCGGCTCGAGGAGGTCGAGGAGCCGCGCAAGGAGTGGCAGCTGCAGTTCGAGATCGGCGCTGCGCCGCGCTCGAGCACGGTCGTCGCGACCCTCAACGGCGCGGTCGTGCGGCAGGGCGCGTTCACGCTCGGGCCCGTGTCGCTGCAGGTGAACGCGGGGGAGCGGATCGGCATCACGGGGCCGAACGGCGCCGGCAAGTCGACGCTGCTGCGCGCGCTGCTCGGCCGCCGGGAGCCCGACGAGGGATCGGCGAGCCTCGGCTCGAGCGTGCAGGTGGGCGAGATCGACCAGGCGCGCTCGCTGCTCGCGGGCTCGCGACCACTGGCGGATGCGTTCGAGTCGCTCGTGCCGGAGCTGGCGTCGGGCGAGGTGCGCACCCTGCTCGCGAAGTTCGGGCTGCGCGCCGACCACGTCGGACGTCCCGTCGACGAGCTCTCGCCCGGCGAGCGCACGCGCGCCGCGATGGCGCTGCTGCAGGCGCGCGGCGTCAACCTGCTCGTGCTCGACGAGCCGACCAATCACCTCGACCTGCCCGCGATCGAGCAGCTCGAGCAGGCGCTCGAGACCTACGATGGCACGCTCTTGCTCGTGACGCACGACCGGCGGATGCTGGAATCCGTGCGCGTCGACCGTCGCTGGCATGTGGAAGCCGGACGCGTCGCTGAGCTCTGAGCGGAAGGGCGGCACATGCCGGTCGGAGACGTCGAACGAGCCGTCGCGGCCGCGGCCGCGGCTGACGGGATCGAGCTCGTGCCCATGCCGCGCGTTCCTTGGCTGACGACCCGCGGACACCTTGCCGTGTGGGGGATCTCGGAGGGCGTGCTCGACCGGCTCGCGGCGGCCTTCGCAGCGCTCGGCGGCGATGCCGACGCGCAGGCGGCGAAGCAGCTGCGCTCGCTGCCGAACGACCTCGTCCACCTGCCGACGCGGACGATGGTGGAGGTGGATGAGTTCCAGCACTTCACATCGTTCCGTCTGCAGACGCTGCAGCACGTGGACGGTCGCTCGACGATCGACCGCGCGAGCTACGCATCGCTGTGCGCTGCTTGGGCAGCGAAGGCGGATGCGTACCGCGCTTCGAAGGTCGCCAAGGGCTTCCCCGGCGCGTACTCGCGCGGGCGTCAGCGCGCGTACAACGACCTCCTGCGCGACTTGCTGGCTCCGGAGCACGGCTGGGGGCTCATCCGGGTGCCGGCAGCGGGAATCGACGGCGCCACGGCATACGAGCGAGCTCGAAAGGCCATGAGAGGAGTGCTACGCGAGCGACGGGACGGCTGACGGCGCCGTCGTCGGCCGTCTGGTGGCGAAGATCGCCGACTGACCCGCTGAACCGGACCCCTTCCGCCCAGTCGGACCCGACATATCGGGTCCCGTTCGGCGGAAGGGGTCCGCTGCGCTCGGCGCACGCGCGGCGAGATGGCGCGGAGCCCGCTCTCGGCCACGCGGCCTAGAGTGCCGCGCACGGCCCGCCGAGCGGCGGCGCCGCCAGAGAAGGAGGACACACCGATGAGCGACGCGACGATGCCCGAGCTGCGAGCGACCGGCCAGGAGCGCGAGACGATCGGCGCGACCGGCGACGCGCAGCAGGGCAACCTGCAGAAGGACCCCTCCGACTGGGTCAGCGGCGACGACCCGATGACCGAGGCGCAGCGCTCCTACCTCGACACGCTCGCGCGCCAGGCCGGCGAGGAGCTGCCCGCGGACCTGACGAAGGCCGAGGCGTCGGAGCACATCGAGCGCCTCCGCGACCAGCAGAGCGGCACCGGCTCAGCCTGAGCGAGCTGCGTCGCGCACGACGCGGTAGGTGACGTGCGCGACGAGCGGGTTCGCGCGCGCCGAGACCGTCTCGAGCCGCACATCGCCCGAGCGCACGAAGAGCCGCTCGCCGGCCCCGAGCACGATCGGCGCGACGTGCAGCCGCAGCTCGTCGATGAGTCCCGCCGCGAGGCACTGGTCGACCGTGCTCGCGCCGCCCGCGATCGAGATCGAGCGCTCGCCGGCCGCTTCGCGCGCTCGCGCGAACGCCGCCTCGACCCCGTCGGTGACGAAGTGGAAGACCGTGCCGCTCGCCATCCCGATCGGCTCCCGCGGGTGGTGGGTGAGCACGAACACCGGCGCGCGGTACGGCGGCTCCCGCCCCCACCAGCCGTCCCACGGCTCGTTCCACCGCCCGCGGATCGGCCCGAACATGTTGCGGCCCATGATGTAGGCGCCGTGCCCGAGGATCGCGTCGATCTCCTCGCGGTTCTCCTCAGGCGCCTCGAACATCCAGCGGTGCAGGTCCTCGCCGCCGACGCCGAGCGGCTCCTCGCGGCTCTGCGACGGCCCCGCGACGAAGCCGTCGACCGAGACGCCGATGTCGCAGCTGACGATCCCCATGGCGCCGCATCCTGCCGTGCCGGAACCCGGAGCACCACCCTCGATCGCAGTCGAGCGAGGGCTGGACGCGTCGGGCGGCGCGAGCGCGCCTGGCACTGCCCGATCCTGCCGTGAGGAGTAGCGTCGCGGCATGAGCGAGCAGCAGCCGGTCGTGCGGGTGTGGACCGGCGCCGTGCGCACGCAGGACCGCGAGGAGTACGTCGACTACGTCGAGCGCACCGGCATGGAGGCCTACCGCTCGACGCCCGGCAACCTCGACGCGTGGATCCTCACGCGCGACCTCGGCGACGGCCACACCGAGATCACGACCGTCTCGCGCTGGGAGTCGATGGCGGCGGTCATCGCGTTCGCGAGCGACGACCCAGAGCGCGCCGTCTACTACCCGGAGGACGACCGCTACCTGGTCGAGCGCGACGACCGCGTGCGGCACTACCTGCAGCGCGCCTGACGCAGCGCCGGGCACTGCGCCTCAGCGCACGCCCCACGCGTACGTCTGCTGCTGCAGCTTCAAGTACATGAGCGTGTCGGTCTCGCGCACGCCGTCGATCTGTCGGATGCGGTTGGAGACGAGATCGAGCAAGTGGGCGTCGCTCTCGCACACGACCTCGGCCAGCACGTCGTAGCTGCCCGCCGTGATGACGACGTAGTCGACCTCCGGCAGCGCCGCGAGCGCCTCCGCGACCGGCTCGAGCGCGCCGGAGGCGCGGATGCCGATCATCGCCTGGCGCGCGAAGCCGAGCTGCATCGGGTCGGTGACGGCCACGATCTGCATGACCCCCGCATCCGTCAACCGCTTCACGCGGTTGCGCACCGCGGTCTCGCTCAGGCCGACGGCGTGCCCGATCGCCGCGTACGAGGCACGGCCGTCGCGCTGCAGCTCGGCGATGATCGCCTTGTCGTGGCTGTCGGGCAGGCTCACAGGTGCGACCACGCCTCCGAGAGCACGCTCCGCAGGATCTGCCCCATCTCGTCGAAGTGCGACCGATCGCAGATGAGCGGGGGAGAGAGCTGGATGACGGGGTCGCCGCGGTCGTCGGCCCGGCAGTAGAGCCCGGCGTCGAACAGCGCCGTCGAGAGGAAGCCGCGCAGCAGCCGCTCCGCCTCGTCGTCGTCGAAGGTCTCGCGCGACTCCTTGTCCTTCACGAGCTCGATGCCGTAGAAGTAGCCGTCGCCGCGCACGTCGCCGACGATGGGCAGGTCGGTGAGGCCTTCGAGCGTCGCGCGGAACGCGCCCTCGTTCGCCCGCACGTGCTCGAGCACGCCCTCGCGCTCGAACGCCTCGAGGTTCGCGAGGCCGACCGCGGTCGCGACCGGGTGGCCGCCGAACGTGTAGCCGTGCGCGAACATCGCGCCCGGCTCGGCGAAGGGCTCGAAGAGCCGGTCGCTCGCGATCATCGCGCCGAGCGGCGCGTAGCCAGACGTGAGCCCCTTCGCGCACGTGATGATGTCGGGCTGGTAGCCGTAGCGCTCGGCGCCGAACATCGTGCCGAGCCGGCCGAACGCGCAGATCACCTCGTCCGAGACGAGCAGCACGTCGTACTGATCGCAGATCTCGCGCACGCGCTGGAAGTAGCCCGGCGGCGGCGGGAAGCAGCCGCCCGAGTTCTGCACCGGCTCGAGGAAGACCGCCGCGACCGTCTCGGGCCCCTCCTGCTCGATCGCGACCGCGATCTGGTCGGCCGCCCAGCGGCCGAACGCCTCGGGGTCGTCGCGGTGCACGGGCGCGCGGTAGATGTTCGTGCTCGGCACGCGGAACGTCGAGGGCACGAGCGGCTCGAACATCTGCTTGAGGCCCGGGAGCCCCGTGATCGACAGCGCCCCGTGCGTCGTGCCGTGGTAGGCGATCGCGCGGCTGATGACCTTGTGCTTCTGCGGCTTGCCCGTCAGGCGGAAGTAGTTCTTCGCGAGCTTCCACGCGCTCTCGACCGCCTCGCCGCCGCCGGAGGTGAAGAAGACTCGGTTGAGGTCGCCGGGCGTGAGCGACGCGAGCTTGTCGGCGAGCTCGATCGCGCTCGGGTGCGCGTACGACCAGACGGGGAAGAAGGCGAGCGTCTCCGCTTGCTTCGCCGCGACCGCCGCGAGGTCGGCGCGGCCGTGCCCGAGCTGGTTGACGAACAGGCCGGCGAGCCCGTCGAGGTAGCGCTTGCCGCGGTCGTCCCAGATGTAGGCGCCCTCCCCGCGCACGATGACGGGCGCCCGGTCGGCGTCCGCCATCCGGGTGAAGTGCATCCACAGGTGGTCGGCGGGCGTGCTCATGCGTGTCGGTCCTTCGTCGGTGTCGAGTCGGTGTCGGTGTCGGTCGGGGTGAGCGGATGCGTCGGGACGGGGGAGCGGATGCGTCGCGTCACTCGAGCGCGGGCACGCACAGCACCGGGCGGGTGCTCAGGTGCAGCAGCTTGTGCGGCGTCGAGCCGAGGATCGCGCCGCGCATGGGGCTCTCGCCCCACGTGCCGACGACGATGAGTCGCGCGTCGTGCCGCTCGGCGGCGTCGAGGAGGGCAGGGGCCGGGCGCTCCGAGACCAGCTCGACCACCGCATCCACCCCCGCCGCCCTCGCCTCGGCGAGGGCGTGGCCGGCGGCCTCGTTGCCCGCTTGCCGCAGCGCCGCCTCGTGGCTGCGCGCCTCCTCGCCGAGCGATCCGGGCGGCGCGGTGCCGTAGACGATCACGAGCCGCTCGCCGAAGCGGCGCGCGATGTCGATCGCGACGGGCAGCGCGGCGCGCGCGCCGGGCGACTCGTCGTAGCCGAGCGCGATCGTCATGCGTCCGTCCCCTCCCTGCGGCCCGTCGTCGCGTCGATGCGCACGATGGGCTGCTCGGCCGTGCTCGGCCGCTCCGCCCAGAAGCGGCGGTCGCGGAAGTACCAGACGATCATGAGCACGATGCCGGTGAGGAAGATGCCCACGCCGATCACGAGGGGCGGGCCGACGCCGAACCACGGCGTCTCGGTGTAGGAGTTCTCGGGGTTGCCGTAGTCGATGATCGCGGCGACGAGCAGCCAGAGGAGCATGAGCGAGCCGAGTACGGGCCCGACGCCGATGAGCAGGAAGCTCTTGGCGCTGCGCGTGAGCCGCTTGCGGAAGTAGACGGCGCACGCGATGCCGGTGAGCGCGTAGTAGAAGGCGATGAGGAGGCCGAGCGCCGTGAGCGTGTCCCACAGCGCCGTCTCGCTCAGCAGGCCCACGACGAGGTAGTAGGCGATCGCGATGCCCGCGACCCACCACGTCGAGACGTCGGGGGTGCGGAAGCGGGGGTGGATGTGCCCGAAGGTCTTGGGCAGCGCGCCGCGACGGGCCATGCTGAGGCCGGTGCGCGAAGCGGGGATGATCGTCGTCTGGGTCGAGGCGATCGCGGAGGTGGCGACCGAGAGCATCACGACCCACGCCCACGGGCCCATGGTCTCGCTCGCGAGCACCTGGAAGATCGCGTCCTCCTCGTCGGCGTTCTCGGCGAGGAACGCGTCGCCGGCGAGCGCGACGACCGCGATCGTCACCGAGAGGTAGGTCGCGAGCAGCACGATCGTCGACCAGATGGCGGCCTTGCCGGGTGCTTGCGACGAGTTGGTCGTCTCCTCGGTGAGGTTGACGGCCGACTCCCAGCCCCAGTAGGCGAAGACGCCGAGCAGCAGGCCGGCGGTCACGCCCTCCCAGCCGCCGCCGAAGGGGTTGAGCCACTCCCACGACGGCGTGAGCGAGTCGAACGGCGAGTTGCCCGAGAACACGAGCGCGAACGCGACGACCGCGAACGCGAGGAGCGAGAGCACCTGGAAGACGATCAGCACGTTCTGCAGCCGGGCAGAGATCTCGGTGCCCCAGACGCAGATCGCCGTCATCACGAGGATGAGCACGACGGTCAGCACGCGGATGAGCACCGGGTCGTAGGCGGCGTCCTCGAGGCCGAACGTGAGCAGCGAGTAGCGCACGCCGACCTCGGCGAGCGAGCCGACGATGAGCACGCCGGTCATGGCGATCGCCCAGCCGCCGATCCAGCCGAGCCACGGTCCCATCGCTCGCGTGACCCACGAGAAGGTCGTGCCGCAGTCCTGGTCGACGGTGTTCAAGTAGTAGAAGGCGGATGCGATGAGCAGCATCGGGATGAAGCTCGCGAGCATGATGCCCGGGGCGTGCACGCCGCTGAAGAGCACGAGCCCGCCGATGATCGCCGCGATCGTGTAGGCGGGGGAGGTCGACGCGAGGCCGATGACCATGGCGTCGAAGAAGCCGATGGCGTTCGGCTTCAGCCCCGACTGCGGAGCGGGCGGCCGCGCCGCGATGGTGTCTTCGCTCACTGGTGCTCCTCGTCGCGCTTTCGGCGGATACCGTGGTCATCACCCGCCATGGGTGACGCATCCGCTGCTTCTGCTGCCAGACGATACTGATTCCGTCGCCGCTGCGCTACAGTCTGGGCCAGCCGGCATCCGTGTGCGACGCCGGTCGGAGGGGTGAGTCCATGCGGATCCTGCTGATCGGAGCCGGAGGGGTCGGCGGCGCGTTCGCGGCGATCGCCGCCCGGCGCGACTTCTTCGAGGCCCTCGTGATCGCCGACTACGACGCGTCGCGCGCGGAGCGCGCCGCCGCGGCCGACGCGCGCTTCACGGCCGCGCAAGTGGACGCATCCGACCCCGAGTCCGTCGCGGCGCTCTGCCGGGAGCACCGCATCACGCACGTGATGAACGCGGTCGATCCGCGCTTCGTGATGCCGATCTTCGACGGCGCGCTCGCCGCCGGCGCCGACTACCTCGACATGGCGATGAGCCTCTCGAAGCGCCACCCGGAGGACCCGTACCGGAAGGTCGGGCTCAAGCTCGGCGACGAGCAGTTCGCGAAGTCGGGGGAGTGGGAGGCGGCCGGGCGGCTCGCGCTCGTCGGGATCGGCGTCGAGCCGGGGCTCTCGAACGTGCTCGCCCGCTACGCGGCCGACGAGCTCTTCGACCACATCGACGAGCTCGGCACGCGCGACGGCGCGAACCTCGCGGTGCACGACGAGCACGGGAACGAGATCTTCGCGCCCTCGTTCTCGATCTGGACGACGATCGAGGAGTGCCTCAACCCGCCGGTCATCTGGGAGCGCTCGCGGCAGGAGGTCGACGGCGGCTGGTACACGACCGAGCCGTTCAGCGAGCCGGAGGTGTTCGACTTCCCCGAGGGCATCGGGCCGGTCGAGTGCGTCAACGTCGAGCACGAGGAGGTGCTCATGATGCCGCGCTGGCTCGAGGCCGACCGCGTCACCTTCAAGTACGGGCTCGGCGAGGAGTTCATCGGCGTGCTGCGCACCCTCAACACGCTCGGGCTCGACCGCACCGACAAGGTGAAGGTCGGTGGCGTCGAGGTGAGCCCGCGCGACGTCGTCGCCGCGGTGCTGCCCGACCCGGCGACGATCGGCCCGATCATGACGGGCAAGACGTGCGCGGGCGTGTGGGTGCGCGGCACCGGCAAGGACGGGCAGCCGCGCTCGACGTACCTCTACCACGTGGTCGACAACGAGTGGTCGATGGCCGAGTACGGCCACCAGTGCGTCGTCTGGCAGACGGCGATCAACCCGGTGATCGCGCTCGAGCTGCTCGCGCGCGGCGAGTGGTCGGGCGCCGGCGTGCTCGGCCCGGAGACGATGCCGCCCAAGCCGTTCCTCGACCTGCTCGGCGAGTACGGCTCGCCGTGGGCCCAGATGGAGGTCGCGGCGAAGGCGTGACGCTCAGCCGCCGAGCGGCAGCCGCGCGACCGTCTCGTGCAGCGGCCGCCTGCCCTGGCCGAGCAGCTGTGAATCGATGAGCTCTACCTCGTCGACCCTCCAGCGGCGCGAGCGATAGGTGTCGAGCACGCGCAGCCAGCGCAGGGCGCTGCGATCGCGCGGCGGGCGCGCGAGCGTCACGTGCGGCGTGAAGCGCTTGCCGTCCGGCGGCGCGCCCGCGGCGTTCGCGCCGTCACGCACGCGGCGGGCGAGCCGCTCGAGCTCGTCGCCGCCCTCGCCGACGCCGAGCCAGAGCACGGCCGGCCGATCGGGGTGCGGGAACGCGCCTGCGCCCGCGAGCGAGCACTCGAACGGCAGGGCGCCGGCCACCGCGCTCGCGAGCCGCTCCTCGAGGGGCTCGAGGATGCGCTCCGGCACGTCGGCGAGGAACGCGAGCGTGAGATGCATGCGGTCCGGCGGCGTCCAGCGCAGCCCTTCGCGCACGTCGAGGAACTCGGCGAGATCCTCCCGCACGTCCTCGGGCGGCACGACCGCCGCGAACATCCGCCGACCCATCCGCCCACCGTAGGGCGCTCGGCCGAGCATCGCGTGTGCGCCGATCGGCCCCTTCAGCGGGGAGCGAGCTGCTTGCGCATCACGACGCGCGGCAACCCGCCCGAGACGGCGCCTGCGAGCACCGCGTGCGAGATGCCGCGCCCGCGGTGCCCCGGCCGCACGCGGATGCACCAGATCGACCAGACCGGCTGGTCGTCGACGTGCGGGATCCTCCGCGAGCGCGCGAACGGCAGCTGCGCGCGCGGCGCGAGCGCCGCCCATCCGACGACTTCGTCGCCGTCGTAGCCGAGCACGCCCGGCGCGATCGGCTCGCGCGTGAGCGGCTCGACGTAGGCGCCGCGCTCGACGCCGTGCAGCGACGTGCTCGTCTTCGCGTCGATGCGGTGGCTGAGGCACCAGCAGACGGATGCGTCGGGGCGCTTCGGGCCGATGATGGCCGCGAGGTCGTCGAAGCGGTCGTGCGTCGCGGGATGCACGACGATCCCGTTCGTGCTCGCGCGCGCCATGCCGTCATCGCTCCGGCGGTGCGAGCTCGTCGAGGCTCGAGAGCCGGTCGGCCGCGCGGTCGGCACGCTCGGCCTCGGTCAGCTCCCACCACGCGGTGCCGCGCTCGCCGAGGCCCTCCTTCGCGAGCTGCACGCTATCGCGCACGCGCCTCCGGCTCGCCTCATCCGGCGCGCTCCGCACGGCAGAGCGCGCACGCCCGAGGTGCGAGCGCAGCCGCTTCGCGACGTCGGGGTCGAGCGACGGATCCTCCGCGCGCCACCGCCGGCCGTCGACGATGATCCAGCGGCCGTCGTCGGTGCGCTCCGGCGCCGTCACCGGCGACCGCGCCGAGCGGTCGAGCGGTGCTCGATCGGGATGTGCCGCGCCTTCGTCGGCACCGGATCGAGCCCGACGCGCACGGTGAGCACGCCGTCCTCGTAGACGGCGGTGATGTCGTCGTCGTTCGCCCCCTGCGGCAGGCGCACCGCGCGGGCGAGCGCGCCATAGCGGAACTCCGAGCGCTGCTTCTCGCGCTTGTCGGGATGCCGCTCGGCGTGGATCGTCAGCGTGCCGTGCGCGACGCTCACGTCGATGTCGCGCTCGGGGTCGAGCCCCGGCAGCTCCGCATGCACGATGAACTCGTCGTCGTGCACGAGCTCCTCGACGCGGATGCCCGGCAGGGGACCGCGGCCATCCCACCCGCCCAGCAGGGCGAACGCATCCACCCACTCCGTGAACGGCGGGAACACCGGGTACTTGCGCGCGGCTTCCGTGCTCATGGCTGCTCCCTCCGTCGCGTCGGTCGCGTGCCTCGTGTCTACTCCGCTTCTGTCGCGGTCTCAATGGGGGCGGATGCGTCGGGTCACGCCACGGTGGCGGCTCGAGGTGCGCGCGTGGTTCGATCGAGCCATGAGCGACAGCGAATCCCGAGTGGTGAGTGCGAGCCGCGTGATCGCTGCCCCCGCCGACGTCATCTTCGAGGAGATCGCCGACCCGTCGCGGCAGCCCGCGTGGGACGGCAACGACAACCTCGGGTCGGCCGCCGAGGGGCAGCGGGTGCGCACCGTGGGCGAGGTGTTCTCGATGACGCTCGGCAGCGGCGCGGTGCGCGAGAACCACGTGGTCGAGTTCGAGGAGGGCAGCCGCATCGCGTGGAAGCCCGCCGAGGAGGGCAAGCCGCCGATCGGGCAGCTGTGGCGGTGGGAGCTCGAGCCTGCCGACGGCGGCACGCGCGTCACTCACACCTACGACTGGACGCAGCTGCACGACGAGTCGCGCCTCGACCGCGCGCGGCGCACGCGCGAGGAGCAGCTGCTCGCCTCGATCGATCGCCTGAAGGCGCTGCTCGAGGGTTGACCTCCGGGCGATCCCGCCCGCTGCCCTTCGACGCGGTGTGCGCCCAGCGCGGCGCCTGCCGAGTTCTCCACAGCCCCCTCGATCCTCGAACAGAGTTTCGAGTCGCTCGGTAGAATCGTGGGACAGCGATGGCGTCGGTGCGGTCGCGTTGGAGGGTCGTGATGGACGGGCAGCAGCGGCAGGGCAGGTCGCCCGAGGCGGCTGGTCTGCGCGAGCGGCTGGCCGCGGTGCAGGCGGATGTCGAGGCGATCCTGGCCGCGTTCGATTCCATGGGCGATGTCGAGCGGTGGGATGCGTTCGCCGCCGTCGGCGAGCTGGCCCGGCTGGCCGATGGGGCGCTGGTGCGGGTGGCGGGGGTGGTGGAGCGGTCGGTGCCGGCGATGGATGCGCCGAACCAGGCGCGCACGTTCGGGTACCACTCCACGAAGACCGCGCTGCGCCACGAGGCGGGCGTCTCGGCCTCGCGGGCGAAGGCGATCCTGCAGCTCGCCCGGGCGTCGACGCCGCGGGTGGGTTCGACCGGCCTGCCGCTGGAGCCGCTCTACCCGCACGTCGCCGGGGCGCTGGAGGACGGGTCGATCGCGATCGACCAGGGCCGGGCGATCGTGGAGGTGCTGGAGTCCGCCGGCGGCCGCGCCGACCCCGACGCGCGGCTCGCGGCGGAGGAGGACCTGGTGGGCGCGGCGGTGGGGGAGCAGCGTCCGGGTGAGCGCGGCTACGACGACGCGGTCCCCACCCCGCCGGAGCTGCTCGCGGTCACGGCGAGGCAGTGGGTCTCCGCGCTCGATCCGGACGGGGCGGAGCCGCGCGAGGATCGGCTGGTCGCGGAGCGGGAGTTCACGCTCGCGCAGTGCGCGGACGGGGTGTTCCGCGGCCGGGTGGCGTTCCCGCCGGTGGAGGGGGCGGAGGTGATGGCGGTGCTGGCCGCCTACGACTCGCCCCGCACCGGGGACGGGTTCGAGAACCCCGACGCGCCGGGCGATGATGAGCGCACGGACGCGCAGCGGCACGCGGACGTGCTGGTGGGCCTGTTCCGCGCCCACGCCCGCTCGGGCGAGCCGCCCCGGCCCGGCGGCGACGCGCCGACGCTGCTGGTCGCGATCACCCAGGCGGAGCTCGACAAGCACGCCGAGGGGAAGCCGGCGACGTGCGACATCGTCGAGACCGGCGAGACCGTCCCGGCCGGGCTCGCGGCCCGGATCGTCTGCGACGGGTTCGTGCAGGCCGCGCTCGTCGACGGCGACGGCCACGTCTTGAAGCTCGGCCGCCGCAAGCGGCTGTTCTCCCTCTGGCAGCGGATCGCGATCATGCTCCGCGACCGCCACTGCCAGGGGCCCGACTGCCGCATCCCCGCCTCCTGGGGCGACGTGCACCACGTGCTGCGCTGGGCCGACGGCGGCCCGACCGACACCGACAACGGCATTCTGCTGTGCCCGACGTGCCATCGCGAGGTCCACAGCGGCAGACTCCGCATCGACAGGATCGGCACCCGCTGGCGCGTCACCCGCACACTCCAGCCACCCATCCGCAGACCCCGACGACGCCAGCGCGGATCGATCACGGGACGGTTCGGAGCGGCTGTCGCACGGCTCAGCTCGGGATCCGAGCGGATCCGAGGCTCGACCTAGTAGCATTGGCACGGCGACAGCGCCGGTCACCGCCGGAGCCGCGAAGCGGTTCCGCCCGTGCACCGCAGCCGCAGCCGCCGGCTCGATGAGTCACGCACCGATCTGTCGGTGCTCGTCGAAGCCCGTCAACCCGGGGCCCGCACCGCCGGCCCCGCCTCGAACGGAGGACACGTGGCAGACGCCGCAACCATCGATGCGACCGATACGGACGCATCCCAAGCTGAGCTCGACGCGCTGGTCGTCGACGAGGCGGCCGCGGAGCGGCCCGCCACCCGAGAGCGCGACGCGCTCATCCCGCAGCTCGCCCGCGCCGTGCGACAGGTCGAGGCCGGCGTCAAGCGCGGCTCGGCTTCACGCTCGACGCGCGTGAAGCTCCAGGTCGTCGCCATGCTCGCGCGCGAGGAGCGCGCCCGCGTGCGCGCCGACAAGAACCTCACCGACGCGCAGCGCGCCGAGGACCTCAAGCGCCTCGACGGCATCGCCGTCATCCTCGCGAAGGCCGCGAGCCGCGAGCCCACGCTGCTGCCGCTGCTCGGCGACGGGGCCCCGATCACCGACGCCGTGCGCGAGCGCAAGCGCGAGATGCTGCAGGCGGCGGGCATCGAGGAGGCTCCCGAGCCGCAGTCGGCTCCCGAGCCCGAGAGCACCGAGCCGCAGGCGCCGCAGGTCGTGCCGCCGTCCGTGCGCCGCGTGGCGCTCGCCAACCCCTTCCTCGAGCCCGACCTCACGCACGTGCGGCGCAAGCCCGAGCGCGACCGCCTCGCGGGCTTCGACCTGCTCTCGCCGCTCTACCTCTCGTTCGAGGTCGCGGCCGACGGCCGACCGGCGTGCATGCCGCTGCCCGAGCCGAAGCGGCACATCGCGCCGGGCGGCAAGGAGCTCATGCATCACCAGGCCGAGCTCGTGCAGGCCGCTCGCGACGGGCACCGCACGTTCCTGCTCGCCGACGAGCCGGGCCTCGGCAAGACGGCGCAAGCGCTGCTCGCGGCTCAGGCTGCCGACGCGTTCCCCCTCCTCGTCGTCGCGCCGAGCGTCGTGAAGATCAACTGGGCGCGCGAGACGGAGCGCTGGCTGCCCGGCCGCCGCGCCGCGGTGCTGCAGGGCGACGGCGACACGCTCGACGCCTTCGCCGACGTCGTCATCGTCAACTACGAGGTGCTCGACCGCCACATCGGCTGGCTCGAGACGTTCGGCTTCCGCGGCATGGTCGTCGACGAGGCGCACTTCATCAAGAACACGCGCTCGAAGCGATCGCGCCATGTGCTGCAGATCGCCGCGGCCCTGCGCGAGCGCATCGGCAACCCGCTGCTCATGGCGCTCACCGGCACGCCGCTCATCAACGACATCGAGGACTTCGGGGCCATCTGGCGCTTCCTCGGCTGGATCGACCACAAGGAGCCGAACGCCGAGCTCACCGACGACCTCGAGGAGATCGGGCTCACGCCGATGGACCGGGCGTTCTACCCGGCCGCCCGGCGCGCCGTGATCGACATGGGCATCGTGCGGCGACGCAAGATCGACGTCGCCTCCGACATCCCCGCCCGTCGCATCGCCGACATCCCCGTCGAGCTCGACGAGGCATCCGTGCGCTCGATCCGCACCGCCGAGCGCGAGCTCGTCGAGCGCATGCTGCGCCGCTACGACGCCGCGATGGAGCAGCGCTCCGTCGACGCGCGCGACGACAGCCGGGTCGACGACGAGCTCGTGCGGCGCATCGCTCGCAGCGAGGTGGAGTCGCAAGAGGGCGGCACGGGCGAGAACGTCTTCGCGCTCGCGCGCCGCATCGGCCGCGCGAAGGCGCCGCTCGCCGCTGACTACGCGGCACAGCTCGCGCACTCGGTCGGCAAGGTGGTCTTCTTCGCCAAGCACATCGATGTCCTCGACGCCGCTGAGCAGACGCTCGCGAAGGCCGGCATCAAGACCGTCTCGATCCGCGGCGACCAGTCGCCCACGCAGCGGCAGGCCGCGATCGACGCCTTCACGAACGACGAGTCGGTGCAGGTCATCGTCTGCTCGCTCATGGCTGCGGGCGTCGGCGTCAACCTGCAGGCCGCGGCCGACATGGTGCTCGCAGAGCTCTCGTGGACCGACGCCGAGCAGACGCAGGCGATCGACCGCATCCACCGCATCGGCCAGTCGATGCCGGTGACCGTGTGGCGCATCCTCGCGGCGCAGACGATCGACACGCGCATCGCCGAGCTGCTCGACACGAAGGCGGGCATGGTCGGTCGTGCGATCGACGGCGCCGTCGGCGACGAGCCGACGAGCACCGACCTGCGCCTCGAGGCGGTCGCGGGCATGCTGCACGACGCGGTCGCCGCGCGCAGCGGGCGCTGACCGGAGGGTGGTCGACGCGATCTTCAGCGAGCCGCGCCTCGCCGCCGTCTACGACGCGCTCGACCCCGACCGCTCCGACCTCGAGGTCTACGAGCGGATCGTCGTCGACGAGCTCGGCGCCCGATCGGTGCTCGACATCGGCTGCGGCACCGGCACCTTCGCGCTCATGCTCGCTGCGAGGGGGCTCGCGGTGACGGGCGTCGACCCCGCGAGCGCGTCGATCGACGTCGCGCGGGCGAAGCTGGGGGCGGATGCGGTGCGCTGGCTCGAAGGGACGCTCGACGCCGTCGAGGCGGATGCGTCGACCGGCTCGGGCTTCGACGTCGCGACGATGACGGCGAACGTCGCGCAGGTGTTCGTCGATGAGCGCGACTGGGCCTCGACCCTCGGCGCTGCGCGGCGGCTGCTGCGGCCGGGCGGGACGCTCGTGCTCGAGTCGCGGCGGCCGGAGCGCCGCGCGTGGCTCGAGTGGACGCCGGTGGCGTCGCGGCGGGTCGTCGACGTGCCGCACGAGGGGCCCGTCGAGGACTGGGTCGAGCTGCTCGACGTCGACGAGCAGGCACCCGGCGGCACGCTCGTGACGTTCCGGTCGCCGACCGTCTTCCATCGCGACGGTGTGCGCATCGACTCGGAGTCGACGCTGCGGTTCCGCTCGCGGGAGGCGATCGAGTCGTCGCTCGAGACCGCTGGCTTCGAGCTCGCCGACGTGCGCGATGCGCCCGACCGCCCGGGCCGCGAGTGGGTCTTCCTCGCGCGCCGCGCCGACTGACACCGCCGCAGGGGCGACTCAGCGAGCGGGCTGGTCCTCGAGGCTCAGCTCGCGGGCGCGCTCGAGCGCCTGCAGGAAGACCTCCGGCGGCTGTGCACCCGAGAGCGCGAGGCGCATGTCGAAGACGAAGAACGGCACGCCGTTCACGCCGATCTCCCTCGCCTGCTGGATGTCGGCGCGCACCGCCGGCAGGTGGCGCTCGTCGGCGAGCGCCGCCCGGATCTCCTCCGCGTCGAGCCCCGCGGCGGTGCCGATCCCGACGAGCGTCTCGACGTCGCCGATGTCGATGCCGCGCTCGAAGTGGGCCGACAGCAGGCCGTCCTTCACCGCATCCGCCGTCTTCGCGTCCTTCGCCTTCGCCAGGTGCAGCAGCTGGTGCGCGCGCAGGCTGTTGGCGACGACGAGCGCGTCGAAGTCAAACTGCAGGCCCTCGCCGGAGGCCTGCTCGGCGACGTGCCCGATCATCTGCCGCACCTGCTCGACCGGCATGCCCTTCACGCGCGAGAGGTACTCGACCTCGCCGCCGTCGTAGCGCTCGGGGAGCGTCGGGTCGAGCTGGTACGAGTGCCAGGTGACCTCGACCTCATCGCCGTGCTCCCAGGCGCCGAGCGCCCGCTCGAACCGCCGCTTGCCGATGAAGCACCACGGGCACGCCACGTCTGACCAGATGTCTACCTGCATGCTCGGGTCAACGCCCGTCCCGCGCGGCTATTCCGCGCGGACCTACGCGGGCAGCTCGTCGATGAGCGCGTCGGCCTCCGGGTCGTCCCAGTCGTCGAGGTCGTAGTCGTCGTCATCGTCGTCGGCGGCGGTCGTCGCGACCGGGTCATCCTCGACCGCGGCGTCATCGTCGCCGAGCCACGCGTCGGCGGCCGCCTCGAGGTCGTCGTCCTCGTCGTCGTCGAGGTCGTCGTCGTCGCGCTCGTCGTCCTCGGCGAGTTCGTCGCGCAGCCACTGCGCGAGCTCGCCGTCGGCCTCGGCGTCGACCATCTCCTCGACGCTCTCCTCGTCGAGCGGCAGGATCGCCGCGACCCGGTCGCCGTCGCGCGCGACGATCGTGTCGGGCTCGCCGTCCTCACCGGGCACTCGCTCGACCGACTCGTGCCAGCCCGCGAGGATGTCCTCGACGTGCGCCGCGAGCCGCTCGCGGTCCTCGTGCCACTCGTTCATCGCGCCTCCTCCGGCTCGTCCTGCCGATGCGTGGGCCTCCCAGTCTGCACCCGGCGCAAGCGACGCGCCTGCAGGAAGTAGTCGATCCCCGCGACGATGTGCAGCCCGACGCCGACGAGCATGAGCGTCATGCCGAGCGCCGTCGTCGCCGGCAGCACGGTGTGCCCGAGCAGCACCACGACGATCGCGGTCAGCAGCACCGCCGTGCGCACCTTGCCGAGCCACGAGACGTGGATGCTGCCGTCGCGCGCGGCCTTGCCGGCGGAGACGACCGACAGCACGTCGACGGTGAAGATGACGACGAGGATCCACCAGTCGACCGCGCCGCCGATCGCGAGCGCGAGCGTGACGCCGACGATGCCGATGCGGTCGGCGATCGGGTCCATGACCTCGCCGAGCCGCGACGTCTGGTCGAGCGCCCGCGCGAGCACGCCGTCGATCCAGTCGGTCGCGGCCCAGACGGCGAGCAGCACGACCGGCAGCCACGACCCTGGCGCGCCCGCGACGATGAGCCAGCAGACCGGCACGAGCAGCAGCAGCCGGGCGACGGTGAAGACGTTCGGCACCGTCAGCACGCGCGTGAAGTACGGATCGGCCGGATCGCGGTCACGAGCCGAGACGAGGCGCATGCCCTCTTGATAGCACAGCGCCCCCGGCCCGGTCAGGTCGCGCGCGCGTCCCCCGGCGGGTCGCGAAGCCGACCGCGATGCCCACGAGCGCGCCGACGACCGACTCGACGAGCGACGGACGAGCCGAGCTCGACCGCGGCGATCAGGACGCCCGCGGCGGTCGACGACGAGAGGAACGTGCGCCGGAGCTCTGCGCTCGCGCGGGTCGAGCGGGACGTCCCCTTGACCGTCGTCCCGGCCGTGGCTACCGTGAACGCCGTTCGCGCGTCGCGCGCGTGCCGATGAGCGGAGCGGTCATGCCAGTGCAGATGGTCTTCCCCAACTACTCGGTCGCCGATGTGCGCGTCGCGACCGCCTTCTACGAGGCGCTCGGGTTCACGAGGAACCCCGACTTCAGCGACGAGACGACGAGCTGCATGGTCGTCAGCGAGCAGGTCTCGATCATGCTGCTCGAGGAGCGCCGCTTCGACGAGTTCCTCGTCGGCGACCAGCGGCGCGCGGAGCGGGGCTCGCTCGAGAACCTGCTCGCGATGCTGCTCGGCAGCCGCGACGAGGTCGACGCGTTCGGTGCCGCGGGCACGGCTGCAGGGGGTAGGCTCTCCAAGCCCATCGAGGAGAGCGAGTGGGGCATGTACGGCGGTCAGCTCACCGACCCCGACGGCCACATCATCGACTTCTTCCACATGGAGGCGCCCGCGGCCTGACTCGCCGCGGCAGCCGCCCCCTTCTGACCGCAGCGATGCGGATCCGCCGATCGCGCGGGTCCGCATCGCTGCCGCCCGAGAGAGCACATGCCGACCGACACCCAGTCCACTCCCGCCCGGGCCGACGCAGCCACCAGGCTGCCCGCCGGCGGCGCGATCGTCATCGCGACGCTGCTCGTCTCGGCGTTCGTCGTCATCCTCAACGAGACGGCGATGAACGTCGCCATCTCGACGCTCGTCGCCGACCCCGTGCTCGGCATCGACGAGCGCGCGGCGCAGTGGCTCACGACCGCGTTCCTGCTCACCATGGCGATCGTCATCCCGACGACCGGCTGGCTCATGGCGCGCTTCAGCACGCGCTCGCTCTACCTCGTCGCGATGGGCGCGTTCGTCGTCGGCACGCTCCTCGCGGGCGTCGCTCCGTCGTTCCCGCTGCTGCTGCTCGGCCGCGTCGTGCAGGCATCCGGCACCGCCGTGGTGTTCCCGCTGCTCATGACGACGGTCATGCGCCTCGTGCCGCCCGCGCGCCGAGGCGCCTTCATGGGCACGATCTCGCTCGTCATGTCGGTCGCACCCGCGCTCGGCCCGACCGTCTCGGGCGCGATCCTGCAGTTCGCGTCGTGGCGCTGGATCTTCCTCGGCGTCGCGCCGCTCGCGATCGCGATGCTCGTCACGGGCGCCCGCACGCTCCGCGGGGGCGACGTGCAGCAGCCACCGCGGCTCGACGTCGTCTCGATCCCGCTCGCGGGGCTCGGGTTCGGCGGCCTCGTCTACGGGCTCTCGCTCATCGGCGCGGAAGGGCTGCCCGCGTGGCAGCTGCCCACGGCGCTCGCGATCGGCGTGCTCGGCCTCGTCGCGTTCGTGCTGCGGCAGGTGCGGCTCCAGCGCACCGACGACGCGCTGCTCGACCTGCGCACGTTCCGGCACCCGCTGTTCACGGCCGCCGTGACCGTCATGATGATCGCGATGGCGGCGATGTTCGGCACGCTCATCCTGCTGCCGCTCATCCTGCAGGACTCGCTCGGCCTCGAGCCGCTGCAGGTCGGGCTCATCACGCTGCCGGGCGCGCTCCTCACGGGTCTGCTCGGCCCGGTCGTCGGCCGGCTCTACGACCGGTGGGGACCGCGCCCGCTCGTGATCCCCGGCGCGCTCGTCGTGCTCGCGGCGCTCGTGCTCTACACGCAGCTCGCCACGACGACGCCGTGGTGGATGGTGCTCCTCATGCAGATGGTGTTGAGCCTCGGCTTCGCGCTCACGTTCCCGCCGCTGTTCACGGTGTCGCTCGGCGCGCTCCCGGAGCACCTGTACGGCCACGGCTCGGCGGTGCTCAGCACCGTGCAGCAGGTCGCCGGCGCCGCCGGCACCGCCGCGTTCGTCACCATCATGGCGACGCGGCAGGCGCAGCTCGTCGAGACGGGCGTGCCCTCCGGCGAGGCGCTGCTCGACGGCGCGCGCATCGCGTTCATGGGCGCAGCGGCGCTCTGGGTGCTCGGAGTCATCGCGACGCTGCGCCTGCGGAAGCCCGCCGACGACGTGCCCGACGAGCCCGAGCACCGAGAGGTGGCCGAGGAGCCCGCCGCGGGTGCGGCCGGCTCGCCCGGGGCTAGGCCTGCGCCCGCGGCGCCTGCCCCATGACGCGCACCGCCTCGGCGGCGTGCTCGTTCGTGACCTGCACGCCGTAGCGGGCGGCCTGCAGGGCGCGGATCGAGGAGAAGTCGCGCTTCCCGCCCGTCATCGCGTGCTGCACGACGCCGGCGATCATGCCGAACGCGGCGCCCATGAGCACGGCCCAGATGACCCATGCCCACGAGTTCACGATGATGAGCCCGAAGAGCAGACCGACGAAGAGGCCGAACCACGCGCCGCCGAGCGCGCCGGAGAGGGCGGCCCGGCCGTAGGTCATGCGGCCGAGCACCTGCTCGACCGTCGTGAGCCCCGTGCCGATGATGCGCACGTGCTCGACGGGGAACCTCGCGTCGCTCAACCGGTCGACGAGCGCTTGCGCCTCCTCGTACGTGTCGAACTCGGCGATCGTCGTGGACGGCGGGGTCGGCGCGGTCCGATCCGGCATCGCGCGGTCGGGCATCGGGCCCTGGATGTTCGACATGGTGCCTCCTCCCGGCCCGGGATGGGCCTCCGACGCATCATCGCACCCGATCCCGGACGATCGCGGGACGGCCGGTAGGTTCTCCTCGTGGATGACATCCTCCGCTTCGCGGGCAGCTACTGGTGGCTGATCTTCATCGTCGGCCCGATCGTCGGCGGCTGGATCGGGGGCGCCGCGAAGTACAGCGAGCGGCGCCGCCGCGACCGCATCGAGCTCGAGCGCATCCGCCGCGCCCCGGTCCAGGCCGTGCCGCCCGCGCCGGAGCAGGGCAAGGGCAAGGGCGCGACCGACGACCGGCTGGAGCGGGAGGACCGCGACCGGCAGATCCAGCGGATCATCGCCGACCACGTCGAGGCCGATCGGCGCTGGCTCGACTTCGAGCTCGACGTCGCGAAGCTCATCGACTACCCGCTCATGACCGACATGCGCGAGCCGCTCACGCAGACCTTCCACCGCGCCAAGCGCGTCGCGGACGGGCTCAAGCCGAGCGAGCCGGAGGAGCTGCGACCGCCGGGCGCGCTCGAGCGCTACCGCGAAGCGGTGCGCGACTTCGAGGTCGCCTTCGAGGCGGCGCTGCGCGAGGCGAAGCGGCGCGCGCAGACGGGCTTCACCGACGCGGAGCGCGGCCGCCTGCAGTCGGCGCAGCGGCTCATGGCGCTCGCCGAGAACGAGGCGTCGACGGCCGCGGAGCGCCAGTCGGCCTATCGGCAGGCGCGGCGCGAGCTCGACGGGCTCATCGCGCTGCCGGAGGCGACGACGCACGACATCGAGCGCAGGATCGCGGGGGAGCTGCTGCCGTAGCCGGCCCTCAGCGCCGATCCTCCGGCGCCGGCGCGTGCAGGGCCGAACCGGCCGGAGCGGGCTCGAACCCCGAGATCGCCGCCACCGCATCCGCCACCGAGTCGACGAGGGCGATGCCCGCCTCGCCCGGCTTGCCGCGCATGACCGCCTGCAGGAGCGGCCACGCGGGCATCGTCTCGGTCCAGTAGCGCTCGCCGAGCAGCACGAGCGGCGCCCACGCGCCGTCCTCGGCGTAGGAGTTCTCGCACGCGTCCTGGAAGATCTCCTGCACCGTGCCGCCCGCGCCGGGCAGCACGACGATGCCGGCGCTCGCGACGCGCAGCAGGATCGACTCGCGCACCGAGTTCTGGAAGTACTTCGCGATCGCGGTGGCGAACGAGTTGGGCGGCTCGTGCCCGTAGTGCCACGTCGGGACGCCGAGCGAGACGCCGTCGCCGATGCGGGCCGCGACCCGCCGAGCCGAGGCGATCCACTCGGGGATCGCGCCGTGGAAGGCGGGCGCTGCGGCGAGCTCGTCGATCGCCGCGTCGAGCTGGTCGGGCGAGAGCGCGACGGCCCGAGCGCCGAGGTTCGCCGCCTCCATCGCGCCAGGTCCGCCGCCCGTCGCGACGACGCGGCCGGCGCGCGCGAGCCCGTGGCCGAGGTGCGCCGCCTGCCGGTACGCATCCGAGTCGCGCGTGAGGGCGTGACCGCCCATGACGCCGACGATGCGCTTGCCGCGCACCCAGTCGGCGAGCGCGTCGTCGATCGAGTGGTCGTGCAGCGCCGCCGCGAGCGTGTCGGCGACGTCGTGCTGCCGGGTGCGCGACCACGCGTAGACGCGCGCGTCGAAGGTCGCGGGGTAGCCCTCGTCGAAGCCCTGCACGAGGTCGTCGGGGGAGTAGAGCGTCGAGCGGTAGGCGTTGAAGGGCGTGTCGGGCACATCGTCGAAGACCAGCGCGCCCTCGGCGACGAGCCGCTCCCTCGCGCCCGGCGGCAGCTCGCAGCCGAGCAGCAGCGCACCCGCGCCGTCGAGCCGCTCGAGCGCATCGCCGCGCTCGGTCAGGTCGACGTCCTGCAGGCGCCAGTCCTCCATGCTCGTCGCGCGGCGCGCGAAGTGGTCGAACGCGGCGAGCGACGAGATGTCGATGCGCCGCCCGTGCTGCGGGCGCTCGTCGAAGTCGGGCACGCCCGGGAGCCTACCCAGCGCGGAGCGCGGCCCCCTGGGTGCGGTCGGGGGAGTCGCTGCCGGCCACCTCGATGCGGCTGCCGCCTCCCGGCACGGGCACGACGCGGATGCGCCACGGGATGCGCTCCTGCATGTGCTGCACGTGGCTGATGACGCCGACGCTGCGGCCGCCCGCGCGCAGTCCGTCGAGCGTCGAGAGCGCCGCCTCGAGCGAGTCCTGGTCGAGTGAGCCGAACCCCTCGTCGACGAAGAGCGTCTCGAGCGAGATGCCGCCCGCCTCGGCCTGCACGACGTCGGCGAGGCCGAGCGCGAGCGCGAGCGATGCGAGGAACGTCTCGCCGCCCGAGAGCGACTTCGTCGTGCGCGCCCGCCCGGTGTGCGCGTCGAGCACCTGGATGCCGAGGCCGCTCGCCTTGCCGCGATAGGCGGTGCCCTCGTCGTGCAGGAGCGCGAAGCGCCCCTCGGTCATCGCGCCGAGCCGCAGGTTCGCCGCCTCGATGATCGTGCCGAGCCGCGCGGCGAGCACGTAGGTCTCGATGTCCTGCCGCAGCTCGTTGCGGCCGTCGAGCGCGTCGGCGAGGGCGCGCACGGTCGCGGCGTGCTCGGCGCCGTCCGCGAGCGAGCGGATGGCCTCCCGCGCGTCGTCGAGGTCGGTCGCGGCGTGATCGAGCCGGGTCTGGGCCGTCGCCTCCGCGCGAGCGGCGAGGGCGGATGCCGCCTCGGCCTCGGCGAGCGCGGCATCGAGCGGCGCGACGTCGTCGGCCGACTCGGGCAGCCCCTGCAGCTCGGGCTGCGCGAGCACGCCGCGCGCACTCGCGAGCTCGTCGTCGTGCGCTCGGATGCGCTCGCGGAGCTCGAGCCGCTCGGCGGGCTCGAGCCGCATGGCCGCGAGCGCCTCGCGGTCGGGCAGGCCGAGTCGCTCGAGCGCGGCGCGCCCGTCGGCGGCGGCCTCGGCCTGCTCGACTCCGGCCCGCGCGCGCTCGGCATCGGCCTCGAGCCACTGCTCGAGCGCGTCGCGGCGCGTCGAGGCGGCCTGCAGCATCGACCGCCCGTCGGGGTGGCCGCCGAGCGACTCCCGCACCCTCGCGAGCGCGTCGGCGAGTCGGGTCGCGGCCGAGGCGGCGGCGGCGCGCCGCTCGCCGACCACCCGATCGAGCTCGGCGATGCGCGCGTCGAGCTCGCGCGAGCGATCGTCGTGCCGCTCGATCTCGCCGCCGAGCCGCTCCCGCTCGGCGGTGGCGTCGAGGCACGCGCGCCGCGCATCGCGCGCCGCCTCGAGGGCCGCGGCGAGCGCATCGCGATCGGCGACGCCGGCGACCGCCTCGAGCGACGCGCGCTCGCGCTCGACCGCGGCGAGCGCCTCGTTCGCCGCCGAGGTCGCCGCGAGGGCCGCTTCGCTCGCCGCGATCGCGTCGGCGACGTCGTCGGCGGTGACGATGTCGCCGCCCGGCGCGTGCGGGCTCGGGTGCTCGATCGCGCCGCACACGGGGCACGGCTCACCGGCGACGAGCGCGCCGGCGAGCTCTCCCGCCATGCCGGCGATGCGCGCAGCCTGGAGGCGCTGGAGCGCGTCGGCCGCGGCGTGCTGGGCGGCCGCGGTGCGGCCGGCCTCCGCCGACGCCTCGCGCTCGCGCTCGCGCAGCCGATCGGCGCGCTCGCGCGCCTCGAGCCGAGCCTCGGCCGCCTCGACGGCGGCGCGCGCCGGCTCGGCGCCCGCGGCGCGCGTCGAGGCGTCCTCCCTCGCCCGCACGAGCGCGTCGCGCGCCTCGGGCTGCCCCGCGCGCTCGCGCCTCGCCGCCTCGACCGCCTCCTCGGCGGTGCGCGCGTCGCGCTCGGCATCCTCGGCGGCCCGCTCGAGCTGGGGCAGCTCGCGCTCGAAGCGCGACGTCTCGCTCGCGCGGGCGACATCGTCGAGCGCGGCCTCGCGCTCGCGCTCGACCGCTGCGCGCTCGGGCTCGAGGCCCTCGGGCAGCACCGCGGTCGCCGCCTCGAGCGCCGTCGCCGCGCGCTGCGCTCGACGGTCGGCGCGCGTCCAGCGGTCGACCTCGGCCGCGGCGTCGGCGGCGCGATCGGCGTCGGCGAGGCGCTCGCGATCCGCCGCGACGGCGTCCTCCGCCGCGCGGAGCGCGGCGAGGGCGGCGAGCGCACCGTCGCGGCGCGCGACGCGATCGGCGAGCGCGCGGGCAGCGTCGCGAGCCGCGCGCGCTTCGCGCTCCGCCTCCGCAGCGGCCAGGGCTCCCGCAGCGGCGGCGCGGAGCCGCTCCGTCAGGACGTCCTCGAGCGCGGCGAGGGATCGCTCGTCGGCGGCCCCGCCGTCGAGCGCGGTCGCGGCCGCCGCGTCACCGACGTCGTCGGCCGGGCCGATGAGCGCGCGGACGCGCGCCACCCGATCGTCCCGCCGCTGCTCGAGCTCTGCGCGCCGAGCGCCGACAGCCTTCGCGTCGGCGAGCGCGAGCTCGCGGAGCCGCCGCATGCTGCCCGTGCCGAAGAGCCGCTCGAGCAGCGCCTTCCGCTCGTCGCTCGAGGCGCCGAGGAACTCGGCGAAGCCGCCTTGCGCGAGGAGCGTCACCTGCAGGAACTCGTCCTTCGTGAGCCCGACGAGGCGCGCGACCTCGTGCCCGACCTCCTTCGCGGTCGTCGCGATCGCGTCCCAGCCCGACGGCGTGCGCTCGAGCAGCGTCGCTTGGGCCTTCTCGCGCGTCGTGCCGCTGCCTCGCTGCTTCGGGCGCTCGTACTCGGGCGAGCGGCGCACGCGCAGCACCCGGTCGCCGAGGCGCACGTCGAGCTCGACCCACGTCGCCTCGTCGGGGCCGGCGAGGTCGCTGCGGAGGTGCGCCCGCTCGTCGTAGCGGGGAGCGGAGCCGTAGAGGGCGAAGCACACCGCGTCGAGGATGGTCGACTTGCCCGCGCCCGTCGGCCCCGCGATGAGGTAGACGCCGTCGGCCTCGAACGAGGCGAAGTCGATCTCGAAGCGCCCGCGGTAGGGGCCGAAGCCCGCGAGCTCGAGCCGCAGGAGCCTCACCGCGCCGACTCCTCGGCGGCGGCGCGCTCGAGCAGCTCGCGGACGAGCGCCGCCTCCGCCTCGCTCGCCGCAGCGCCGGCGCGCACGTGGGCGAGGAAGTCGTCGACGACCTCGGATTCGCTGCGCCGCGCGAGCCGCTCGCGCAGCTGCCGCACGGGCGCCGTGCCGCCGCCGATCCACGTGACCTCCGCCGCGTGCGGCCACCGCTCCTGCAGCCGGCGCATCGCGTCGAGGGGTCGCACGCGATCGGTGAGCCGCACGCGCAGCCAGTCGTCCTCCGTGCCGTCGAGGGAGGCATCCGCGAGGAGCGAGGCGAGCTCGCCCTCCACGGTCGTGAGCGTCCGCGGCACCGGCAGGCTCGCCCACTCGGCGCTCGCGAGCCCCTCGGCGCCGAGCTCGACGAGCCAGGCGCCGCGCTCGGGCGAGCGCTCGCGGAACGAGTAGTGCAGCGGCGCGCCCGAGTAGCGCACCGAGGGCGAGAGCTCCTGCCGTGAGTGCAGGTGGCCGAGCGCGGCGTAGTCGACGCCGTCGAAGACGGACGCGGGCACGACGTCGAGGCCGCCGGCCGTGATGTCGCGCGGCGCGTCGTCGAGCCGCTCCGCCTCGTCGGCTCGCACCGCGTCGTCGACCACTCCGGCCGCGAAGCAGTGCGCGAGCACGACCGAGCGCGCCGGGACGTCGGCGAGCGACGCGCGCACGGCATCCATCGCCCATCGCATCGCGTCGGCCTGCGTCGCGATGCCCGCCTCCGGCAGCGCAGCCCGGAGCGCGACCGGCTCGAGGTAGGGCACGGCGAAGACGTGCACCGGGCCGTGCTCGTCGGCGAGCTCGATGCGCCACGACGCGGGGTCGAGCGCCGCGGTGCTGAGGTGCAGCCCGCCCGCGCGCGCGAAGGCCGCGTTCGCGCCGAGCCTCGCGGGGGAGTCGTGGTTGCCGCTCGAGAGCACGATCTCGGCACCCGCGTCGCGGATCGCGGCGAGGGCGCGCGAGAGCGCCTCGACGTGCCGGCCGGCCGGCATGGCCGAGTCGAAGACGTCGCCAGCGACGAGCACGACGTCGACCTCGCGCTCGCGCACGATCCCCGCGAGCGCGCCGAGCGCATCCTCGAGCGCCTCGAGCGTGTCGGCGCCGTGGAACGAGCGGCCGACGTGCCAGTCGGAGGTGTGCAGGAGACGCATTCTCCCACGGTAGATCGAGCGACCCACGCGCGGCGGAGGCCCGCCGCGCCGGTAGGGTTGATGCAAGCCCCTGCCCGAGCTCGAGAGGGACTCCACCACGTGCTGCTCACTGTGACGACACTCGCCGTCCTCGGCGTCGTCGCGAGCGCGCTCAGCGGCCGCATGGGGCGGTTCGTCTTCCTGCTCCCCGCGATCGCGAGCCTCGCCGCGGCCGTGTGGTTCGGCATGCAGGCGCCGCTCGTCGCGGCGGGCCAGGTGCTGCAGGAGCGGGTCGAGTGGATGCCCGCGTTCGGCATCGCGATCGACCTCAAGCTCGGCGCGCTGCAGTGGCTGCTCTCGATGGTCGTGCTCGGCGTCGGCGGGCTCATCTTCGTCTACTGCGCCTGGTACTTCGACTCGCGCACGCTCGCGGCCCGCACCGTCGGCCTGCTCACGGGCTTCGCCGCGTCGATGCTCCTGCTCGTGCTCTCGGACGACCTCATCGTGCTCATGGTGGGCTGGGAGCTGACGACGATCTTCAGCTACCTGCTCGTGGGCCTCAACCACCGCTCGGCGAGCAACCGGCGAGCCGCGCAGACGGCGCTCATCGTCACGACGGTCGGCGGCTTGACGATGCTCGTCGGCATCCTGCTGCTCGAGGCGGAGACGGGCACCTACTCGCTCAGCGCGATCCTCGAGGACCCGCCGCGCTCGGCCGCGGCCGCGTGGGCCGCCGGCTGCATGGTGGTCGGAGCGCTGTCGAAGTCGGCGATCGTGCCCTTCCAGTACTGGCTGCCCGGCGCGATGGCCGCGCCGACGCCCGTCTCCGCGTTCCTCCACGCCGCCGCGATGGTGAAGGCCGGCGTCTTCCTGATCGCCGCGCTGACGCCCGCCTTCGTCGACCTGCCCTGGTGGCGCTGGACGATCGTGGGGCTCGGCATCGTCACGATGCTCCTCGGAGCCGTGCGGGCGATGCGGCAGCTCGACATCAAGGTGCTGCTCGCGCACGGCACCGTGAGCCAGCTCGGCCTGCTCATGACGGTCATCGGGATCGGCACGCACGCGTCGATGCAAGCGGGGCTGACGCTGCTCGTCGCCCACGCCGTCTTCAAAGCAGGGCTGTTCATGGTCGTCGGCGTCGTCGACCGCTCGACGGGCACGCGCGACCTGCGCGAGCTCGGCGGCCTCGGCCGCACGCTGCCGCTCGCGGCGGGCTCGGCGATCCTCGCCGCGGCGTCGATGGCGGGCATCCCGCCGGCCCTCGGCTACCTCGGCAAGGAGGCGGCCCTCGACGCGGCGATCGGCGACGCGCACGGCGACCTCGCGCTGCTCGGCTGGGTCGGCTTCTTCGGCATCGCGCTCGGTGCCGCGATCACCGTCGCGTACTCGCTCCGGTTCATCATGGGCACGTTCTTCGGCCCGCGGTCCGTCGAGATCAAGCGCCGCTCGCCGATGCTCGTCGCCGCGCCCGTGCTGCTCGCGGTCGCCGGCCTCGTGCTCGGCTTCGGCGACGACTCGATCAGTGAGCTGCTGCACCCGCACGTCGAGGCGGTGCCGGCGGGCGAGGACGCGCCGCACCTCGCGCTGTGGCACGGCTTCACCCTCGCCCTGATCGCCTCGATCGCTGCGTGGGGCGCGGGCGTCGGCATCCACCTCGCGTTCGGCGGCCGCCGTCGTGCGCCGCACGGGCAGGACCTGTTCGAGCGCGGCTACCACGCGGGCATGCGCGGCCTCGACCGGCTCGCGGTCGAGGTGACCGGCCGCATCCAGACCGGTTCGCTCCCGCTGCACCTCACGACGATCCTGCTCGTCGTGGTGCTGCTGCCCGGCGCGGCGCTGCTCCTCTCGGGCGCGGTGACGTCCGACGTGCGCCTCTACGACTCGACGGGCCAGGTGGCCGCTGCCGTCATCATCTCGGTCGCGGCGCTGTTCGTCACGACCTCCCGCGGCCGGCTCAAGGCCTTCATGCTCGTCTCGGTCGTCGGCTACGGCGTCGGCCTGCTCTTCCTGCTGCACGGCGCGCCGGACCTCGCGCTCACGCAGGTGCTCGTCGAGACGGTGTTCCTCATCGTCCTCGTGCTCGTCATCCGCCGCCTGCCGAAGTACTTCACCGATCGGCCGCTGCGCGCGGCGCGGTACCTGCGCGCGGCGCTCGCGATCGCCGTCGGCGCCTTCGCGACGATCGCCGCCCTCGCCGCGCTGCAGGCGCGCACGGCCGAGCCGATCTCCGAGGGCTTCTACCGCTGGGCGTACGAGTTCGGCCACGGCGAGAACATCGTCAACGTGACCCTCGTCGACATCCGCGCGTGGGACACCCTCGGCGAGGTCGCGGTCGTGCTCGCCGCCGCGACCGGCGTCGCGAGCCTCATCTTCGTGCGCCGCCCGGTCGCGGGGCTCGGCGTGCTGCGCCAGAACGATCCGTCGTCGCGCCGCGGCACGTGGCTGCGCGGCGCCTTCACCGACGAGCACATGGCCTCGCCCGTGCTCGAGATGATGACGCGGCTGCTCTTCCCGGTCATGATGGTCGTCTCGCTCTACCTGCTGGCGGTCGGCCACAACGAGCCCGGCGGCGGCTTCGCGGGCGGCCTCGTCGGCGGCATCGCCCTCGCGGTGCGCTATCTCGCGGGCGGTCGGGACGAGCTCACCGAGGCGGTGCCGTTCGACGCGGGCAAGCTGCTGGGCGGCGGCATGGTCGTCGCGGTGCTCGGCGTCGTCTGGCCTGTCTTCGTCGGCGGCCGCATCGGCGAGTCGTACGCGATCGAGTGGG
This sequence comes from Agrococcus sp. TSP3-2-1, assembly GCF_049897585.1. Classification (NCBI taxonomy): domain Bacteria; kingdom Bacillati; phylum Actinomycetota; class Actinomycetes; order Micrococcales; family Microbacteriaceae; genus Agrococcus; species Agrococcus sp. TSP3-2-1. Next base: position 79,113 of record NZ_JAFCWN010000004.1, read on the forward strand.
TCATCCCGCTCCTCGGCGAGCAGAAGCTCGTCACGACCCTCTTCTTCGACATCGGGGTGTGGCTCATCATCATCGGCGCGATGCTCGACTTCGTCCGCTCGCTCGGCGCCGGCGTCGACCTGCACGGCGAGCAGAACTCCGCACCGCGGCCGCAGTGGCGCTCCGACCGCTCGCTGCCAGGGCGGGAGGTGCGCCGATGACCCCGACCCTCGTGCTCGCCATCGCGGGCGGCGTGCTCATCGCCGCGGGGACCTACCTCGTGCTCGAGCGCAGCCTCATGCGCATCCTGGCCGGCGTCATGATCGCGAGCAACGGCGTCAACCTGCTCTTCCTCGTCGCCGCCGGCCCCGCGGGCTTCGCACCGATCGTCGGCAACCCCGCCGACGAGATCACCGACCCGCTCCCGCAGGCGATGGTGCTCACCGCGATCGTCATCTCGCTCGCGATGAGCGCGCTGCTGCTCACGATGTCCTACCGCTCCTTCCAGCTCGAGGGGCACGACGAGGTCGCCGATGACGTCGAGGACGCGATCGTGCGCCGCCGCGCGGAGGCGGACCTCTCGAGCGAGGCGTACGTCGAGCTCACCCCCGAGGAGCAGCCGGACACCGAGTCGGGCGGCCGCGCGGACAGGGAGGGCAGCTGATGGAGCTCTCGAACCTCGTCCCGATCCCGGTGCTGCTGCCGCTGCTCGCGGCCGGCATCACGCTCGCGCTCGCACGGCACCCGGCGTGGCAGCGCATCGTCTCAGGCACGACGCTCGGCATCGTCGCGGTGCTCGCCCTCATCCTCTGCCTCGCGGCGGATGCGCAGGGCCCGATCGTGCTGTGGGTCGGCGCGTGGCCGGAGGGGCTCGGCATCGTGCTCGTCGCCGACCGGCTCTCGTCGCTGCTCGTGCTCGTCTCGAGCGTCGTGACCGCGATCGTCGTGATCTTCCCGTCGCGGCGCGACATCGCCGACAGCGCCGACGGGGCGCCGGTGTCGGTGTTCCATCCGACGTTCCTCGTCCTGACGGCCGGCGTCGCGAACGCGTTCCTCGCCGGCGACCTGTTCAACCTCTTCGTCGGCTTCGAGATGCTGCTGTTCTCGTCGTACGTGCTCATCATGCTCGGCGCGACGAAGGAGCGCGTGCGAGCAGGCAGCACCTACGTCGTCGTGAGCATCATCTCGTCGACGCTCTTCCTCCTCGCGCTCGCCCTCGTCTACGGCGCGACGGGCACGGTGAGCTTCGCGCACCTGCCGGAGCGGTTCGCGGCGCTCGACCCCGGGCTCCAGCTCACGATCCAGCTGCTGCTGCTCGTGGTGTTCGGCATCAAGGCCGCGATCTTCCCGCTCCAGGCGTGGCTGCCGGACTCGTATCCGACCGCGCCGGCGAGCGTCACGGCGGTCTTCGCGGGCCTGCTCACCAAGGTCGGCGTCTACGCGATCATCCGGCTCCAGACGCTGCTCTTCCCGGAGAGCCCGCTCACCGAGCTGCTGCTCGTCGTGGCGATCCTGACGCTCGTGCTCGGCATCCTCGGGGCGCTCGCGCAAGGCGAGATCAAGCGATTGCTCTCGTTCACGCTCGTGAGCCACATCGGCTACATGCTGCTCGGCGTCGCGCTCGGCACCGAGCAGGGCATCGCCGGCTCGATCTTCTACATCGTCCACCACATCCTCGTGCAGACGGCGCTGTTCATCGTCGTGGGCCTCATCGAGCGCGTCGGCGGCTCCACGAGCCTCTCCCGGCTCGGAGGGCTCGCGTCGATCCCGCTGCTCGCGGCGCTCTACCTCGTGCCGGCGCTCAACCTCGGTGGCATCCCGCCGTTCTCCGGCTTCCTCGGCAAGGTCGCCCTGCTCGACGCGGCGCTCGCGGTGCCGTCGCCGCTCTCGATCGCCGCGGTCGTCGCGGGCGTCGCGACGAGCGTGCTGACGCTCATCGCCGTCATCCGGGTCTGGCAGCGAGCCTTCTGGCAGGATCGCGGCGAGGACGACGACCGCGTGCACTCGCTGCGCGTGCTGCCGCGCGTCTGGGTCGTCGCGGCGTCCGCGCTCGTCGGCATCACCGTCTCGCTCACGGTGCTCGCCGGTCCGCTCTCCGAGTTCTCGCAGCGCGCGTCCATCGACATCAAGGGCGGCGCGTACGGCGTCGCGGTCGAGGAGGCGATGCCGTGAACCGCCCGCCGCTGCGCTACCGCGTCTCGCTCGCCGCGACGATCTGCCTCGCGCTCATCTGGATGATGCTGTGGGGAGAGCTCTCCGTCGGGGCCGCCGTGTGGGGACTCGGCATCGCGCTGCTCATCCAGGTGATCTTCCCGCTGCCGGACGTGCCGGAGCTGGAGTCGTTCCGGCCGATCGGGTTCCTGCGGCTCGTGCTCGTCACGCTCCGCGGCCTCATCATCTCGTCGTTCCAGGTCGCCGTGAAGGTGCTCGCGTTCTGGCGGCCGACGCGGAACGCGATCATCCGCGTGCAGCTGCGGAGCGACTCGATCTTCATCACCGTCATCACGGCAGAGCTCGTGACGCTCGTCCCGGGCTCGGTCGCGATCGACGCGGGCGAGGGCTGGCTGCTCGTGCACGTCTTCGACGCGCAGAGCGCGGAGGCGATCGAACGAGCGCGGGCGAGCGTGCGCTCGACCGAGGCGACGGTGCTGCGCGCGTTCGGCACGCGCGAGGACCGCGCGCTGCTGGAGGAGGACTGATGGAGGTCGTGCTCGTCATCGCGGGCGTCATGCTCGTCGCGGCCGCGGCGCTCACGCTCGTGCGGATCGTGCGCGGGCCGGGGCCGAGCGACCGCGTCGTCGCGACCGACGTGCTCATCACGACCGTCGCGGGCGGACTCGCCGTCGAGGCGGCGATCAACCACCAGCCCTTCACGATCCCCGTCATCCTCGTCGTCTCCCTGCTCGCCTTCGCCGGCACCGTCTCGATGGCGCGCTTCGTGGCGGGTCGCGAGGGCGTCGTCGGCCGCGCTCCCGAGGAGGATCGCGCCGAGGGCATCGAGGGCGACGGACCCGGGAGCGAGGACCGCGAATGAGCCTGGAATCCGTGCTCGACGTCATCGGCTCCGTGCTGATCCTCATCGGCGCATCCTTCACCCTCACGGCGGCGATCGGCCTCGTCCGGCTGCCCGACGTGCTCAACCGCATGCACGCGGGCTCGAAGCCGCAGACGCTCGGCTTCCTCATGCTGTGCGTCGGGCTCTCGCTCGTGCTGCGCGACGGGAGCGCGACGGCCATGCTCGCCGTCGCCGCGTGCCTGCAGCTCGTGACCTCGCCCGTCGCGACGCAGGTCATGGCCAAGGCGGCCTATCGCACGGGGCAGTATCGGGCCGATCTCGTCGTCGACGACGGCGACCGGGAGCGCGACGACCGGGACGATCGCGACGACGACGCGCAGAACCGATAGGATCGGGTCCAGCAACGCATAGCCGGCCGCTGCACACCCGTGCGGGAGAGCCCCTCCGGGGGCACCGAAGGAGCAAGCCTCCCCGCCAAACTCTCAGGTCCTCGAACCGCACGGGCAGGCCGCTCTGGAGCGATCGGCGACGGTCGCGACAGTGGGGGAGTCCAGACACGGGAGGACTCATGACCGCAGACGCTCAGCAGCCGGCTTCGCCGCTCCTGCACGTGCACGAGGAGGCGGGGGCGCAGCTCATCGACTTCGCCGGCTGGCAGATGCCCGTGCGCTACGGCTCCGACCTCGCCGAGCACCAGGCGGTGCGCGAGCGCGCGGGGCTCTTCGACCTCAGCCACATGGCCGAGCTGCGGGTGAGCGGTCCCGACGCCGGCGCCTTCCTCGACCACGCGCTCGCCGGCCGCATCTCGTCGATCGAGCCGTGGCAGGCCAAGTACTCGCTCCTGCTCGCCGAGCACGGCGGCATCGTCGACGACCTCATCGTCTACCGCGTCGACGAGTCGGGCGCGGCGCCCGAGTACCTCGTGGTGGCGAACGCGTCGAACCGTCACGCGGCGCTCGCGGCGCTCGAGGCGCGCGTCGCGGGCTTCGACGCGAGCGTCGTCGACGAGACCGAGCGGACCGGGCTCGTCGCCGTGCAGGGGCCCGCCGCCGCGGCGATCGTCGGTGCGATCGGGCTCGAGTCCGAGCCGCTCGAGGGCCTGCGCTACTACCGCGCGCTGCCGGCGGTGTTCGAGGGCGAGGACGTGCTCGTCGCCCGCACGGGCTACACCGGCGAGGACGGCTTCGAGCTCTACATCGCCGCGCACGCGACGGAGTCGCTGTGGCGCGCCGTCGTGCTCGCGGGAGAGGAGCACGGCCTCGCGCTGTGCGGGCTCGCCGCGCGCGACACGCTCCGCCTCGAGGCGGGCATGCCGCTCTACGGCAACGAGCTCTCGCTCGACGTGCTGCCCGCGCAGGTCGGGCTCGGCCGGGTCGTGGCGCTCAAGGCGAAGGGCGACTTCGTCGGCCGCGCGGCGGTCGAGGCCGGTCCCGCCGACGACGCGCCCGTGCTCGTCGCGCTCACAGCGGAGGGCCGCCGCGCCCCGCGCGCCGACTACCCCGTGCTCGACGGCGACCGGCAGGTCGGCCGAGTGACGAGCGGCGCGCTGTCGCCCACCCTCGGCCATCCGATCGCGATGGCCCTCGTCGAGCCCGGCTCCGCCGGCTCCGACGCCCTCACCGTCGACGTCCGCGGCACGCAGCTGCGCGCGACCGTCACCCAGCTGCCGTTCTACAAGCGAGAGGCCTGAACCATGAGCGAGACCAAGTACACCGCCGACCACGAGTGGATCCGCATCGAGGGCGACGTCGCCACGATCGGCATCACCGACTACGCCCAGTCGGCGCTCGGCGACGTCGTGTTCGTCGACCTGCCGGGCGTCGGCCGCTCGTTCGCGGCTGGCGAGGCGATCGGCGAGATCGAGTCGACGAAGTCGGTCGGCGAGCTCATCGTGCCCGCCGCCGGCGAGGTCGTCGAGGTCAACGACGAGGTCGCGGGCGACCCGACGCTCGTCAACTCCGCCGCGGAGGGCGCCGGCTGGCTCGTCAAGGTGCGCTTCACCGAGGAGCCCGAGCTGCTCGACGAGGCCGCCTACCGAGAGCTCACCGCCTGATGCGCTCCTTCGTCGACCGCCACATCGGCACCGATGCGGCGGCGCAGGAGCGCATGCTCGGCGTCGTCGGCTTCGACTCGCTCGAGGCGCTCATGGACGCCGCGGTCCCCGCGGGCATCCGCTCGGCCGGCACCGGCATCGGCGAGGCGGCGACCGAGACGCAGGCGCTCGCCGAGCTGCGAGCGATCGCGTCGCGCAATCGCGTGCGCCACTCCGCGATCGGGCTCGGCTACGCCGGCACGGTGACGCCCGCGCCGATCAAGCGCCTCATCCTCGAGAACCCGTCGTGGTACACGGCCTACACGCCCTACCAGCCCGAGATCAGCCAGGGCCGCCTCGAGGCGCTCATCAACTTCCAGACGATGGTCGCCGACCTCGCGGGGCTCGACGTCGCCAACGCGTCGATGCTCGACGAGGGCACCGCGGTCGTCGAAGCGATGCTGCTCGCGCGCCGCGCCTCGAAGTCGGCATCCTCCGTCTTCGTCGTCGACACCGACCTGCTGCCGCAGTCGAGGGCGCTGCTGCGCCACCGCGCCCACCGCACGGGCATCGAGCTCGTCGAGCTGCCGCTCGCGACGATCGACCCGGCCGACCTCCCCGACTCGTTCGGCGTCGTCGCGCAGCTGCCGGGCGCATCCGGCCTCGTCTGGGACGCGCGCGGCATCTTCGCGGCCTCGACCGCGATGGGCGGCGTGCCCGTCGCCGCGGCCGACCTGCTCGCGCTCGCGCTCATCGAGGCGCCCGGCCACCAGGGCGCGCGCATCGTCGTCGGCTCCTCGCAGCGCTTCGGCGTGCCGATGGGCTTCGGCGGCCCGCACGCGGGCTTCATGGCCGTCGCCGAGCAGCTCACTCGCCAGATGCCGGGCCGCCTCGTCGGCGTCTCGGTCGACGCCGAGGGATACCCCGCCTACCGGCTCACGCTCCAGACCCGCGAGCAGCACATCCGCCGCGAGAAGGCCACGAGCAACATCTGCACCGCGCAGGTGCTGCTCGCCGTCATGGCGTCGATGTACGGCGTCTACCACGGGCCCGACGGCATCACCGCGATCGCCGAGGGCGTCCACGCGGTCGCGACGCGCTTCGCCCGCGCGGCGCGAGAGGCGGGCATCGAGCTCGTCCACGAGCGCTTCTTCGACACCGTGCGGATGCGCGTGCCCGGCCGGGCGCGCGAGCTCCAGGCGAGCGCGGCCGACGCGGGCATCCTCGTGCACGTCGTCGACGACGACACCCTGCACGTCGCGTTCGACGAGACGTGGGCCGAGCTCGGCACGGGGGTGCGCCTCGACGCCCTGCTGCCCGCGCTCGGGCTCGCCGACGCGGGCCCCGCCGATGCAGGCACCGGGGATCGGGCGATCCCGGCGACGCTCGCGCGCGAGAGCGCGTTCATGACGCACGAGGTCTTCCACGCGCACCGCTCCGAGACGCAGCTCATGCGCTACGCGAAGCGGCTCTCCGACCGCGACTACGCGCTCGACCGGGGCATGATCCCGCTCGGCTCGTGCACGATGAAGCTCAACGCCGCCGCCGAGATGGAGGCCATCACGTGGCCCGAGTTCTCGCAGCCGCACCCGTACGGCCCGCTCGAGGACGCCGAGGGCTCGCTCGCCCTCATCGACCAGCTCGGCGAGTGGCTCGCGCGCATCACCGGCTACGACACCGTCTCGCTGCAGCCCAATTCGGGCGCGCAGGGCGAGCTCGCGGGCCTCATGGCCATCCGCGGCTGGCACGACTCGCGCGGCGACGGCCACCGCGACGTCGTGCTCATCCCCGCTTCGGCGCACGGCACGAACGCGGCGAGCGCCGTGCTCGCCGGCATGCGCGTCGTCGTGGTCGCGACGCGCGGGAACGGCGATGTCGACGTCGACGACCTCGAGGCCAAGATCGGCACGCACGCGGGGCAGCTCGCCGCGCTCATGATCACCTACCCGTCGACGCACGGCGTCTACGAGTCCGAGATCCGCCGCATCACCGACCTCGTGCACGAGGCCGGCGGCCAGGTCTACATCGACGGCGCGAACCTCAACGCGCTGCTCGGCCACGCGACCTTCGGCGACATGGGCGGCGACGTCTCGCACCTCAACCTGCACAAGACGTTCTGCATCCCGCACGGCGGCGGCGGGCCGGGCGTCGGCCCGGTCGCGGCGAAGGCGCACCTCGCGCCGTTCCTGCCGCGCGACCCGCGGGAGCAGGCGCAGGAGATCGACGGCGTGCGCATCGGCGCCAACCCCATCTCGGCCGCGCCGTGGGGCTCTGCATCGATCCTGCCGATCTCGTGGGCGTACGTGCGCATGATGGGGCTCGAGGGCCTCACGAAGGCCACCGCGAGCGCCGTGCTCGCCGCGAACTACATCGCGACGCGCCTGCGCGAGCACTACCCGGTGCTCTACACGGGTGAGCACGGCCTCGTCGCGCACGAGTGCATCCTCGACCTCCGCCCGCTCAAGGAGGCGACCGGCGTCACGAACGACGACGTCGCCAAGCGGCTCGTCGACTTCGGCTTCCACGCGCCGACGATGTCGTTCCCCGTCGCGGGCACGCTCATGGTCGAGCCGACGGAGTCGGAGGACCTCGCCGAGCTCGACCGCTTCGTCGACGCGATGATCGCGATCAAGGCCGAGGCCGACGCGATCGGCCGGGGCGAGGTGCCGCTCGACGAGAGCGCCCTGCGCCGCGCGCCGCACACGCCCGGCTCGATCGTGCACGGCGAGTGGGACCGCCCCTACTCCCGCGAGCAAGCGGTCTTCCCGGTACCGGGCATCGAGCGGGCGAAGTACTGGCCGCCCGTCGCGCGCGTCGACCAGGCCTACGGCGACCGCAACATCGTCTGCAGCTGCCCGCCGGTGGAGGCCTTCGCCTGATGCCGCAGCGCGGTCGTCGCCCGATCGCCGCCCGGACCGTCGTCGCGACGGCCGTGGCGGCGATCGCCGCGCTCGCGCTCAGCGCGTGCGGTCCCGACGTCACGCCGCGCGTGCAGCCCGGCACGAGCGTCGACGTCGCCTGGAGCGGCGAGCTCACCGACGCGAACGCGGCGAGCACGGCGGGCGCGACCGAGGGCAACCGCGACGTCGCGGCGATGACGCGCGGCGCGTTCTTCGTCGTGGATGCCGACGGCGAGCGCCGCGCCGATCCCTCGTTCGGCACCGCGACGGTCGTCGAGGGCGCGGGCTTCGCGGTGCGCTACGACCTGGCCGACGGCGTGCGGTGGTCGGACGGCGTGCCGCTCGATGCCGCCGACCTCATGCTCGCGTGGGTGGCGACCTCGAACGCCCTCTCGACCGACGACCTCGACGTCGAGGAGCGACGCGCTCCCGACGGCTCGATCGAGCTCGGCGCGAGCGAGGTCTGGTTCGACGTCGCGGACGCCGGCGGCATGGCGCTCGCGACCGAGCGACCCGCGCGCGACGACTGGTCGCGATCGATCGACGTCGCCTTCGAGCAGCCCGTGCCCGACTGGCGCACCGCGCTCGAGGTCGCGGTGCCCGCGCACGTGCTCGGGCAGCGCGTCTTCGGCGTGCGCGACCCGATGGAGGCGAAGCAGCGCGTGCTCGACGCGATCGACCGCGCCGATCCGCTCGCGCTCGCGCCGCTCGCGGCCGCGTGGAGCACCGCGTTCGCGATCGACCCGGCCGCCTTCGATGCCGACCTGCTCGTCTCGTCGGGCGCGTACCGCGTCGACCGGGTGCGCGACGGCCGCGTCGAGCTCGCCGCGAACGACCGCTACGTCGGTGCGCAGGGCGCCGCGATCGAGCGCGTCGCGCTGCGGTCGGTCGCCGACGACGCGGCCGCGCTCGCCGCCCTCTCGGCCGGCGAGGTCGACGTCGCGACCTTCGTGCCGACCGAGGCCGACCGCACCGCGGTGCGCGACCTCGACCGCGACGGCGCGACGCTCGCGGAGCACGGCGACGGCTCCCGATGGGAGCTCACGCTCCGCACCGACCGCGCGCCGCTGCAGTCGACCGAGGCCCGCGCATCCTTCCTCCACTCGATCGACCGCCGCGTCGTCGCCGAGGCGGCGCTCGGCGAGCGCGTCGGCGAGGCGAGCGGCGTCGACGCGCTGCTGTTCCTGCCCGGCACTCGCCTCCACGACTACGCGCTCGAGGACGCCGGCTTCCCGCAGGCCTTCGGCGGCCGCGACGTCGACGCCGCGATCGCGGAGCGCGAGTCGATGGGCATCGCCGCCGGCACGCCGATCTGCGTGCGGTACGACCGGGCGGACGCGTTCGCCGCGGCCGTGCTGCCCGCGCTCGCCGCGCAAGCGGCCCAGGCCGGCTGGGCCGTCGTCGACTGCGGCGTCGACGACCTCGCCGCGGGGCTCGAGGAGCAGGACTGGAACGCCGTGCTGCACCGCGTCGATGCGCCGCGAGACGCTGCCTCGGTCGTGGAGCGGTGGCGGGGCGGCGGGCTCACCGCGCTCGCCGACCCGGAGCGCGAGCTGCTGCTCGACGAGGCGCTCGCAACCGGCGACCCAGAGGCGCTCGAGGAGACGCTGCTCGCGATCGAGGCCTCGCTCGTCGCCGATGCGCTCGCGCTGCCGCTCATCGAGTTCTCGATGCTCACCGTGAGCGCCGCCGAGGTGCAGGGCGTCTCGCCCAGGCCCGGCCCCGCATCGCTCACGTGGAACGCATGGGAGTGGGGCATCGACCGGGGAGCGGCGACGCCCTGACCGGTCAGCCCGCGAAGAGCGCGGGGAACGTCGCGTAGGCCCACGGGTAGCCGACGAAGACGGCGACGTCGATGAGCGTGTGCGCGACGATGAGCGGCACGAGCCTGCCCGTGCGCGCGTAGAGCCAGCCGAACAGCAGCCCCATCGCGATGTTGCCCACCATCCCCGGCACGCCCTGGTAGAGGTGGTAGGCGCCGCGCAGCAGCGCCGCCGCGACGATGACCGGCCACGTGCCCCAACCGAGCCGCCGCAGCCGCTCGAAGAGGTAGCCGACGACGATGACCTCCTCGGTGAGCCCCGCGCGCAGCGCCGACAGCAGCAGCACCGGCACCGTGAACCAGTGCGCGTCGAGCGGCGACGGCACGACGTCGACCGAGAGCCCGAGCTGCCGCCCGACGAGGTAGAGCGCGAGCCCCGGCACGCCGATCACGACCACGAGCGCGACCCCCGAGAGCGCGTCGCGCGTGGGCCTCGTGCAGTCGATGCCGAGCGCGCCGAGGCGGGGCGGGCGCGCGCGCCACAGCAGCCAGCACACGAGCGCGACCGGCACCAGGTCGAGCACGATGCCGGTGAGCTGGTACGAGAGGTCGAGCCACGCTCGCTCGGAGCGCGCGGGGTTGAGCGCGACGGACTGCTCGCCGATGGGCGCCTCGCGCGTCGACACGTCGGCGAACTGCAGCACCGACCACAGCGCGCTGCCCCCGAGCGAGAGCAGCAGCACGATCGCGAGCTCCCACTGCAGCCGCCGCCTCGAGGGCACGTCGGGGCGGATGGGCTCGGTCACCTCCTCAGCGTACGGTCGGCACGAACCGGGCGTGCGCGCGCCGCTCGCGCACGATGCGAGCGCGCACGGCACCGCTCGCGCGAGGATCACGATTCTGCGTCGAGTTGGTAACGATCCGGCGTTCGGCGCCGGCGCGGGCTTGAGCGGGGCCTAAGGTGGCACTCATCCAGAGCACTGCGGCTTCCTGGCCGCGCGCTCACCTTGCACAGGAGGAACATTGAGGATCAAGCGATTCGCTGCGGGCGGCGTGCTGCTCGCAACGGGAGCACTCGTCCTCTCCGCTTGCACGCCTGCACAGGCGCCAGGAGCGGAGATCGTCGAGGGCACCTCGATCACCGTCGCGTGGAACCAGCCGTTCTACTCGGCCAACGGCTCGACGTCGTTCGGCAACGCGACGGCGAACAACAACATCAACTACATGACCTACTCGGGGTTCAACTTCTACGACAACACCCCCGAGCTGCAGCGCGACGAGTCGTTCGGCACCTACGAGATGGTCTCCGAGGACCCGCTCCAGGTGCAGTACACCGTCAACGAGGACACGCAGTGGAGCGACGAGGTCCCCGTCGACGCCGCCGACCTCCTGCTGCAGTGGGCCGCGCTCTCGGGTGCGTTCAACTCGGCCGGCTTCGACGCCGCGGAGTTCACGGACCCGGAGACCGGTGAGTTCACCGAGTTCCCCGAGGGCACCGTCTTCTTCGACTCGGGCGCGACGCCGGACTCGGGCCTCGGCCTCGTCCGCGACACGCCGGAGGTCAACGAGGACGGCCGCGGCATCCTCATGTCGTACTCCGACTTCTACGTCGACTGGGAGCTCGCGTTCGGCTCGCCGCTGCCCGCGCACGTGATCGCGCAGCGCGCCCTCGGCATCGAGGACGCGACGGAGGCCAAGCAGGCTGTGCTCGACGCGCTCCAGAACGGCGACACCGAGGTCATCAGCCAGCTCGCCGCCGAGTGGAACACGGGCTTCAACTTCACCGAGATGCCGTCGGACACGTCGGTGCTCACGGCGAACGGCCCGTACCAGATCACCGACTTCGTGGCCGACCAGTACATCACGCTGCAGGCCAACGAGAACTACGTCGGCGACCACCAGCCGCAGGTCGAGACCATCACGGTCCGCTTCATCACCGACCCGATGGCCGCCGTCACGGCGCTCCAGAACGGTGACGTCGACGTCATCCAGCCGCAGGCGACCCCGGACGTCCGCGCGGCGCTCGAGGGCACCGAGGGCATCACGGTCAACTACGGCGAGGGCGCGACGTACGAGCACCTGGACCTGCAGTTCGACCAGTCGAAGAACCCGGGCGTCTTCTCGACGCTCGAGGCCCGCCAGTCGTTCCTCCTGACCGTCCCGCGCCAGGAGATCGTCGACCGCCTCATCAAGCCGCTCAACCCCGAGGCCACGGTCCGCAACTCCGCGGTGTTCGTCCCGGGCGCCAACGGCTACGACGAGTCGGTGGAGGGCTCCGGCATCCTCGACATGTACTCCGAGGTGGACATCGAGCAGGCCACGGCGCTGCGCGAGCAGGCCGGTGTCGCCGAGGGCTCGGAGGTCTGCCTCCTGTTCGCCTCGACGAACCCGCGCCGCGTGTCGGAGTTCGAGCTCATCCGCGAGTCGGCCGCTGAGGCCGGCTGGTCGGTCACCGACTGCTCGTCGCCCGAGTGGGGTGGCCTGCTCGGCTCGCCCGGCGTCTACGACGCCTCGCTGTTCGGCTGGCAGTCGACGTCGCTCGGCGTCGCCTCGGTCGGCCCGAACTTCGAGACCGGCGGCATCAACAACCTGTCGTTCTACTCGAACGAGGAGATGGACGCGGTCGTCCAGGAGCTGAACACGACCGCCGACGAGGAGCGCCAGATGGAGCTGCTCATGGAGATCGACCGCATCCTCGTCGAGGACGCGTTCGGCATCACCATCTTCCAGTTCCCCGAGATCACCGCGTTCTCCGACCGCATCTCGGGTGTCGACTCGTCGCCGCTCGCGCCGACGATCTTCTGGAACGTGTGGGACTGGACCCCGACCGAGACGAACATCTCGGAGGGCTGATCCCCGCAACCGCCTCGAGGGCGCATCCACTGCTAGTGTGATGTGGCTTTCAGGCAGAGAGGCGCCGGGCCGCCTGGCCCGGCGCCTCTCGCATGAACTCTTCCGACGCGCTCGATCAGCGTGAGCGGACCCATCCCGAACCGGAAACCAAGGAGGCGAACCGGTGGCGACATTCATCGTCAGGCGCCTGATCGCAGCGGTGCTCATCCTGCTCGCCGCGACGTTCCTCATGTACAACATGGTCGCCCTCTCGGGAGACCCGCTCGAGGATCTGCGCGGAGTCCAGACGCCCAACACGGCGCAGCTCATCGAAGCCCGCATCCGCCTGCTGCACCTCGACGTGCCGCCGCCGCTGCGCTACTTCATCTGGCTCGGCGGGATCGCCGGCTGCTTCATCGGCCAGTGCGACTTCGGCATGACGGTGCAGCAGCAGCCCGTGCTCGACGTGCTCGTCAACTCGATGGACCAGACGCTGCGCCTCGTGACGATCGCGACCGTCGTCGCCATCATCCTCGGCATCATCATCGGCATCACGACGGCGCTGCGCCAGTACTCGACGTACGACTACGGCGTGACGTTCGTGTCCTTCCTCTTCTACTCGCTGCCGATCTTCTGGTTCGCGGTGCTGCTCAAGCAGTTCCTCGCGATCGGGGCGAACGACTGGCTGCAGTCCGGCGCGCAGATCCAAGGGTGGGTCATCGCGCTCGTCGCAGCCGTCTCCGGCCTCTTCTGGATGTCGGTGCTGCCCGGCGACGCGAAGCGCAAGCTCCTCACGTTCGCGCTCGCCGCCGCATCAGGTGGCCTGCTGCTGTGGTACATGAGCGTCTCTGGCTGGTTCCTCAACCCGCGCTTCATCGTCTTCGGCCTCGACTTCTCGCTGCTGGCGATCGCGGCGCTCTTCCTCACCGTCGCACTGCTCGTCACGGCGATCCTCTCGGGACTCAAGAACCGCCGCTCGCTCTTCATCGCCCTCGGCATGGCGGCGCTCGGCGTCGCGCTCTACTACCCGGTGAACTACGTCCTGTTCAACCCGCAGGTCGTGCCGATGAACGGCTGGATCATGATCGCGAGCTTCGTCGTCGTGGTCCTGTTCGGCGTCGGGGTCGGCCATGTCCTCGGCGGCGACAACAAGGCCGCGAACCGCAAGGTCGCGGCGTGGACGGGCTTCCTCGTGTTCGGCATCATGGTCGTCGACCGGCACATGCAGCTGTGGCAGGCGTACTCGGAGGCCGGCTTCGTGCGCGGCCGCCCGATCGCGACGATCGGCGCGGCGAACCCCGGCTTCTCGCAGTCGTCGTTCTTCGTCCAGGGCGTCGACGCCTTCACGCACATGCTGCTGCCGTCGATCGCGCTCATGGTCATCTCGTTCGCGGGCTACACGCGCTACACCCGCGCGACGCTGCTCGAGGTCATGAACCAGGACTACATCCGCACGGCTCGCGCGAAGGGCCTCACCGAGCGCACGGTCTTCGTGCGCCACGCCTTCCGCAACGCGCTCATCCCGATCACGACGATCGTCGCGTTCGACATCGCGGGCATCATCGGCGGAGCCGTCATCACGGAGCGCGTCTTCGGCTGGACCGGCATGGGCTCGATGTTCCAGAACGGCCTCGACCGCACCGACCCGAATCCCGTGATGGCGTTCTTCCTCGTGACCGGCGCGCTCGCGCTCCTGTTCAACCTGCTGGCCGACATCGCCTATGCGGCCCTCGACCCCCGGATCCGGGTGAGCTGATGACCACCAACATCCCGCAGACCAACGAACCGCACCTCACCGACGCCGAGGCCAACCTCGAGCTCAAGGAGGTGGAGGGCCTCAGCCAGGCGCAGATCGTCCGGAAGCGCTTCTTCCGCCACGGCGGCGCGGTCGTGTCGATGATCGTGCTCTCGCTCATCGTCCTGCTCGCCTTCACCTCCGTCGGGCTGTCGTTCGGCAACATCCGCATCCCAGGCTGGTGGCAGTGGGACTGGACGCAGAACCCGCGGCCCGTCAACGGCGGCGTGCCCTCGTGGGAGCACCCGTTCGGACAGGACGACATCGGCAAGGACCTCTTCGCCCTCGTCATGCGCGGCACGCAGCAGTCGCTCATGGTCATGGTCATGGTCGGCATCATCGGCGCGACCATCGGCATCGTCATCGGCGCCCTCTCGGGCTTCTTCCGCGGGTGGGTCGACTCGGTGCTCATGCGCTTCACCGACGTGATCATCACGATCCCGTTCATCGTGATCGGCGCGGTCATCGGTGTGACGTTCGGGAAGCTCGGCGCGTTCGTCCTCGCGCTCGTGCTCGGCCTCTTCTCGTGGACGGGCCTCGCCCGACTCGTGCGCGGCGAGTTCCTGACGCTCCGCGAGCGGGAGTTCGTCGACGCTGCGCGGGTCGCCGGCGCCTCGAACGGCCGCATCATCTTCAAGCACATCCTGCCGAACGCGATGGGCGTCATCATCGTCAACACGACGCTGCTCATGGCGGGCGCGATCCTCGCCGAGACGGCGCTGTCGTTCCTCGGCTACGGCGTGCAGGCACCCGACACGTCGCTCGGCCTCATCATCAGCCAGAACCAGCAGGCGTTCCAGACGCGGCCGTGGCTGTTCTGGTGGCCCGGCATCTTCATCATCACGATCGCGCTGTGCATCAACTTCATCGGCGACGGCCTGCGCGACGCGTTCGATCCGCGCCAGAAGCGCATGCCGTCGGAGCGCGCGATGCGCAAGTCCGACACGGCGGCCGCGGACGCCGCCGCGCTGCGCGGCGCGGAGGCTGAGGACGAGGCGCGCGCCGCTGCGATCGCCTCGGCGCACGGCCAGTCGCCGAGCCCCGACGCGCAGGCACCGAGGGTGGCGGGCGACATGGCGGGCGACAACCCCGATCGCGATCGGGACTGACGTGCGGTCAGCGCAGCAGCAGCCCCGCCACCGCGAGGAGGGTGGGCACCGCGACGACCGCGATCGCCGGCGCGCTCCACGAGCGCGTCGCGCGGGCCGAGTCGTCGAGCAGGCCCTCGTCGCGCAGCTGCTCCCAGTGCGCTCGAGTGACGTGCGCGGCGGCGCCCGAGACGCTGTGCACCGAGTCGCCGGGGCGGATGCCGCCGCCGACGGTGCTCGACTCGCGCGCGAGGCGGATGTCCTCCTGCGTGATGCGGGCGATGCCGTAGCGGCTCGGCGCGGGCGCCGCCCACGCGGTCACGGTGCCGCGCTCGAGCGTGAGCTCGAGCGCCCACTTCGTGTCGATGCGCTTCACGGCGCCCCACGGCACGTGCCAGTCGGCGACGGGGTTGCGGATCTCGATGCCGCGAGCATCGACCGTGACCCGCGGCCGCCACATGAACGCCCACGTGACCGCTGCGCCGAGCAGCGGCCACGGCAGCACCCAGAGGCTCGACGCCGGGTCGTCGGCGAGCAGGACGCTCACGAGCGCGAGCGCCATGAGGATCCCGATCACCACCGTGATCACCCTGCCGAAGGACGATCGGAACACCGCTCGCTGATAGGCCATCCACTCAGTTTCGCAGACCACCACTGCTTCCCTGACTACGCAGGAGAGGAGCTCCCGTGACCGATACGGCAGCCGCCCCCGTCGCCGAGCGCGAGGTCATCCTCGAGGCCAGCGGCCTCAACGTCGACTTCTGGGTCGACGGCAAGTTCTACCCGGCCGTCAAGGACGCCGACTTCCACGTGCGCGCGGGCGAGGTGCTCGCGATCGTGGGCGAGTCCGGCTCGGGCAAGTCGACGACCGCGATGGCGCTCATCAGCCTGCTGCCGCCGAACGCGCGCGTGCGCGGCTCGGTCAAGCTCAAGGGCCGCGAGATCCTCGGCATCCCGGTGCGCGAGATGCGCCACATCCGCGGCAACGAGATCGCGGTGATCTTCCAGGAGCCGATGACGGCGCTCAACCCCGTCTACACGATCGGCTTCCAGATCGTCGAGGCGCTGCGCAGCCACTTCGACCTCACGCCCGACGCCGCGAAGGAGCGCGCGATCGAGCTGATCGCGAAGGTCGAGATCCCCGACCCGCCGACCGCGTTCAACAAGTATCCGCACCAGCTCTCCGGCGGCCAGCGCCAGCGCGCGATGATCGCGCAGTCGCTCGCGTGCGACCCGTCGCTGCTCATCGCCGACGAGCCGACCACCGCCCTCGACGTGACGGTGCAGGCCGAGGTGCTCGACCTCATGCGCAAGCTGAAGGACGAGCTGAACTCCGCGGTCATCCTCATCACGCACGACATGGGCGTGGTCGCCGACCTCTCCGACCGCATCATCGTCATGCGCAACGGCGAGATGGTCGACCGCGGCACTGCGCTCGACGTCTTCCAGCGCCCCTCGCACGCGTACACGAAGGAGCTGCTCGCGGCCGTCCCCTACCTCGGCCTGCACGAGGACCAGACGGGCCGCGCGGTCGAGGCGTCGAAGGTCTCCGACTCCGTCGAGCCCATCCTGAAGTTCACGGACGTCGTGATCGAGTACCCGAAGCGCGGGCGCGTGCCGGCGTTCCGGGCGGCGGAGGACATCAACCTCGCGGTCTACCCGGGCGAGATCGTCGGGCTCGTGGGGGAGTCGGGCTCGGGCAAGACGACGCTCGGCCGCGCCGCGATCGGCCTGCTGCCCATCACGTCGGGCACGCTGAGCGTCGCGGGCCTCGACATCTCGGCGGCGTCGATGAAGGACCTGCGGCCGCTGCGCGAGAAGACGGGCATCGTCTTCCAGGACCCGTCATCGTCGCTCAACCCGCGCATGCCGATCGGCGAGTCGATCGGCGAGCCGATCCTGCTCTCGCGGCGCGCGGCGAAAGACCCGATCGAGGCGAAGGCCCTCGACAAGCGCGTGCAGGAGCTGCTCGAGTCGGTCGAGCTGCCCGCGTCGTACCGCAACCGCTACCCGCACGAGCTCTCGGGCGGCCAGAAGCAGCGCGTCGGCATCGCCCGCGCGCTCGCGCTCGCCCCGGAGGTGCTGATCGCCGACGAGCCGACGAGCGCGCTCGACGTGTCGGTGCAGGCGCGCTTCCTCGAGCTGCTCACGCACATCCAGCAGCAGCTGCAGTTCGCGTGCCTCTTCATCAGCCACGACCTCGCCGTCGTCGACTCGCTCGCGCACCGGATCGCGGTGATGCGGAAGGGCCGCATCGTCGAGGAGGGCACGCGCGACGAGATCCTGCGCGCTCCGAAGGAGGCCTACACGCAGCGCCTCATCTCGGCCGTGCCGGTGCCCGACCCGATCGCGCAGCGCGAGCGCCGGGAGGCCCGCCGGGCGAGCTGAGCCCGCTCGAGGAGGAACGGCCGCGACCGCCCGCTAGACTGGGCGGTCGCGGCCGTTCGTCGCGCACTCCAGACACACCGGAAGGCACCTGCATGCCGATCGCCGCGCGATCCGACCTCCGCAACGTGGCGATCGTCGCCCACGTCGACCACGGAAAGACCACCCTCGTCGACGCGATGCTCACGCAGACCGGCTCGTTCGGCGCCCACGACACGCATGACGAGCGTGCGATGGACTCGAACGAGCTCGAGCGCGAGAAGGGCATCACGATCCTCGCGAAGAACACCGCGATCCGCTACGCCGGTGCGCACGCCGCCGACGGCGCGGTGACGATCAACGTCATCGACACGCCCGGCCACGCCGACTTCGGCGGTGAGGTCGAGCGCGGTCTCTCGATGGTCGACGGCGTCGTGCTGCTCGTCGACGCCTCCGAGGGCCCGCTACCGCAGACGCGCTTCGTGCTGCGCAAGGCGCTCGAGGCGAAGCTCCCCGTCATCCTGCTCGTCAACAAGACCGACCGCTCCGACGCGCGCATCGACGCGGTCGTGGGGGAGAGTCAGGACCTGCTGCTCGGGCTCGCGTCCGACCTCGCCGACGACGTGCCCGACCTCGACCTCGACGCCGTGCTCGACGTGCCCGTCGTCTACGCGTCCGGCAAGGCGGGCCGCGCGTCGACCGTCAAGCCCGCGAACGGCGAGCTGCCCGAGAGCGAGGACCTCGAGCCGCTGTTCGAGGCGATCCTGCAGCACATCCCGGCGCCCACGTACGACGACGAGGCACCGCTGCAGGCGCATGTGACGAACCTCGACGCATCCCCCTTCCTCGGCCGCATCGCGCTGCTGCGCGTCAAGGCGGGCACGATCCGCAAGGGCCAGACGGTCGCGTGGGTGCGCCACGACGGCGAGGTCTCGAACGTGCGGATCACCGAGCTGCTCGAGACGAAGGCGCTCGACCGCGTGCCGACCGAGAGCGCCGGCCCCGGCGACATCGTCGCGGTCGCGGGCATCCCCGAGATCACGATCGGCGAGACGCTCGCCGACCCCGACGACGTGCGGCCGCTCCCGGCGATCACCGTCGACGAGCCGGCGATCTCGATGACGATCGGCACGAACACGTCGCCGCTCGCCGGCAAGGTCAAGGGCGCGAAGCTCACCGCCCGCATGGTGAAGGACCGCCTCGACCGCGAGCTCATCGGCAACGTGTCGCTGCGCGTCGTCGACATCGGCCGCCCCGACGCGTGGGAGGTGCAGGGCCGCGGCGAGCTCGCGCTCGCCATCCTCGTCGAGCAGATGCGCCGCGAGGGCTACGAGCTCACGGTCGGCAAGCCGCAAGTCGTGACGAAGAAGATCGACGGCGTGCTGCACGAGCCCTTCGAGCACGTGACGATCGACGTGCCCGAGGAGCACCTCGGCGCCGTGACCCAGCTGCTCGCGAGCCGCAAGGGCATCATGGACGGGATGACGAACCACGGCACCGGCTGGGTGCGCATGGAGTTCGTCGTGCCGAGCCGCGGCCTCATCGGCTTCCGCACCGAGTTCATGACGATCACGCGCGGCACGGGCATCGCGAACGCGATCTCGCACGGCTGGCAGCCGTGGGCGGGCGCGATCACGACTCGCAACAACGGCGCGCTCGTCGCCGACCGCTCGGGCTCGGCGACGCCCAACGCGATCATGGCGCTCCAGGAGCGCGGCACGTTCTTCATCAAGCCCGGCGACGACGTCTACGAGGGCATGGTCGTGGGCGAGAACGCGCGCGCCGATGACATGGACGTCAACATCACCAAGGAGAAGAAGCTCAACAACATCCGGTCGTCGACCGGTGAGGAGCTCGAGCGCCTGACGCCGCCGCGGCAGCTCTCGCTCGAGGAGAGCCTCGAGTGGGCGCGCGACGACGAGTGCGTCGAGGTGACGCCGCAGCACGTGCGCATCCGCAAGGTCACGCTCGACGCGACGACCCGCGCTCGCGAGGCCTCGCGCCTCAAGAAGCAGGGCTGACCGAGCCTCGAGCGGACCCCTCGCAGCAGCGGGACCCGGTGCACCGGGTCCCGCTCGGCGGGAGGGGTCCCGTCGTGCTGGGATGCGGCGGGTTCCGCCGCACGCGTCACCGAGCGTCACACTCGGGCGTCGCGCGACCGCACGCGCCTAGCGTTGCCGCATGACGCATCCCGATCGACTCCGCATCGTCGCCGTGAGCGGCAGCCTGCACCGGCCCTCGTCGACGACCGCGCTCGTCGCGGCGCTCGCCGACGCGGTCGCTCGGCGACAGGGCGCCGAGATCGAGGTCATCGAGCTCGCCGAGGTGGGACCCTCGCTCGCGGGAGTGCTCGACCGCGCCGAGCTGCCGGCGTCCGCCGAGCGGGCGATCCGGGCGATCGAGGGCGCCGACCTGCTCATCGCGGGCAGCCCCGTCTACCGCGCGAGCTTCACCGGGCTCTTCAAGCACCTCTTCGACTTCGTCGACCAGCGGGCGCTCACCGACGTGCCCGTGCTGCTCGCCGCGACCGGCGGCTCGCACCGGCACGCGCTCACGATCGAGCACCAGCTGCGGCCGCTGTTCGCCTTCTTCCAGGCGCTCACGCTGCCCGTGGGCGTGTACGCCGCGAGCGAGGACTTCGCGCACGGGCGCGTGCGCTGCCCCGCGGTGCTCGAGCGCATCGAGGCGGCGGCCGACCGCGCGCTGCCCTATCTCGGCAGGGTCCCCGCGCCCGTGCGGCCGGCGACGTTCTAGCCGCGACGCGAGCGCCGGCCGGGAGCGCGCCGGCCGGGAGGGCGCTGGCCGGGAGGGCGTCGGCGAAGTGCTTGGATGGACGGAATGGACCCCCGCCTCGAGCGCGTGCTCTTCGTGCACGCGCATCCCGATGACGAGACGCTCTCGACCGGCGCCGCGATCGCCACCGTCGCCGCGGGCGGCGGCACCGCGATCGTCGCGACCTTCACACTCGGCGAGCGCGGCGAGTCGCGCCCCGACAGCCGCGCGGAGGTCGAGGAGGTCGGCGTCGGCGAGGTGCGCAGGCGCGAGCTCGAGCAGGCGCTGCGCGCCCTCGGCGCCCGCGGCCGCCGCATCCACGGCTGGGACGACTCCGGGATGTCGTGGCTCGCGACCGGCCGCGCCACTGCCGCGCCGGACGCGCCCGAGACGGCGATGAGCCGCGCAGACCTCGACGACCTCGCGGATGCCCTCGGCGCCGTCATCGAGGAGGTCGACCCGACGGCGATCGTCACGTGCGACGCCGATGGCGGCTACGGCCACCCCGACCACGTCGCCGCGCATCGGGCATCCGTCATCGCCGCGCGCCGGTACGACCTGCCGCTCTACGTGCGCACCGACCGCCCGGCCGACGCCGCCTTCGAGCTCGCGCCCGTGCGCGATCGCGTCGCCGGGGCGCTCGCCGCGCACCGCTCGCAGCTCGTGCTCATCGGCGACGAGGTCGAGCACGTCGGCGGCCAGCGCCGCCCGCTCGACGCGGTCGAGCACTACCGGCTCATCGAGACGCGACCCGAGCGCCGCACGCGCTGGAGCCTGCGCGTCGCCGGCTTCCTCGCGGGCGTCGTCGTCGGCGTCGTCGGCACCTTCTCGCACCAGCAGGTGCCGTTCGGCATCGTGCTCTCGCTGCTCGCGGCCGTCGGGCTCATCGCGGGGGTGCGCGCGGCCTCGGGCTCGCGGCAGCTGACCATCGCGACCGTCGTCGGCCTCGTCGGCATCGTCGCGCTCGTCGCGATCGACCCGCTCGGCCGCGGCGCGTGGGGCACGGAGCGGGCGCTCATCCCCGCGAACCTCGCCGGCTGGCTGTGGACGCTCGTGCCGGCGGCCGCGTCGTTCGTCGCGCTCGCGTGGCCCGACGCGGAGGCGATGCGGCGGATTAGGATGGCTGGACGGGCGCAGCCCGATCGGTCGTCGACGGAAGGGGAACAGCCATGACCTACGTGATCGCGCTCCCGTGCGTCGACGTCAAGGACCGCGCGTGCGTCGACGAGTGCCCCGTCGACTGCATCTACGAGGGCGAGCGGATGCTCTACATCCACCCCGACGAGTGCGTCGACTGCGGCGCGTGCGAGCCCGTGTGCCCGGTCGAGGCGATCTTCTACGAGGACGACACGCCGGAGGAGTGGGCCGAGTACTACGAGGCCAACGTGCACTTCTTCGACGAGATCGGCTCGCCCGGCGGTGCCGCCAAGGTCGGCGTCATCAAGCACGACCACCCGATCGTCGCCGCCCTGCCGCCCCAGAACGTCTGACGCGCCGGATGCGGCTGCCCGAGTTCCCCTGGGACACGCTCGCCGGCGCGAAGGCGATCGCCGCCGCGCACCCGCGCGGCCTCGTCGACCTGAGCGTCGGCTCGCCCGTCGACCCCACGCCCGAGCTGCTGCAGCGCGCGCTGCGCGAGGCGACCGACGCGCACGGCTACCCGACGAACTGGGGCACGCCCGAGGTGCGCCGAGCGATCGTCGAGTGGTTCGAGCGGGTCCGCGGCGTGCCGGGCCTCGCCGAGGAGGGGGTGCTCGTCACCGTCGGCTCGAAGGAGCTCGTCGCGGGCCTGCCGCAGCAGCTCGGCCTCGGCGCCGGCGACGCGGTCGTGCACCCGCGCGTCGCCTACCCGACCTACGACATCGGCGCGCGGATGGCGGGCTCGACGCCCTTGCCCGCCGACGACCCCGACGACTGGCCCGCCGAGACGCGGCTCGTGTGGGTCAACTCGCCCTCGAACCCCACCGGCGCGGTGCTCGGCACGGCTGCGCTCCGGCGCATCGTCGAGGCCGCGCGCGAGCGGGGGATCGTCGTCGCGAGCGACGAGTGCTACGCGCGCCTCCCGTGGGAGGTCGACGAGGCGCCCTCGATCCTCGACCCGCGCGTCACGGACGGCGATCTCTCGGGCCTCATCGCCGTGTACTCGCTCAGCAAGCAGTCGAACCTCGCCGGCTACCGCGCCGCGTTCGTCGCGGGCGACGCGCCGCTCGTGCAGCGGGTGCTCGCGGTGCGCAAGCACCTCGGGCTCATGGCGCCGACCCCCGTGCAGCACGCGCTCGCCGTCGCGCTCGGCGACGAGGCGCACGTCGACGAGCAGCGCGAGCGCTACCGCGCCCGCCGCGCGCAGCTGCTGCCGGCGCTCGAGGCGCGCGGCTTCGACGTCGACTCCGAGGCGGGGCTCTACCTCTGGGCCACGGACGGCACGGATGCGCTCGCGCAGGTGGACGCGCTCGCGCGGCTCGGGATCCTGGTGGCGCCGGGCACCTTCTACGGCGACCCGAGCCACGTGCGGGTCGCGCTCACCGCGCCCGACGAGCGCATCGCCGAGGCCGCGGCGCGGCTGCGCGCCTGAGGCTCCGCGCCGAGGAAGGGCACGGCGCCGCGCCGGGTAGGCTGTCATGGTGACTGAGAACGCCGCGCTCGATCCTGCCCGCTCCGCGGACGCATCCGCACCGCGCACCGTGACGCTGCAGCACGCCGGCGGCACGACGCCGCTCGAGGTGCTCGAGGCCTCCGACGGCCGCTCGGCGATCGACGTCGCGAAGCTGACGAAGGAGACGGGCCTCACGGCGCTCGACTACGGCTTCGTCAACACCGCCGCGACCCGCTCGTCGATCACCTACATCGACGGCGACGAGGGCATCCTGCGCTACCGCGGCTACCCGATCGAGGAGCTCGCGGAGCAGAAGACGTTCCTCGACGTCGCGCACCTGCTCATCTACGGCGAGCTGCCGACGGAGGACGAGCTCGCGAGCTTCGACCACAGCGTGCGCCGCCACACGCTCCTGCACGAGGACCTGCGGCGCTTCTTCGACGCGCTGCCGCGCGACGCGCACCCGATGAGCGCGCTCTCGAGCGCCGTCTCGGCGCTCTCGACGTACTACGAGGCCGACCACGACCCGCGCGACCCCGCCAAGGTCGACAAGCAGACCATCCGCCTGCTCGCGAAGATGCCGGTCATCGCCGCCTACGCGCACAAGAAGTCGATCGGGCAGGCCTTCCTCTACCCCGACAACTCGATGAGCTTCGTCGAGAACTACCTCAAGCTCAACTTCGGCATCCAGGCCGAGCCCTACGTGCAGAACCCCGTGATGGTGCGCGCGCTCGAGCGGCTCCTCATCCTGCACGCCGACCACGAGCAGAACGCGTCGACGTCGACCGTGCGGCTCGTGGGATCGACGGAGGCGAACCTGTTCGCGTCGGTCTCGGCCGGCATCCACGCCCTCTCCGGACCGCTGCACGGCGGCGCGAACGAGGCGGTGCTGCAGATGCTGCGCGGCATCCGCGACTCGGGCGAGGGCGTCGAGCGGTTCGTCGAGCGCGTCAAGCGCAAGGAGCAGGGCGTCAAGCTCATGGGCTTCGGGCACCGCGTCTACAAGAACTACGACCCGCGCGCGAAGCTCGTGAAGCAGTCGGCCGAGGAGGTGCTCGCGCAGCTCGGCGTGCGCGACCCGCTGCTCGACATCGCGCAGGAGCTCGAGCAGGTCGCGCTCGCCGACGACTACTTCAAGGAGCGCAAGCTCTACCCGAACGTCGACTTCTACACCGGCGTGATCTACAAGGCGATGGGCTTCCCGGAGCGCATGTTCACCGTGCTGTTCGCGATCGGCCGGCTGCCCGGCTGGATCGCCCACTGGCGCGAGATGATGCTCGACCCGCAGACGAAGATCGGCCGCCCGCAGCAGCTCTACGTCGGCCCCGTCGAGCGCCACGTCTAGACCCCACCCGCTGGCTGAGCCGCTCCGCGCCGCAGGCGCCGAGCGCGTCGAAGCCCGCCTCGACCGGAGTGCCCATGACCAGCACCACCCAGACGTCCCCCAAGGGCGCGCTCGACCGCTTCTTCAAGATCTCCGAGCGCGGCTCGAGCGTCGCGCAAGAGCTGCGCGGCGGCCTCGTGACGTTCTTCGCGATGGCCTACATCATCGTGCTGAACCCGCTCATCATCGGCGGCTTCGCGCCCGAGCAGGCCGCGACCGACGTCGAGGGCGGATGGCTCCCCAACGGCCAGGTGGCGGCGGTCACGGCGCTCGTCGGCGGGCTCATGACGCTCGCGATGGGGCTCATCGCGAACGTGCCGTTCGGCCTCGCCGCGGGCCTCGGCATCAACTCGTTCCTCGCGTTCGGCCTCGTCGGCGAGCTCACGTGGCCCGAGGCCATGGGCCTCGTGCTCATCAACGGCCTCATCATCGTCGTGCTCGCGGCGACGGGGCTGCGGCGGATGATCTTCGACGCCGTGCCCGCGGCGCTCAAGAGCGCGATCGCGGTCGGCATCGGCCTGTTCATCGCCTTCATCGGCTTCGTCGACTCGGGCTTCGTGCGCTCGACGGGTGCGGCGTCGCCGCCCGTCGAGCTCGGCGACGGCGGCTCGGTCACGTCGCTGCCGACCGCGACCTTCGTCATCGGCGTCGTGCTCATGGGCATCCTGCTCGCCCGGCGCGTCAAGGGCGCGCTGCTCATCGGCATCGTCGCGACGACCGCGATCGCGATCGTGCTCGAGTCGATCTTCCGCGTCGGCCCCTCGCTCGGCGCGAACCCGGACGCGTGGAACCTCAACGCGCCCGCGCTGCCGACGAGCATCGTCGCGCTGCCCGACCTCTCGCTCATCGGCCAGGTGTCGTTCGGCTCGTTCGAGCGCATCGGGCTGCTCGCGACGACGATGTTCATCTTCACGCTCGTGTTCATGAACTTCTTCGATGCGATGGGCACCATGACGGGGCTCGCGCGCCAAGCGGGCATCGCGACGCCCGACGGCCAGTTCCCGGGCCTCAAGCGCGCGCTCATCGTCGAGGGCTTCGGCGCCGTCGCGGGCGGCGGGGCGAGCGCCTCCTCCAACACCGTCTTCGTAGACTCGGCCGCGGGCGTCGGCGAGGGCGCCCGCACGGGGCTCGCGTCGGTCGTCACGGGGCTGCTCTTCCTCGCCGCGATGTTCCTCACGCCGCTCACGCAGATCGTGCCGCTCGAAGTCGCCGCGGCGACGCTCGTCGTCGTCGGCGCGATGATGATGAGCCAGATCACCGACATCGACTTCACCGACTTCCGAGTGGCGCTGCCGGCGTTCCTGACGATCGTCGTGATGCCGCTCACCTACAACATCGCGAACGGCATCGGCGTCGGCTTCATCGCCTGGGTGCTCGTCAACGCCGTCTCGGGCCGCGTGAAGCAGATCTCGCCGCTGCTGTGGGTCGTCGCGGCGCTCTTCGTCGTCTTCTTCGTGCGCGGGCCGCTCCAGGCGCTCATCGGCTGAGCCGCGGCGGAGCGCCCTCAGCGCTCCTTCGCCACGTGGGCGAGCACCTCTGGCCCTCGCCGGTCGAGCGTCGCACCGCCCACCCGGATCCCGAACCACGCGCCGAGCCCGCCGACGACGAGCCCGGCGAGGAGGCTCAGCCAGCCGAGCCACGGGATCCAGATCGCCGCGATCGCGAGCCCGATCGCGGGCGCGCCGACCGTGCTGAGCACGGGGAGCGTGAGCGCGAGCCCCGCGAGCGACTGCACGCCCCCGGAGGAGCCGCGGCCGAGCGGGTTCGCGCCGGGCGCGGGCGCCTCGCCCGGCAGCAGGGCGCCGAGCCACAGCAGCACGCCCGCCACGAGCAGGAAGGTGCCGACGCTCGCGCCGACGCTCCCGGGCAGCAGCTCCCAGCGCCCGCTCGCCCAGGTCGCGAGCACGGCGGTGACGACGAGCGCGGGCAGGTAGACGATCGAGATGCCGAGCAGCCTCCCGGCGCGATCCGCGGCGCCGCGCACACCGGTGAGGAGGTGCCACGCGAAGGCGCTGTTGTCGTAGGCGACGTCGATCTGCACGATGGCGGCCGCGACGATCGCCATGAGCAGCGGCAGGAACGCGAGCCCGTCGGCGGGGATGCCGTCGCCCTGCACCTCGACCCGCACGAGCCCCGCGAGGTGCACGCCGCCGATGATGACGGGGATCATGAGGGTCGCGATGACGTTCATGAGGTGCCGCACGTCGCGGCGGCGGTAGCGGATGCTGCGAGCGGCGATCGCACCGGTCGGGGTCGCGGGCAGCAGCCGGTCGAGCACGCGGCCCTCCCGCACGCGGCCGCCGCCGCGCAGCACGATCGGGTTCGTGAGCCGCTCGCCGAGCAGGCGACCCCAGCCCCACCACGCGAGCGCGATCGTCGCGAGGGCGATCGCGAGCTTCGCGGCCGCCTCGAGCCATGCCCCGTCGGCGATCGCGCGCGGGAGGTCGAACGCGGCGCCGAGCGGGGTCCACGCGAGCACCGAGACGGCCGTGCGGATCGCGCCGGGGACGTCGGCGAGCGCCCCGAGCCCGCTCGCGAAGAGCTGGATGCCGAACGCGGCGAACAGGATCACGAGCAGCAGCAGGATCGCCATCGCGTCGCGGGCGCGCTTGCTCGCGAGCTGCCGCGCGAGCAGGTCGGCGCTCGCGCGCGCGAGCAGCAGCACCGTCGCGACGCAGATCGGGAGCGCGAGCACGGCCGCGACGAGCGCGACGGCGGAGGTGGACCAGACGATGAGCCAGAGCGCGAGCGCGAGCGCCGCGACGACGCTCCAGGGCTCGAGCACCTGCGCGGCGAGCAGGCAAGCGCGCAGCTGCCGCGCGCGCAGCGGCAGGAGGCTGAAGCGCTCGGGCGCGAGCGGGTCGCTCGTGCCGACGAGCACGGCGATCGCGGTGAGCACGACGATGAGCGCCCCGCCGCCGAGCACGGCGAGCGATGCGCCGACCTCGGGCGCGAGCGCGCGCACGGCGATCGCGGCGAGCGCGGTGCCGCCGAGCAGCGACAGCCCGCCGAGCACGCTCATGACGAGCGCGACGACCGCCCACGGGCTCTGCTCGAGGGTGCCGAGCAGCAGCCGGAACCGGAGCGCTACGAAGTGCGCAGCCACGCGAGCGACTCGCCTCCCTGCGCCTGCTGGCCGACCATCTGCACGAAGCGCTCCTGCAGGCTCGCGCCCGCGCGCACCTCGTCGAGCGTCCCGGCGGCGATGAGCCGGCCGTCGGCGACGACCGCGACCCGGTCGCACAGCGACTCGACGAGCTCCATCACGTGGCTCGAGAGCACGACGGTGCCGCCCGAGGCGACGAAGGCGCGCAGGATCGCGCGGATCGCCTCGCCCGAGACGGGGTCGACGGCCTCGAAGGGCTCATCGAGCACGAGCAGCCGAGGCGCGTGGATGAGCGCGCTCGCGAGCGCGATCTTCTTGCGCATGCCGGCGGAGTAGTCGGCGACGAGCGTGCCGCCCGTGTCGGCGAGGCCGAGCGCCTCGAGCAGCGACGCGGAGCGGCGCGCGACCTCCTCCTCGGGCAGCGAGCGCAGCAGGCCGTTGTAGCGCAGCAGCTCCGCGCCCGTGAGGCGATCGAAGAGGTGCACGCCGTCGGGCAGCACGCCCATGCGCGCCTTCGCCGCGGCGGGATCGCGCCACACGTCGTGCCCGAGCACGGCCGCGGTGCCGTGGTCCGGGCGCAGCAGGCCCGTCGCCATCGAGAGCGTCGTCGTCTTGCCCGCGCCGTTGGGCCCGACGAGGCCGAGCATCGACCCCTGCGGCACCGTGAGCGTCAGGCCATCCACGGCGATCTTCGGCCCGAAGCGCTTCGCGAGCCGCTCGAGGTGCAGGGCAGGCGGGGCGTGCTGGGCGTCGGACGGCGTCGGATGCGTCATGGTCGCAAGCCTCTCAGGCGCGGCAGGGCGCGCGCGTCCCTCGAGCGGCTGATCCTGCGGGCTCCCTCAGCCGGGGAAGCGGCGAGCTCGCGGCCGCGCTCAGTGCAGGGCTGCGTTGAGCTCGATGCCGCGGCCGTCGCGTGCGACCGCCTCGACGGCGCCCGTGAGCGAGTTGCGGCGGAACAGCAGGTTCGGGCGGCCCGAGAGCTCGGAGGCCTTGACCGCCTCGCCGCCCGGCACGAGCGTCACCTTCGTGCCGGCGGTGACGTAGAGCCCGGCCTCGACGACGGAGTCGTCGCCCACCGAGATGCCGACGCCCGAGTTCGCGCCGAGCAGCACGCGCTCACCGATCACGATCCGCGCCGTGCCGCCGCCCGAGAGCGTGCCCATGATCGAGGCGCCGCCGCCGACGTCGGAGCCGTCGCCGACGACGACGCCCTGCGAGATGCGACCCTCGACCATTGAGGCCCCGAGCGTGCCGGCGTTGAAGTTCACGAAGCCCTCGTGCATGACGACGGTGCCGGGCGCGAGGTGCGCCCCGAGGCGGATGCGCGCGGCGTCGCCGATGCGGACGCCCGAGGGCACGACGTAGTCGGTCATGCGCGGGAAGCGGTCGACGAGCTGCACCTGGATGCCGGCGCGCTGGAGCTCGACGCGGTGGCTCGCGGCCCACTCGGGGTCGACGGGGCCCGCGCTCGTCCACGCGACGATCGGCAGGGTGCCGAAGATCCCGTCGAGGTCGATCGAGTTGGGCCGCACGAGCCGGTGGCTCAAGAGGTGCAGGCGGAGGTAGGCGTCCTCGACCGACGACGGAGACGCATCCAGGTCGATCTCCACGAGCCGCGGCTCGAGCTCGACGCCGCGCTCCGGCACGGGGCCCGCGTGGCGCGCGAGATCCTCCGGCGCGGCGCTCCCGTCGGCGGCGCCGAGCGCCGGGGCGGGGAACCAGGCGTCGAGCGGCCGCCCCTCGAAGAGGGTGACGAGCGCGTGTCCGTGTGCGAGGCGGGCCATGCTCCAAGTCTAGGCTTGGCCCCATGGCCGCCCCCTCCCTCGACCTGACCGCGACGAGCCTCGACCTCACGCGGGCGCTGTGCGACATCGACTCCGTCTCGGGCAACGAGACGCCGCTCGCCGACGCGATCGAGGCGGCCGTGCGCGCGCACCCGCACCTCGAGGTCACGCGCGTGGGCGACACCGTCGTCGCGCGCACCGAGCTCGGTCGAGCGCGCCGCGTCGTGATCGCCGGCCACATCGACACCGTGCCGGTCAACGGCAACCTGCCGACGCGCGACGCGGTCGTCGACGGCGAGCCGCACCTGTGGGGCCGCGGCACCGTCGACATGAAGGCGGGCGTCGCGGTGCAGCTGAAGCTCGCCGCCGAGCTCGTCGAGCCGGCCGTCGACCTCACCTGGATCTGGTACGACCACGAGGAGGTCAGCGCTGAGCTCAACGGTCTGCGGCTGCTCGCCGCCGCGCGGCCCGAGCTCATGCAGGGCGACTTCGCGATCCTCGGCGAGCCCTCCAACGGCACGATCGAGGGCGGCTGCAACGGCACGCTGCGCGTCGAGGTGCGCACGCGCGGCGTGCGCGCCCACTCCGCGCGGGCGTGGGCGGGCCACAACGCCATCCACGACGCCGCCGAGGTGCTGCAGCGGCTGCGCGACAACCAGCCGGGCGAGGTCGAGGTCGACGGGCTCGCCTACCGCGAGGGGCTCAACGCCGTCATGATCTCGGGCGGCGTCGCGGGCAACGTCATCCCCGACGAGTGCGTCGTCGCGGTGAACTACCGCTTCGCGCCCTCGCGCTCGCTCGAGGAGGCGAGCGCGCGGATGACGGAGCTCTTCGAGGGCTTCGAGGTCGAGGTCGTCGACGCGGCCGCGGGCGCGCGGCCCGGCCTCGACGCCCCGCTCGCGCAGGAGTTCATCGCCGCCGTCGGCGTCGAGCCGACCCCGAAGTACGGCTGGACCGACGTCGCGCGGTTCTCGAGCCTCGGCATCCCCGCCGTCAACTTCGGCCCGGGCGACCCGACGAAGGCGCACGCCGACGACGAGTCGGTGCCGGTCGCGCAGATCGAGCACGTCGAGCAGAGCCTCCGGGCGTGGCTCTCGCGCCGCTGACCGATCGGGCGCGCGTCGCCGAGCGCTGGTGGCACTGGCCGCTCGCGCTCTGGGCCGTGTCGCGGCTCGTGTCGACCGCGTTCCTCGGCGCCTTCGCCGGTGTGCAGGAGCGCAGCCACTGGACGCCCGCGCGACCCGACCTGCTCGACTACTCGACGATGTGGGACGCCCACTGGTACTACATCGTCGCGGTCTCCGGCTACCCGGTCGAGCTCCCCCTCGACGACGACGGCCACGTGGGCGAGAACGCCTGGGCCTTCATGCCCGTCTACCCCATGCTCGCCCGCGTGCTCATGCTGACGGGGCTGCCGTGGGAGGGTGCCGCGGTGCTGCTCTCGGTCGGCGCATCCGCCGCCTTCTCGCTCGTCGCCTACCGGCTCTTCCAGGACCTCGCGCCCGGCCGCGAGCGGTTCGCGCTCGCGCTCGTGCTGCTCTCGCCCGTCGCGCCCGTGCTGCAGCTCGGCTACGCCGAGTCGCTCTTCCTGCTGCTGCTCGCTGGCGCGCTGCTCGCGTGGCGGCGCCGCGCGTGGGAGTGGCTGTGGGTGCTCATCCCGATCATGTCGCTCACGCGCCCCGGTGGGCTCGCCTTCGCGCTCGCGCTCGGGCTGTGGTTCCTCGTGCGCTGGTTCCGCGATCGCGACGGCTTCCCGGCCGGGGAGCGGTGGATGCTCGTGGGGCTCGGGGCGTGGAGCGCGCTGTGGGGCTTCGGCTGGCTCATCGCGTGCACGATCGTGACGGGGAGCCTGCACTCCTACCTCGAGACGGAGCTCTCGTGGCGCTCCGCCTACATCGGCAGGCAGGAGCTCGTGCCGTTCACGCCGTGGCCGATCGGGCTCGAGTGGTGGTTCGGCCGGTGGTGGCCCGTGTGGCTCGTCGGCATCGTCGGCGCAGCGGTGGCGCTGCTCGTCGGGCCGTGGGCGAGGGCCGTGGGGCTCGAGGGGCGCCTCTGGACGATCGCCTACTTCGCCTACCTCGCGGCGGTCTGGTTCCCGCAGTCGTCGACGTGGCGGCTGCTCATGCCCGCCTTCCCGGCCGCGCTCATCCTCGCGGCCGTCCGCCCCGCATGGGTGCGCGGTCTCATGCTCGCGGCCTCGATCGCGCTGCAGCCCGCCTGGATCTGGTTCTGCTGGCACCACAGCGCGCCGGACTGGACCGTGCCGTAGCGAACAGTGCCGTAGCGGGCAGTGCCGTAGCGAGCAGTGCCGTGGCGCGCATTGCGCTAGCACATCGCGCGAGGCGGCACGTGAGCGTGCCGATAGTGAGACCTGTCACCCGGCCGTGAGAGAATGGCTCCACGAGTATCGAAAGGGGAGCCGTATGGCCGCCATGAAACCACGCACCGGAGATGGGCCGCTCGAGGCCGTCAAGGAGGGCAGGCTCATCGTCGTGCGCGTGCCGCTCGAGGGCGGGGGTCGCCTGGTCGTCTCCGTGAACGACGAAGAGGCCGCCGCGCTGCACAAGGCGCTGGGCGAGGTCGTCGTCACGGCGTGACGGCTGACCGCTGCTGAAGCCAGAGAGCGAGAGGGTCGATCCATAGGCGGGTCGGCCCTCTTCGCATCCCTGGGTCAGGACGCGGCAGGCTCCGGCAGCCGCACGATCTGCAGCAGCCCGTCGCCGACCGGCGACACCGAGGCGCGCACCGCGTCGCTCGACGAGAGCGCCTTGAGCAGCGCGCGCAGGTCGGAGACCGCCTCGTCGCGCTGGGCGGGGTCGGCGACCTTGCCGCCGAGCAGCGCGTGGGCGACGAGCACCGAGCCGCCGACGCGCACGAGCGCGAGCGCGTGCTCGACGTACTCCATGAGCCCAGCCGGGTCGGCGTCGATGAGCACGATGTCGTAGCTCGCCTCGTTCATGCGGGGGAGCACGTCGCGCGCGCGGCCGGTGATGAGGCGCGCACGGGTGACGGGGATGCCGGCTTGCGTGAACGCCGAGCGCGCGTGCTGCTGGTGGTCGAGCTCGGTGTCGATCGAGGTGAGCGTCGCACCCGGGGCGCCGCGCAGCAGCCACAGGCCGCTCACGCCCGCGCCGGTGCCGACCTCGAGGATCGCGCTCGCCTGCGTCGAGGCGGCGATCGCGGCGAGCTGCGCGCCGACGGCGGGCGCGATGGGCGCGACGCCGAGCTCGACCGAGGCGTCTCGCGCCGCGGTGAGCACCTCGTCCTCGCTCGCGAGGTCGTCGAGGTACTTGGCGATGAGCGATGAAGTCTGCACGGTTCCTCCGCCCGTGAGCCTACCGACCGGGACGGGACCGCCGGCCGCAGGCTCGCCGATCCGGCTCGACTACCCTGGGAGGGTGTCCCTCGCAGGCATCACGCTCGACAAGCTGGTGATCATCGCGCTGCTCGCGGCCTTCCTCATCGGCCCCGAGCGGCTGCCCGTGCTCGCCGAGAAGCTCGGCTCGCTCGTGCGGGGGCTGCGCGACCTCGCGGGCGGCGCGAAGGAGCGGATGCGCGAGGAGATCGGACCCGAGTTCGACGAGGTCGACTGGCAGAAGCTCGACCCGCGCCAGTACGATCCGCGGCGGATCGTGATGGACGCGCTCAAGGAGCCCGCGGCGGCGCCCCCGGAGGACTTCGCGAGCGCTGCGGCGAAGGCCTCGGTCGCGACCGTCCCGGGCCTCCCGCAGCGCCAGCGCGGTCCCATGCGCTTCGACGACGAAGCGACCTGACCCGCGCCTCCTGATCGCAGAGTGCCGGAACTCTGCTCCTTCCGAGCCGCCCCCCGAGCGCAGAGTGCCGAAACTCTGCGCTTTCCGCGCTGCGAGATCGCAGAGTGTCGGCACTCTGCGCGGCCGCCGGGCGGATGCGTCAGGCGGGGGAGACGGGCAGGCCGCGGCCGGCGAGCGGGCGGGTGCCGCGCAGCGCCTCGGCGAGCGCGATGATCGCGGCACCCGCGGGGTCGGTCGGCTCCGCCGCGACGACCGGCGCGCCGGCGTCGCCGCCCTCGCGGAGCGCGACGGAGAGCGGCACGCGCGCGAGCACCGGCACGCCGAGCCGGCGCGCCGCCTCATCGCCGCCGCCGGCGCCGAAGAGCTCGAGGATCGAGCCGTCGGGCTGCGCGAGCCCCGCCATGTTCTCGACCACCCCGAGCACGCGCTGCCCGGTCTGGCGCGCGACCTCGCCGGCCCGCTCGGCGACCTCGGCGGCGGCGCGCTGCGGCGTCGTCACGACGAGCACCTCGGCGTGCGGCAGCAACTGCCCGAGCGAGATCGCGACGTCGCCCGTGCCGGGCGGCATGTCGATGAGCAGCACGTCGAGGTCGCCCCACCACACGTCGCTCAGGAACTGCGCGAGCGTGCGGTGCAGCATCGGACCGCGCCAGGAGACGGAGCGGTTGCCCTCGACGAACATGCCGATCGAGACGAGCCGCACGCCGTGCGCCTCCGGCGGCATCATCA
The DNA here is from genome assembly GCF_049897585.1 of Agrococcus sp. TSP3-2-1. Taxonomy (NCBI): domain Bacteria; kingdom Bacillati; phylum Actinomycetota; class Actinomycetes; order Micrococcales; family Microbacteriaceae; genus Agrococcus; species Agrococcus sp. TSP3-2-1. Next base: position 113,022 of record NZ_JAFCWN010000004.1, read on the forward strand.
TGTCGCCGACGCGCGTCGGCCGGTCGGCGGAGCCGAGCAGCGCCGGGATCGAGTAGCCGTGCACGTCGGCGTCGATCACCCCGACCGCGAGCCCGCGCGCGGCGAGCGCGACCGCGAGGTTCGCGGTGACGGTCGACTTGCCCACCCCGCCCTTGCCGCTCGCGACCGCGATGATGCGCGTGAGCGTGTCGGGGCCGAACTGCTGCGGGCGCGAGCCGCGCAGCCGCTCGACGAGCGCCTGCCTCGTCGCGGGCGACATGACGCCGACCTCGATCTCCACGCGCTCGACGCCCGCGACCGACGCCGCCGCCTGTCGCACATCCGCCTGGATCCGGTCGGCGGCCGGGCACGCCGCCACCGTGAGCTCGAGGCGGATGCGTGCCGTCCCGTCGTCGAGGGACGCGGCGGGGATCATGTCGAGCTCGACGAGCGGTCGCCGGATCTCGGGATCGACGACGGTGCCGAGCGCGCGCTCGAGCCGGGGGTCGATCACTGCGCTCGGCGCTCGACGCCGCCCTGGCGCTCGTCGAGCTCGTCGACGAACGACTTGAGCTCCGCGCGGATGAACTCGCGCGTCGCCATGTCGCGCATCGCCATGCGCAGCGCCACGACCTCGCGCGCGAGGTACTCGGTGTCGTTGAGGTTGCGCTCGGCGCGCAAGCGGTCCTGCTCGATCTGCACGCGGTCGCGGTCGTCCTGCCGGTTCTGGGCGAGCAGCAGCAGCGGTGCGGCGTAGGAGGCCTGCAGGCTCAGCACGAGCGTGAGGAGCGGGAAGCCCTGGTCCTGCGGGTCGAACTGCGCCTCGGGCGGCATGATCGAGTTGTAGCCGAGCCAGAAGGTGACGAAGATCGTCATCCCGACGAGGAACGCCGGCGTGCCCATCGCGCGCGCGAACGACTCGGTGAAGCGGCCGAAGCGGTCCTTCGACTCCGGCATCCGCAGCCACCGGCGCCGAGCCTTCGGGCGCGCGAACTGCTCGTCCCGCTCAGCCACGCGGCGCCTCCTCCTGCGCGCGCCAGTCCTCTGGCAGCAGGTGGTCGAGGACGTCGTCAATCGTGACGACGCCGACGAGCCGGCCGGCGGGGTCGACGACGGGCACCGAGACGAGGTTGTAGGCGGCGAGCTCGCGCGTCACCTCGGCGGCGGAGGCGGAGGCGAGCACGGGCTCGATCTGGTCGTCGAGCAGCGTGCCGACGCGCTCGTTCGGCGGGTAGCGCAGCAGCCGCTGGAAGTGCACCATGCCGAGGAACCGGCCGGTGGGCGCCTCGTACGGCGGGAGCGTGACGCAGATCGCGGCGGCGAGCGCTGGCGCGACCTCGTGCCGGCGGATGAGCGCGAGCGCCTCGGCGACGGTCGCGTCGCTCGCGACGATGATCGGCTCGGTCGTCATGAGGCCGCCCGCGGTGTCGGCGCCGAACGCGAGCAGCATGCGCACGTCCTCGGCCTCGTCGGGGTCCATGAGCTCGAGCAGCGTCTCCCCCCGCTCGGGCGTCATGTGCGCGATGAGGTCGGCGGCGTCGTCGGGCTCCATCTGGTCGAGCACGTCGGCGACCCGGTCGTCCTCGAGCGCCGCGAGGATCTCGACCTGCCGGTCCTCGTGCATCTCCTCGAGGATGTCGGCGAGCCGGTCGTCCGAGAGGTCCTCCGCGACCTCGATCATGCGCTGCTGCGGCAGGTCGAGCATGGCGGATGCGGCGTCGGCGGCGGGCAGGTCGTCGAGCGACGCGACGAGGTGGTCGGTGTCGTGCTCGGCGTCGACCGCGGCCTGCACGTCGCCCCAGCGGGCGAGCAGCGTCGGTCCCTTCCCGAACGGGGAGGTCTTGGGCTTCCGCAGGAAGAGCTCGTCGACCTCCCACTCGCCGGGTCCGCGCTCCGAGATCGAGAGGTCCTCGAGCACGGCGGCCGTGCCGTCGCGGAGCGTCACCTGCCGGCCGAGCACGTCGGCGAGCAGCAGTCGCTCGCTGCCGCGCTGGCTGAAGCGGCGATCGCTGATCGCGCTCGCGATGAGCTGCCCGCCGCCGATCGACAGCACCCGCCCGATCGAGAGGAACACGCGCTGCCTGCCGCGGTCCTCGACCACGAGCCCGACGACGCGCGGAGGCGCATCGCGGCGCGGCACCGTGACGACGTCGCGCACCTTGCCCATGCGCTCGCCGGCAGCGTCGAACACGCCCGCGCCGGCCAGGCGGGCGACGAAGACGGTGGCTGCGCTCATGACGTCCAACGTACCGCGCGGCCTCCTCGCGGCGGGCGTGACGCCCTCAGCGAACCGGTCCCGGCGGGCCGTCGCGCGCATGGGAGACTGGGGCCGTGAGCATCTTCCAGGGCGCGGCGCGCGGCGACCAGCACTTGCCTTCCGGCGTGGTGGTCGCCTCGTTCGAGACGTACGACCAGGCGCAGGCGGCGATCGCGAAGGTCTCCGGCGCGGAGGCCGAGCTCAAGGGGCTCGCGATCGTCGGCAACGACCTCAAGCTCGTCGAGCGCATCACCGGCAAGCTCACGTGGGGCAAGGTCGCGCTCGCGGGCGCGATGCGCGGGCTCGGCTTCGGCGCCTTCATCGGCCTCGTCTACATGCTGCTCGTGCCAGAGGCGATCGCCTCGGTGCTGCTGTTCCCGCTGCTCGGCCTCGCCTTCGGCATCCTGCTCGGCGTCGTCACGCACTCGATGACGCGGCGGAAGCGCGACTACGCGTCGGTGCAGCAAGTGCTCGCCGCGCGCTACGACGTCGTCGCGCCGCAGCAGTCGGCGGGGAGGGCCATGCACATCATCGGCCAGCGCGGCGGTGCGGCGGCTTCGTCCGAGCCGGTCGTCGCCGAGCAGCCCTCGCCGCAGCAGCCGCCCTCGCCGCCCGTGGCGTAGCGGGCGTCGCGGCGCGTCACACGAGCGCGGGCGAGCTCCGCGCGGCCCGGGTCACCGCATCCGTCACCGTGTCGAGCAGCGTCGAGGCGAGGTTCCAGCGCTGCCACCACAGCGGCACCTCGATCGCATCGGGGGCGAGCTGCACGAGCGAGCCGTCGGCGATGCCGTCCTCGAACTGGCCCGGCAGCAGCATGCCCCAGCCGAGCCCCATCCGCACCGCTTCGGCGTACTCGGCGGATGCGCTGATGACGTGCCGGGGCGCGTCCTGCTCGGCGCCGTGGCGGCGCGCGAACCGCGACTGGAGCGAGTCGTGGCGGTCGAAGTCGACGAGCGGTGCGCGCTCGAGCGCGCGCGGCGCGATGCCGCGCGGGAACCAGCGCTCGGCGAAGCCGCGCTCGGCGATCGCGACGTAGCGCATGCGCCCGAGCGGGGAGGCGACGCAGCCGGGCACCGGCTCGGCCTGCGCCGTGACGGCGCCCATCACGGTGCCGTCGGCGAGCAGCTGCGCCGTGCGCTCCTGGTCCTCGCGGTGCAGCTCGAACGACACCGGCCGCTCGCGCGCGACCGCGAGCAGCACGGGCATGAACCACGTGATGAGGGAGTCGGCGTTGACGGCGAGCGGCACGCGCGGCGCGCGGGAGGCGTCGCCGAGCGCCTCGAGGGCGTCGCGCTCGAGCAGGTCGAGCTGGCGGGCGAGCCGTACGAGCGCCTCGCCCGCCTCGGTCGCGCGCACGGGCTTCGTGCGCTGCAGCACGACGCGGCCGACGCGCTGCTCGATCGCGCGGATGCGCTGACTCACGGCGCTCGGCGTGACCCCGAGTCGCGCGGCGGCGCGCTCGAGCGTGCCCGCGTCGACGACGGTGGCGAGGGTGCGCAGGCTCTCGAGCGGCAGCTCCATGCCGTCAGCGTAGATGAAGCAGTGCTTCACGCCGCGCAGGATCCTTCGCTGGACTGCATCCTGCAACTCCCCGTAGCGTCGTTCCCATGAGCCCCGAGATCGTCGCGCTGCTGTCGGGCCTCGGCGTGTGCCTCGGCCTCATCATCTCGATCGGCGCGCAGAACGCGATCGTGCTGCGCCAGGGCCTCCGGCGCGAGCACGTCGGGCTCGTCGTCGCCGTGTGCATCGCGAGCGACGTGATCCTGCAGACGATCGGCGTCGCGGGCGTCGCGACCGTCGTCGCCGCCCACCCGTGGCTCGAGACCGCCGGCCGCTGGGCCGCCGCGATCTTCCTCGTCGGCTTCGCCGCCGTGAGCGCTCGGCGTGCGTGGCGGGGCGGCGGCTCGCTCGAGGCGGCGCCCGAGGCCGACGAGGCCGGGTCGACGAGCGGCGGCGCGGTTGCGACGCGCACGCGCTCGAGCCGGCTCTCGACCCTGGCGACGATCCTCGCGGTGACGTGGCTCAACCCGCAGGCGCTCGTCGAGACGACCCTCGTGCTCGGATCGATCGCCGCGCCGTTCGGCGACGCTCGCTGGTGGTTCCTCGCGGGCGGCATCGCCGCAGCGAGCATCTGGTTCGTGGGCTTCGGCTACGGCGCGCGCTACCTCGCGCCACTCATGCGCACCGAGCGCGCGTGGCGGATCCTCGACGGCGGCATCGCGGTCGTCATGCTCGTGATCGCCGTGAGCCTCGTCGCCGGCTGACGCCCGTCAGCGCGGCCGCGCTGCCATCAGCGCGACCGCACCTCGCGCATCCACGCCTCGACCTCGTCGGCCGTGCGCGGGATCGCGCCCGAGAGGTTCACGGCGCCGTCGGCGGTCACGAGGATGTCGTCCTCGATGCGCACGCCGATGCCGCGCAGCTCCTCCGGCACCGTGAGGTCGTCGGCCTGGAAGTACAGGCCGGGCTCGATCGTGAAGACCATCCCCTCGCGCACGATGCCGTCGTGGTAGAAGTCGCGGCGGGCGGCGGCGCAGTCGTGCACGTCGAGGCCGAGGTGGTGGCTCGTGCCGTGCACCATCCAGCGGCGGTGCAGCTGCTGGTCGGGCTCGAGCGACTGCTCGGCCGAGATCGGCAGCAGCCCCCACTCGGCCGTCTTCGCCGCGATGACCGCCATCGCCGCCGCGTGCACCTCCTTGAAGACGATGCCGGGGCGCACGATCGCGAACGCGGCGTCGGCCGCCTCGCGCACGGCCTCGTAGACGCGCCGCTGCAGCTCGGTGAACTCGCCCGAGATCGGCAGCGTGCGGGTGATGTCGGCGGTGTAGAGGCTGTCGACCTCGACGCCCGCGTCGAGCAGGATGAGGTCGCCCTCGCGCACCTCGCCGTCGTTGCGGGTCCAGTGCAAGTAGCACGCGTGGTGCCCCGAGGCCGCGATCGTGTCGTAGCCGACGGCGTTGCCGTCGAGCCGCGCACGGCGGTGGAAGGCGCCCTCCACGACGCGCTCGCCGCGCTCGTGCCGGGTCGCCGCGGCGAGGTCGGCGATGACGTCGTCGAAGCCGCGCGCGGTCGCGTCGACCGCGGCCTGCACCTCGGCGATCTCGAACGCGTCCTTCACGAGCCGCAGCTCCGAGAGGTCGCGCGCGAGCACGTCGCCGTCGGGGTTCGCGCCCGCGACCATGGCCTCGACCGCAGGATTCGCGCCCGTGACGACCAGCGCATCCGCCTCGGTCTCGAGCACGGCCTCGAGCTCGCCGAGGTCGGCGGTCGCGAGGCCGAGGTCGGCCTCGACGTGCGCGAGCGAGGGGCGCGGGCCCACCCAGAACTCGCCGATCGCCGGGTTGGCGTAGAACTCGGTCGTGCCGCGCCCGGCGGGGCCGCGGAAGTACAGCGTCGCGCGGTGGCCCTCGCCCTCGGGCTCGAGCACGAGCACCGAGTCGGGCTCCGCGTCGGAGCCCCAGCCCGTGAGGTAGGTGAAGTCGGGGTGCGCGCGGAAGGGGTAGTCGGTGTCGTTCGAGCGCACCTTGAGCGAGCCGGCCGGCACGACGAGCCGCACACCCGGGTGCATCGCCGAGATGCGCGCGCGGCGCTCGGCGGCGAAGGCGGCGGCCTCGCGCGGATCGGGCGTCGACGCCGGCCGCTCGGCCCAGCCCTGCTGGATCTGCTCCGTGAACGCCGATCCCGTGGGGGTCGTGGAGCGGTTGGTCGTGGCCTGCGTCGTCGACTCGGTCATGGCGACCATCATCCCACTCGCGGCGCGCTCCCGGGCACGCGTCGTGCCGGCGAGCGGATGCGTCAGCGCTCGCCCGCGGGCGGGTTGCGGTCGGGGTGCAAGGCCGTGAAGAGCGAGTACGGCCGGCCGTCGGGATCCGGCGCGCGCTCCTTGAACTCGGTCACGAGCTCGAAGAGGCGCCGCTCGAGCTCCTCCTTGTGCTCGTCGCTCAGCTTGAGCCCGAGCCACGTCGTCTGCAGCTCGTCGGGGCCGAGGCCCTCGATCTGCTCGAGGAAGACGTCGACGAGCACGCGCGATCCGCCCGCGATCTCGGAGCGCCACGAGAGCCCGGTCGCGCGGTAGGGGATCTCCCGCGCCCCTGTCGCGCCGGCGCGCTCGGGCTCTGCCGCGAGGAAGCCCGTCTGCACGAGCGTGCGCACGTGGTGGAGCATCGTGCCGGGATTGACGCCGAGCAGCTGCGCGAGCTCCTTGTTGGTGCGCGCCTCGAAGGCGCACAAGCGCAGCACGCGCAGGCGCAGCGGCGAGCTGAGCGCCCGGCCGCGGGCGAGCAGCTCGGCATCGGCGTCGGTCGCGTCCATGACCCGAACCTACCTGATTGACAACTCTCAATCGATGTCGGACACTGATCGGCATGTCTCGACCGGAGGGCGGCGCGCCGCAGGACCTCGGCGTCGGCGGCGCCGCCGACGCCTCGGCGCGCCTCCGCGCCGACCGCTCCCTGTGGCGCGACGGCAACTTCCTCACGATGTGGAGCGGCCAGGCGCTCGCGCAGCTCGGCTCGCAGGTGACGGAGCTCGCGATCCCCGTGCTCGCGGTGCTGCTGCTGCAGGCGAGCGAGCTCGAGCTCGGCTTCCTGAACGCCGCGGGCGTCGCCGCGTTCCTCGTCGTGGGCCTCCCGGCCGGCGCGTGGATCGACCGCATGCGCAAGCGCCACGTCATGATCTGGGCGGATGCGGTGCGAGCGCTCGCGCTCGCGGCCCTGCCGCTGCTGTGGTGGCTCGGCGCGCTCGAGATGTGGCACCTGTATGCGGTCGCGCTCGTCGTCGGGGTCGCGACGGTCTTCTTCGACGTCTCGTACCAGAGCATCATCCCCTCGCTCGTGCGGGGGGAGCAGATCGCCGAGGCGAACGGCAAGCTCGAAGCGACGCGCGAGCTCGCGAACATCGCCGGTCCAGCCGCGGGCGGCTGGCTCGTCGCCGTGCTGAGCGCGCCCTTCGCGATCCTCGCGACCGTCGGCACCTACGTCGCGTCGTTCGTCGCGCTGCTCATGACGCGCGACGAGGAGGAGCCGCGCGCGGCGGACGACCGCGGCCCCATCCTGCGCGAGATCGGCGAGGGGCTGCGCTGGGTCTTCGGCAACGGCCTGCTGCGGCGGATCGTCGGCACGACCGCCTCCTCGAACCTCTTCGCGACCGTGTCGTTCACGCTCCTGCCGCTGTTCCTGCTGCGCGAGCTGGGGCTGAGCCCCGAGGTGATGGGCATCATCTTCTCCCTCGGCGCGATCGGCGGGCTCGCGGGCGCGATGGCGACGCCGCACATCGTGCGCCGCATCGGCGAGGCGCGGGCGATCCCGGTGAGCGCGATCGCGTTCAGCGCGATCGCGCTCGTGCTGCCGCTCGCCGCGGTCATGCCGTCGATCGCGCTCGGGCTGCTCGTCGTGCACGGCTTCGTCTCGAGCTTCACCGTGCTCGTCTACAACATCACGCAGGTCACCTTCCGCCAGCGCATCACGCCCCGCCGCCTGCTCGGCCGCATGAACGCATCCGTGCGCTTCTGCGTGTGGGGCGTGATGCCGATCGCGGCGCTGCTCTCGGGCGCGCTCGGCTCGTGGCTCGGCGTCGTGCCGACCATGTGGATCGGCGCCGCCGGGCAAGTGCTCTCCGCCGCCTTCGTCGTGCTCGGCCCGTTCTGGCGCATGCGCGAGCTGCCCGACGCGGAGCCCGCACGCACCACCGGCTCCTAGACTCGAGGCGTGCGCGAGCCCATCTCCGAGCGCGTCTACCGTCGCGTCGTGCGGCGCGACGAGGCGGCGGAGCGAGCGCTCCCCGGCGACGTGCGGGAGCGCGTGCCCGCGAACGGCGTGCGCCAAGTGGCGGCGCAAGCGCTGCAGAGCGCGGGCGACCACTCGGTCAACGCGTCGACGGTGCTGCCGTGGCTGCTCCACGCGCTCGGCGCGCCCGGGGCGCTCGTGGGCCTCCTCGTGCCCGTGCGGGAGTCGCTCTCGATGCTGCCGCAGGCGATGCTCACGCCGCTCGTGCTGCGCGTGCGGCATCGCAAGGCGATCTTCGTCGCCGGCGCGCTCGTGCAAGCGGGTGCGGCGGGGGCGATCGCGCTCGTCGCCGCGCTCGGCGCCGGGCTCGCTGCCGGCATCGCGATCGTCGCGGCGCTCGCGGTCTTCGCGCTCGGCCGCTGCCTGTGCTCGATCGCATCGAAGGATGTGCAGGGCCGCACGATCCCGAAGGGCGAGCGCGGCCAGATCACGGGGCTCGCGACGACGGCGGGCGGCCTCGCCGCCATCACGCTCGGCGTCGCCATCCGCGTGCTCGGCGGCGAGGACGCCTCCGCGGGGCTCCTCGCGTGGGTGATCGCGGGCGGGGCGGCGCTCTGGGTGCTCGCGGCGCTGCTGCACTCGCGCATCCGGGAGCCCGACGGCGACCCGTGGGAGGAGGGGGCGGATGCGTCGACCCCGCCCGCGGAGCGCTCCGGCTGGGCGCGCGACGCGTGGGCGCTGCTGCGCGAGGACGCGCAGCTGCGGCGCTTCGTCGGCGTGCGGAGCCTCCTGCTCGTCTCGGCGCTCAGCCCGCCGTTCCTCGTCTCGCTCGCCGCGGCATCGGGCTCGGGCTCGCTCGTGGGGCTCGGCGGCTTCGTGCTCTCGGCGGGCCTCGCTGCGCTGCTCGGCGGGCGGGTCGCGGGGCGGCTCGCCGACCGCTCGAGCCGCACCCTCATGTCGGCCGGCGCGGGCGTCGCGGCGGCGATCGTCGCCCTGGTCGTCGCGATCGCGGCGCTGCCCGGCTTCGACGGCGCGAGCCTGTGGGGGAGCGCCGTGCTCGTCGCCGCCTACTTCCTGCTCGCCCTCACGCACACGGGCGTGCGCGTCGCGCGGAAGACCTACGTCGTCGACATGGCCGACGGCGATCGCCGCACGCGGTCCGTCGCGGTCGCGAACTCGGCGATGGGCGTCGTGCTGCTCGTCGTCGGGGCGGCGAGCGCGGCGCTCGCGACCCTCGGGCCGGCGTGGGCGCTGCTGCTCCTCGCCGCCCTCGGCGCCATCGGCGTCGTCGCGGCACGCAGGCTCCCCGAAGTCGGCCGCGACTAGCCTGTGGCGATGCGCATCCCGCTGCGATCGCTCATCCCTCCCCGCTTCCGCGACATCGATCCGATCGACCCCGCGGAGGTGGCGGTGTGGGCGCGCGACTACGCGTTCGCCGCCCGGATGCACTTGCGCTCGACGCTCGACCCGGCGGCGCCGAAGGCGCTCGGCATCCCCGGCTCGCGCGTGCACGTCGTCTGCATCCCCGGCGTCGTCGAGGGCTGGCACTTCATGGAGCCGCTCGCGAAGCGGCTCGTGCGAGCCGGCTTCGCCGCCCACTTCGTGCCGGAGCTCGGCCGCAACGTCGCGCCCGTGCTCGACTCGGCCCCCGTCGTCGGTGCCGTCGTCGACCGGGTCGCCGCAGCGCATCCGCACGCGAGCATCGTGCTCGTCGGGCACTCGAAGGGCGGGCTGATCGGCAAGCGGCTGCTCGTCGACCGCGCGCTCGAGCCGGCGAAGCCGCAGCCCGCGGGCCTCGTGACGCTCGCGACGCCCTTCGCGGGCTCGAGCCGGGCGGCGCTGCTGCCGGGGGAGTACATCCGCGAGTTCGACCCCTCGAACGCGATGCTCGCCGCGCTCGCGGCCGAGCGGTCGGCGGATGCGCGCATCCGCGTCGTGCTGCCGCAGATCGACCCGCACGTGCCGAAGAACCGCGTGCCCGACGGGATGCGCGGCGTGCGGCTGCGGGAGAGCGGGCACTTCCGGCCGCTCGCGACCGCCGAGGCGGCGCGCGCGATCGTCGCGGCGATCGACGAGCTCACCGGGGCGCCGGCGTCGCGCGCGGGACTCGAGGGCGCTGCTCCCTCGGACTGACCCGCCGCCTCAGCCGGTCTGGCGCAGCTGCACGATCACCGGTCGGTGGTCGGTGCCGACGTCGTCGAGACCGGTGAGCACGCGCGCGGCGACCGGCTCCCAATCGGGGGTCGCGACGACGTGGTCGATCTGCGCGCCGAGCCACGGCGGCGCCCACGTCGGCCAGCTGCCGACGGCGCCGGCGCCCACGGCGCTCGCCGCGTCGCGGCAGACGCCGAGGTCGCCGCCCTCGGCGCGCAGGCCCCACCAGTGGTCGAGCGTCGAGTTGAAGTCGCCGCCCATGACGACCGACTCGGAGCCGTCGCACAGCGACGCGACGAACTCGAGGTCGGCGCGCCAGTTGCGCATCTGCTGCGGCACGGGCGCGACCGGGTGGGTCGCGACGAACACCGGGCCGTCGCCGTCGTCGGGGCGGGCGACGACCGTCGGCAGCGTGCGGGTGTCGCCGGCCGAGAGGTCGGTCGTGTACTCGCCGAGCGCGGCGGAGATGAGCAGCGTCGTGTTGAGGGCGCCGTAGGCGGGATCGACCCAGCTCGTGTGCACCCAGAACGGGTTGCCGCGACCGCGCAGCAGCTCGGCCACCCCGACGCCCAGCTCGAGCGTCGTCTCGGGCAGCATCACGGCATCCGCCCCCGTCTCGTCGATGACGCGCGCGATCTCGTCGACGCCCGGCTCGTCGCCGAGCGTGTTCCAGGTCAGCACCACGAGGTCGCCCGAGTCGCGGTCGATCGACTGGCCGTCGTCGAGCCCGCGCGAGGCGTGGATGCCGCCCGAGACGAGCGAGAAGACGAGGAGCAGCGAGACGATGCCGAGCACGAAGGGCCGCACGCGCCGCCAGCCGACGAAGCCCAGCGCGATGAGCGCGAGCACGAGCGCGATGCCGATGACGCCCACGCGCATCGAGACGACCTGCGCGACGATCGGTGCCTGCTCGAGGCCGAGCGCCTGCGGCCACGCGGCGATCGCGAGGCACGCGGCGACGACGAGGGCGACGAGGGCGCCGAGGATCGCGAGCATCACCGCCCAGCGTAGTCTGGCGAGGTGACCACGGACTGGGCCGCGCTGGGGCCGATCGACCTCCACGCGCACTCCCGGGAGTCGGACGGGACGGATGCGCCGGGCGATGTCGTGCGCGCCGCCGCGGCCGCGGGGCTCGGCGCCGTCGCGCTCACCGACCACGACACCGTGAGCGGCTGGGCTGAGGCGAGCGACGCCGCGCGCGAGACGGGCGTCGCGCTCATCCCGGGCGTCGAGTTCTCGGCGCAGCTCGGGCCCGCGAGCGTGCACGTGCTCGGCTACCTGCTCGACCCCGAGTCGGCGGCGTTCGTGGGGGAGCGGGAGCGGATCCGGCTCGAGCGGCTCGAGCGCGCGGAGCGCATGGTGCACGCGATCGGCCGCGACTACCCGCTGACGTGGGAGCACGTCGAGGAGCACTCCGCCCCGGGCGCGACGATCGGCCGCCCGCACATCGCCGACGCGCTCGTGACGCTCGGGATCGTGCCCGACCGCTCGGCGGCGTTCGAGGGCATCCTGCACTGGCAGGGCGGCTACTACCAGCCGCACCACGCCCCCGACCCGACCGAGGCGATCGGCATCATCAAGCAGGCCGGCGGCGTCGCGGTGCTCGCGCACCCGGCGGCGCGGGGCCGCCCGGTGATGCGGATGCGCGCGCTCGGCACGCTCGTGGATGCCGGGCTCGACGGCATCGAGGTGTGGCACCGCGACAACGACGAGGCGTCGCGCCGGGTGCTGCTCGCCGATGCCGAGCGGCACGGCCTGCTCGTGACGGGCTCGAGCGACTACCACGGCTTCGGCAAGCCCAACCGGCTCGGGGAGCACACGACCGAGCCCGAGGTGCTCGCCGAGCTCGTGCGCCGCGCGACCGGCTGGTCCCCGGTCCTCCCCGCCTGACCCGCGCCCGCAGAGTCCCGGCACTCTGCTGTTCTCGTGCCTGCCGCGCGCAGAGTGTCGGCACTCTGCGACTGCGGGCGATCAGGAGCGGGTCAGGCCTGCGGTGCTTGGGGCGCGCCCGCGCCGCCCGTGCGGCGACGACGGCGACGGCGCTGCGTCGGCGCGGCATTGCCGTCGCGGTGCTCGGCGCCCCCGCCGTCGTGCGTGCCGCGCCCCTCGGGCGTGCCCGACGCATCCGCCTGCTGTCCCTCGCCGCCGGAGCGGCCGCTGCCGCCACGTCGACGGCGCTGCCCGCCGCCGCCCTGCTCGCCGCCGCGTCCCCGGTCGCCGCCGCGGCCGCGCTCACCGCTGCGACCGCGGCCGCCCGCGGCCGAGCCGTCGCCCGCCGCGTACTCGGCGATGTGCTCGCGCTTCGCGTCCTTGTTGGGCGGCGTCGTCGTCAGCCGGCCCTTCGAGCCGACCGGGATGCCCAGGTCGCTGTAGAGGTGCGGGCTCGACGAGTACGTCTCGAGCGGCTCGGGGCGGCCGAACTCGAGGGCGCGGTCGATGAGCGACCACTTGTGCAGGTCCTCCCAGTCGACGAACGTGACCGCGATGCCGGTGCGGCCTGCGCGGCCCGTGCGGCCCACGCGGTGCAGGTAGGCCTTCTCGTCCTCGGGGATCGTGTGGTTGATGACGTGGGTGACGTCGTCGACGTCGATGCCGCGCGCGGCGACGTCGGTCGCGATGAGCACGTCCTTCTTGCCCGCCTTGAACTGCGCCATCGCGCGCTCGCGCGCTTCCTGGCTCATGTCGCCGTGCACCGCGGCGGCCGCGAAGCCGCGGTCGATGAGCTCCTCCGTGAGGCGCGAGGCGGCGCGCTTCGTGCGCGTGAAGATGACGGTCTTGCCGCGGCCCTCGGCCTGCAGGATGCGCGAGACGACCTCGTCCTTGTCGAGCGCGTGCGCGCGGTAGACGACGTGCTCGATGTTGGCCTGCGCGATCGTCTCGTCGACGCCCGCGGCGCGGATGTGCAGCGGCCGCGACATGAAGCGGCGCGCGAGCGCGACGACCGCGCCCGGCATCGTCGCCGAGAAGAGCATCGTGTGCCGCACGGCGGGCACCTTCGAGAAGATCTTCTCGACGTCGGGGAGGAAGCCGAGGTCGAGCATCTTGTCGGCCTCGTCGAGCACGATCTCCTTGACGTTGGAGAGGTCGAGGATGCGCTGCTGCGAGAGGTCGAGGAGGCGCCCGGGGGTGCCGACCACGATCTGCGCGCCGGCCTTGAGCTGCTCGACCTGGCCCTCGTAGGCCTTGCCGCCGTAGATGGAGACGATCGTCGTCGGCCGGTTGGAGGTGATGAGCTCCATGTCCTCGGTCACCTGCACCGCGAGCTCGCGCGTGGGCACGACGATGAGCGCCTGCACCCCGCGCTCGGGCTCGGGGCCGAGGCGCTGCGCGAGCGGCAGGCCGAACGCGAAGGTCTTGCCGGTGCCGGTCTTCGCCTGGCCGATGATGTCCTGTCCGGAGAGCGCGAGCGGGATCGTCTGCGCCTGGATGGGGAAGGGCTCGAGGATGCCGCGGTCGGCGAGCGCCTGGACCATGTCGGCATCGATGTTGAGGTCTTGGAAGGTCAAGAGGGGGTTCCGCCTGTTCGTTATCTGGCTCCAGCGTACAAGGGGCATGCGAGGCGGGCTCCCTGCACGCCCATAGACTGCACGACTGTGGTGAAGTGGTTCGACCGGACGCCGCGCGACGTCACGCGCCAGCTCCTCAGGCACCATCGGGTGCCGGTGGTCGGCGACCGCGTGCTGCTGCAGGATGTGCGGCCCGCGCTCGTGCCGTTCGTGGGCCAGGCGCTCGGCCTCGAGCTCGACCTCGTCGCGAAGGCCGGCCGCGTGCTGCAGGCCGCGCCGTCGGCCGAGGCGCAGGTCGCGCTCTCGGAGGTCGTCCGCATCCTCGCCACGCGCGCGACTGCGTTCGCGCGCATCCTCGAGGGGGAGGGCGTCGAGGCGGAGGACGCGATGCGCCCCTTCGCCGACTCGACGCGCGAGTTCTCGAAGCTCGTCGCCGGCGCCGACTGGTACGAGGAGCTGCTCGCGGTGCACGTCGTGAGCGGACTGCTGGAGGACTTCTTCGTCGCGATCGTGCCGGGCCTGCCCGAGGAGGATCAGGACGCGATGCTGCGCGCGCTGCGCGGCGAGAGCGCGCACCCGCAGCTCGTGAAGCTGCTGCTCGCGGCGATCGAGCAGACGCCCCGGCTCTCGGACCGGCTCGCGGTGTGGGGAAGGCGGCTCGTCGGCGACGCGCTGCTGCAGATGTACCTCGCGGTCAACGGCCCCGACGACGCCGGTCGAGCGGTGCCGAGCCAGCAGCGGCTCGAGCCGGCGTTCAACGACATCGTCGCCTCGCACACGCGCCGCATGGACGAGCTCGGCCTCACGGCCTGACAGCCCCCGTCGGTCGAGTAGCCGGCGTATCGAGACCCCGTCGGTCGAGTAGCCGGCGCATCGAGACCCCGTTGGTCGAGTAGCCGGCGCAGCCGGCGTATCGAGACCCCGTTGGTCGAGTAGCCGGCGCAGCCGGCGTATCGAGACCCCGTTGGTCGAGTAGCCGGCGCAGCCGGCGTATCGAGACCTACGCCCGCTTCGCGGCCGTCAGCTCCGCGAGGTACTCCCGGTCGGCCTGCTCGCGGCGCTTCGGCAGCAGCCGCGGCAGCACGAGGGCGACCACGGTCGCGGCCGCGAGGCACACGAGCCACAGCCACAGGGCATCCGCCCCGACGCCCGCGAGCATCCCGATCGTCCAGACGATGCCCGCAGCGGCGGCCGACGCGCCCGGGCTCAGGAAGAGCCCCATCCACTCGCGACCCGGCAGCGCGTAGCGCGCGAAGAGCCCGATCGCCGCGCCGAGCACCATCGGCACCAGGACGAGGATGGCCATCAGGCCACGAAGCCGATCTTGCGCGCCGTCTCGCTGCCGATCTCGACGTAGGCGATGTTCGCGCTCGGGACGATGTAGCGGTGGCCCTTCGCGTCGTCGATCGCCAGGTGGCCCGCGTCGAGCGCGCTCAGCACGAGCGCCTGCACCTCCTCGGCCGTCTGCGACGAGTCGAACGAGATCTCGCGGGGCGAGTCCTTGATGCCGATGCGGATGTCCATGCCTCTGAGGATAGGCGATGGGATGCGGGCGCCCGCGCCGTTCCGCCGTGGGCGATCAGCGGGGCGAGCACCTGTGTCGGCGGCCGTCGATACCGTGGGCGCGTGCCAGAGCGAAGCCTCACCATCGACGCCTCCGAGCGGGCGCTCGCCGCCCCGCTCGACGCGTCGCAGCGCGCCGTGCTCGAGCGGCCCGACGACGCTTGCGCGATCGTGCTCGGCGTCGCGGGCTCCGGCAAGACGACGACGCTCGTCGAGCTGGCCGCCGACCGCCTCGCGCGCGGCCTCGACCCGGCGCGGCTGCTCGTCGTCGCGGGCTCTCGGCAGGCCGCGACGGCGCTCCGCGACCGGCTCGCGCACCGCACGGCGATCGTCACGCCCGGCCCGCTCGCCCGCTCGATGCCGTCGTTCGCGCACGCGCTCCTCACCGCCGCGGCGCTCGCCGACGAGCGGCCCGTGCCGCAGCTGCTCTCCGGCGCCGAGCAGGACCGGATCATCGCCGCGATGCTCGCCGGCCACGTCGACGACGAGGCGGCGGGCACCGCGAGCGGGCCCGAGTGGCCCGAGCACCTGCACGCCGAGGTGCGCGAGCAGGCGGGGTTCCGCGCCGAGCTGCGCGAGCTGCTCGCCGCGGTGCAGGAGCGGGGGTGGGATGCGTCGACGCTCTCCGCGCTCGCGGCCGAGCGCGCGGTGCCCGAGTGGGCGGCCGCCGCGCAGTTCCTCGACGAGTTCGGGCGGCTCCAGCGGCTCGAGCGGCGCGGCGCCGAGGCCATGACCGCGGCGTCGCTGCTGCGGCGCGCGGCGAGCGCGATCGCCGAGACCGAGGTGCCGTTGCCGAGCCTCGTGCTCGTCGACGACGCGCAGGAGGTCACCGAGGGCGCCGTCGTCATGCTCGAGGCGCTGGCCGCGCGCGGCGCGACGGTCGTCGCGTTCGGCGACCCCGACACGACGACGGGCGCGTTCCGCGGCGCCGACCCGGCGCTGCTCGCGGCGCTGCCGACGCGGCTCGGCTTCGCGGGGGAGGCCGGCCACCGGCTCGAGCTCGCGGTCGACCACCGCCACGGCGCGCGCGTGCGCGCGTTCCTCGCGAAGGCCGCCGAGGGCATCGGCACGGCCGGCGCGGGCGCGCACCGGCGCGCGACCGCGGGCGGATCGAGCGCGGAGGACGTGCTCGAGCTGCACCTCGCGCAGTCGCTCGACGAGCAGGCCAGGCGCATCGCGCGGCTCATCCACGAGCGCCGCGCGCGCGGCGTCGCCTTCGACGACATCGCGATCATCGCCCGCACCGGGCGCTCGGCGGCCGAGCTCGGCTCGCTCCTCTCGGCGCTCGAGGTGCCGGTCGCATCGGGCGGGCCGACGCGGTTGCGCGAGACCGAGGTCGTCGACGCGCTCGTGAGCGTGCTCGCGGTCGCGACCGGGCGCCGCGAGCTCGACGCCCAGCTCGTCGAGGAGCTGCTGCGCAGCGACCTGCTCGGCCTCGACGCGCTCGCGGTGCGGCGGCTCAAGCGCGCGCTGCGCCACCGCATCGTCGCGGCGGGCGGCGCCGTGCACGTCGCGGGCGCCGAGCTCGTGCGCGCCGCGATCGCCGATCCCGAGCAGCTCGAGGGGCTCGCGGGCGCGCGGCAGGGCGCGGCCGCGGCGCGCCGGCTCGTGCGCATGCTCGCCGACGCCCGCGCGCTCCTGACCGCCGACGACCCCGCCGGCGCCGACCGCGTGCTGTGGGCCGTCTGGAGCGCCGCGGGCGTCGCCGAGGGCTGGCGGCGCACCGCGCTCGGCGGCGCGGGCGTCGAGCGCGCGCTCGCCAACCGGCGGCTCGACGCCGTCGTCGCGCTCTTCGACCAGGTCGCGCGACTCATCGAGCGCCGCCCCGACGCCGACACCGGCACGTTCGTCGACGCGTGGCTCGCCTCGAGCGTTGACGACGACTCGCTCGCCGCCCGCGCCGAGGGCGCCCGCGTCGCGATCGGCACGCCCGGCCAGTTCGTCGGCCGCGAGCTCGACACCGTCATCGTCGCGGGCCTGCAGGACGGCGTCTGGCCGAACCTGCGGCCGCGCGGCTCGCTGCTCGGCGCGAACCGCCTCGACGGCGATCCGACGGAGGACGCGCGCGCCGGCGTGCTGCACGACGAGCTGCGCACCTTCGTCAAGACCGTCTCGACCGCGCGCGCGGCGGTGCTCCTCACGGCCGTTGCGAGCGACGACGAGCAGCCCTCGCCCTTCGTGCTGACGGTCGACCCGGAGCCGACGCCCGGCGCCGACGACAGCTGGCACTCGCTGCGCTCGCTCGTCGCGAGCCTGCGCCGGCGGGTCGTCGACCAGCGGCACGACGCCGGTGCGGCCGCGAGCGCGCTGCGCCGGCTCGCCGAGGCGGGCGTGCCGGGCGCCGACCCGCGCGAGTGGGCGGGGCTCGCGCCCGTCACGACGACCGAGCGCCTCGACGCGAGCGAGCAGGTGCGCGTGAGCCCCTCGGCGCTCCAAGGGCTCGTCGAGTGCGAGCTCTCGTGGGTCATCGGTCGGCTCGCCGGCGGCACGTCGAACCGCGCCGCGGCACTCGGCACGATCGTGCACGACGCGGTCGAGCACGTCGACGCGACCGACGCCGCGGCGATCGAGGCGGCCGTCGACGCCCGCTTCGCCGAGCTCGACCACCCCTCCGCGTGGGAGGCCGCGCAGCAGCGGGCCGAGGTCGTGCCGATGGCCTCGGCCCTCGCGGGCTACTTCCAGGTGCTGCGCGGCGCCGGCTGGCGGATCGAGCGCGACGAGCGCGAGGCGCGCTTCGAGGTCGAGGTCGGCGGCGCCGTGCTCTCGGGCGCGATCGACTGGCTCGAGCACGGGCCGAGCGGCGAGGTGCGCATCGTCGACCTCAAGACCGGCAAGCGCGTGCCGAAGGCCGTCGAGGGCCTCGGCAACCTGCAGCTGCGCGCCTACCAGCTCGCGGTCGCGCTCGGCGGCGTCGAGGGCATCGAGGCGGGCGCGCAGACCTCCGCGCGGCTCGTGATGCCCAAGCTTGCCCGCAAGGACAAGACGATCGACTCCGAGCCCTTCGACGAGGTGGCGGATGCGTTCCACGAGCACTTGCGGACGGCGATCGAGACCATGGGCGGCGCGGTCTTCACCGCGCGGCCCGAGCTGCACTGCAACGACGACTACAGCTTCGGCCAGTGCGCCATCCACGTCATCCCGGAGGTGACCGAGTGACCCGCGAGATCACCCCCGAGGAGCTCTCCGACGCGCTTGCCGCGGCGAGCGGGAAGCCCGGACAGCGACCGACGCCCGAGCAGTCGGCCGTCATCGCTGCGCCCGAAGCGCCGACGCTCGTCGTCGCGGGCGCGGGGAGCGGCAAGACGCACACGATGGCGCAGCGCGTGCTGTGGCTCGTCGCGAACGGCCGCGTCGCGCCCGACGAGGTCCTCGGCCTCACGTTCACGCGCAAGGCCGCGCGCGAGCTCGCCGAGCGGCTGACGAAGGAGCTCGCTCTGCTCGCCAAGGCGAACCTCCTCGATGCCGAGGTCGCCGCGACGCGCCGCCCCGTCGTGCAGACCTACAACTCCTTCGCGAGCGCGCTCTTCCGGGAGTGGGCGCTGCTCATCGGTCGCGACCCCGAGTCGGAGGTGCTCACCGACCCCGCGGCGTTCCTGCTCGCGCTCCGCGTCGCCCGCGCTTCCGACGACCTCCGGCTCGCCTCGCTCGGCCGCGCCGAGACCGTCGCCGACCGCGTCGTGCAGCTCGCCGGCACGCTCGGCGACCACCGCGTCTCGACCGAGCGGCTGCGGCGCGGCCGCTACCCCGAGCGGTTCCGCGCCCTGCAGGCGCTCCGGACCGCCGACGAGCCGAAGCTGTTCAAGGCGGCGCACGCGAAGGTGATCGCGCAGGACGTCGAGCGGGTCGGGAGCCTCGACCCGCTCGCCGACCTCGTCGACGCGTTCGACGAGGCGAAGCGCCGGCGCAGCGCCGTGCAGTTCAGCGACCAGGTGCGGCTCGCGCTCGACGCGATCGACGCGCACGAGGGCGCCGTCACCGAGCTCCGCGCCCGCCACCGCGCGGTGCTGCTCGACGAGTTCCAGGACACCTCGGTGCTGCAGCTGCAGCTCATCCACGCGCTCTTCGACGGCACCCCCGTCATGGCGGTCGGCGACCCGAACCAGGCGATCTACGGCTTCCGGGGCGCGAGCGCCGGCACGCTCGCGCTCTTCGCGCAGCGCTTCCGGGTCGAGCGCACGCTCACCCTCTCGACGAGCTGGCGCAACGACGAGAGCGTGCTCGCGCTCGCGCACGCGGTCGCGAGCCGGCTGCCCGAACAGCCCGGTGTGCCGGTCAAGCGGCTCGAGCCGCGGGAGGGCGCGGGCCCCGGCGACGTCGCCGTGCGGCACCTCCCGACGATCGAGGACGAGTCGCGCGAGCTCGCCGCGTGGCTGCGCTCCCACGGGGCGGGCGTCGCGGGCTCCGAGACGACCGCCGCCGTGCTCGTGCGCTCGCACTCGCAGGGCGTCGAGCTCACCCGCGCGCTGCGCGCCGAGGACATCCGCGTCTTCCGCTCGGGCGGCGGCGGCCTGCTCGACGAGCCCGAGGTCGTCGACCTCGTCGCGGCGCTGCGCGTGCTCGGCCGGCCCGAGGAGGGCTCGAGCCTCGTGCGGCTCCTCGCCGGCAGCCGCTGGCGCATCGGCGTCGCCGACCTCGCCGCGCTCCAGCGGCACGCGTCGATGCTCGCGAAGGCGGGGCTGAGCCCCGAGCAGCGCAGCGCCGACCGCGGCGCGATCGCCGTCGAGGCGAGCGTGTCGATCGTCGACGCGCTCGATGCGCTCGTCGACTCGCCGCGGCTCGAGGGCGCGACGGCGGAGGGCCTCGCGCGCTTGCGCGACGCCGGCGCGCTGCTGCGCGAGCTGCGCCGCCGCGCCGGCATGCCGCTGCCCGAGCTCGTGCGGAGCGTCGAGCACGCCCTGCGACTCGACATCGAGGTCGCCGCGAAGCGCCACCACGCGCACGGCGCGCTCGACGCCTTCGCGCGCGAGGTGCAGGCCTTCGCCGCGGCGGACGAGCGCGGCTCGCTCGAGGCGTTCCTCGCCTACCTCGATGTGCTCGAGGCGGGCCGAGGCCCCGACGTGCCCGAGCCCGAGGCGGAGCCCGGCTGGGTGCAGGTGCTCACGATGCACGCCTCGAAGGGCCTCGAGTGGGACGTCGTCGCGCTCCCGCGGCTCGCGGCCGCGAAGGCCGACGACCGGCCGCTCGGCTGGCTCACGCACGCGACGCTCCCGTACCCGCTGCGCGGCGACGCGTCGCTGCTGCCGCGGCTCGACTGGGAGGGCCACGCGACGCAGCTCGAGTACGCGCTCGCGCGCGAGCACTTCCTCGAGGAGCTGTGGGACCACTACCAGTCGGAGGAGGACCGCCTCGCGTACGTCGGCGTCACGCGCGCTCGGCGCGCGCTCTGGCTCTCCGGCGCGCAGTGGTACGGCATGGCGAAGACGCCCGCGAGTCCCAAGCGGCTGCTCGAGATCGCCGCGGGCGCGATGGGCGCCGAGCTGCTCGAGGCGCCCGAGCGGGGCGCCGAGAACCCGCTCGGCGATCGCAGCCCCTCGCTCGCGTGGCCCGTCGACCCGCTCGGCAGGCGTCGCGAGGCGGTCGAGGCGGCCGCCGCGCGCGTCGAAGCGGCGGATGCGTCGGCCGAGACCCCGTGGGACGACGCGATCGAGCTCCTGCTCGCCGATCGCGGCCAGGCCGGACTCTCGCTCCCGAGCCGCATCGCCGCATCCGGCTTCAAGGACTGGGCGGCCGACCCGGTCGCGGTCGCGCGGGCGATCGCGCGTCCGATGCCGCAGGAGCCGTTCGCCGCGACGCGGCTCGGCACGCTCTTCCACGGCTGGGTCGAGCGCCGCGGCAGCACCGTGAGCCTCGGCGACGCGGTCGACGACGCGCCGCTCGACGACGAGCTCGTCGGCATCGACGCCGAGCGGCTCGAGCGGCTCAAGCAGACCTTCCTCCGCTCGCCCTACGGGGCTCGGCAGCCGACCGAGACGGAGCTCGAGATCCACTTGCCGCTCGCCGGCACGACCGTCGTGTGCAAGATCGACGCCGTCTACCGCGACGGCGACCGCGCGACGGTCGTCGACTGGAAGACCGGGCGGCTGCCCTCGGGCGACGCCGACCTCGAGGCGCGGCAGCTGCAGCTCGCGCTCTACCGCGCGGCCTACGCGGCGCACGCGGGGCTCGACCCCGAGCTCGTCGACGCGGAGCTGTACTTCGTCGAGCACGACCGGATCATCCGGCCGGAGCGGATCGAGTCGCTCGCCGAGCTCGAGGCCCGGTGGCTGCGGGCGCAGCAGGCGGTCGCGGAGGCGTCAGCGCTCGGGTGACGCCTCGGTGCTCGAGCCCTGCTCGGGCGCGTCGCTCGCGGCCGGCTCGCCGAGGTACTCCTGCACGCCCGTGAGGTCCATCGTCTCGAGCCGCTCGGGCGCGATCGCCGCCGTCGGGTCGCGGTCGACGCGCGCGAGCAGGCCCGCGAGCATCCGCTTCGCGTCGTCGACGATCGCGGTGTCGCCGCGCTCGACGCCGTGCAGCAGCCAGCGGGCGATGTCGAGCTCGGCGTGGAGCATCGCACGCTGCCGCACATGCCGGTCGCCGGCCCCGCGCGCGGCGGCGTGCGCCTCGAACGCGTCGTCGACGCTGCCGAACTCGCTCGAGCCGAGCAGGAAGGCGAGGTCGCGCGCCGGGTCGCCGACCGAGAGCGCGTGCCAGCCGTCGATGCCGACGACGCGCGCGCCCTCGACGCGGAAGGCGGGCGCCTGGAGGTCGCCGTGCACGAGCGTGGGCTTGAACTGCCACAGCCGGTCGTCGCCGAGCGCGCCCTCCCAGCGCTCGAGCAGCGGCGCTGGCACCGAGCCGGTCGCGGCGGCGCGGTCGAACGTCGCGAGCAGGTGCTGGCGCAGCGTCATCGCGCTCTCGTGCGGGAGCCCGGCGTCGGCGGCGACCGACGTCGGCAGCTCGTGGATCGCGGCGATCGCCGCACCGACGCTCGTCGAGAGCCCCGGTCGAGCGGGGGAGATGTCGGCGAGCCGCATCGGCTCGCCGCCGAGTCGCGAGAGCACGTACAGCGTCGACTTCCCCGCCGAGGTCGTGCCGAGCACCGTCGGCACGTCGAAGGGCAGCCGCGAGCGCGTCGCGAGCGTGAGCGCGGCGAGGCCGGCGGCGTGCGCCTTCGCGGCGGTCAGCGCGGCGACCGATCGCGGCAGCACCACCTGCACCACCTCGCCGCCGGCGAGCCGCGCCGCGACGACCGAGCGGTGCTCGTCGGAGCCGTCCTCCGTCGCCCCCACGACGTCGAGCCCCGGCACGGCCGTCGTGGCGAGCGCGGATAGGGTGAAGGGGTTCGTGCTCATGGATGCCAGGCTAGGCCGACCTCGACCGGGGGAGACCGCGCCACGCGACGGAGGTGACGTGCAGGTTCCCCCGCTCGCCCGCTCGGCCCTCGACCGAGACCACGCCGGGCGCATCGGCGCCGATGCGGTCGCGCGCGCGCTCGAGCAGCCCTCGACGCGCGTCATCGCGATCGCCGGCGACCGCGCGCCCGTGCGCGACGGCGCGCTCGTGCGGCTGCGCCCCGACGAGCTCCCGCCCGGGGCGCGGCACGTCGAGCCGCGCGTGCCGCTCAGCTGGCTCGGCCGCGCGCCCGCGCCCGACGGTGCCCCTGGCGGGGTCGTGCTGAGCATGCTCGTCGCGGAGCCGTTCGACGTCGAGGGGGCCGAGTGGCGATCCCTGCGCGAGGTCGGCGCCGAGCTCGACGACGCCGACGCCGGCGCGTTCGTGCAGGCCGTCGCGCTCGGCGTCTGGCAGCGCGAGAGCCACCACAGCCCGGTCGACGGCTCGGCGGCGGGCTTCGAGGAGTCCGGCTGGGTGCGGCGCGACGCGAGCGGCGGCGCCCACTTCCCCCGCACCGACCCGGCGGTCATCGTCGCCATCCACGACGCATCCGACGAGCGCATCCTGCTCGGCCACAACGCCGCCTGGCCGGAGGGCCGCTACTCGCTCATCGCCGGCTTCGTCGACCCGGGGGAGTCGCTCGAGGCGGCGGTCGTGCGCGAGGTGCGCGAGGAGACCGGGCTCGCGGTCGCCGACGTGCGGTACCTCGGCTCGCAGCCGTGGCCCTTCCCGCGCAGCCTCATGATCGGCTTCGAGTGCGTCGCGGCCGACCCCGACGCGCTCGTGGCCGACGGCGTCGAGATCCTCGATGTGCGCTGGCTCACGCGCGAGGAGCTGCGCTCTGGCGTCGTGCAGCTGCCCGGGCCCACGTCGATCGCGGCGTGGATCATCGACGCGTGGCTCGAGCGGTGAGCCGCGAGTCCAAGCCCGACGCCGAGCGCATCCTCGCCGGGCTCGATGAGCAGCAGCGGCTCGCGGCGACGACGCTCGGCGGCCCGGTCGCGATCCTCGCCGGTGCCGGCACGGGCAAGACGCGCGCGATCACTCACCGCATCGCCTACGGCGTCGCGACCGGCGAGCAGGTCGAGCACGCGTCGCTCGCCCTCACGTTCACGAGCCGGGCGGCGGGCGAGATGCGCACGCGGCTCGCGCGGCTCGGCGCCGGCGGCGTGCAGGCGCGCACCTTCCACGCCGCGGCGCTCGCGCAGCTCTCGCACTTCTGGCCGCGCGTGACGGGCTCGCGCATGCCGAAGCTCCTGCCGCAGAAGGCGTCGACGCTCGCCGACGCCGCCGCGCAGCTGCACCTCCGGCTGCCGACCGCGCAGCTGCGCGACGCGGCGGGCGAGATCGAGTGGCGCAAGTCGCAGGCGATGACGATGGAGGACTACGGCGTGCAGGCGCGCGTGCGCCCGCTGCCGACGGGCATCACGCCCGAGGCGATGATCGACCTCCACATGGCCTACGAGCGGGTGAAGGACGAGCGCCGGCTGATCGACTTCGAGGACGTGCTGCTCGCCACGACCGGCATGCTCGAGCGCGAGCCCGTCGTCGCCGACGAGGTGCGCTCGCGCTACCGCCACTTCACGGTCGACGAGTACCAGGACGTCTCGCCGATGCAGCAGCAGCTGCTCGCCGCGTGGCTCGGCGACCGCCGCGACGTGTGCGTCGTCGGCGACCCGAGCCAGACGATCTACTCGTTCGCGGGCGCCGACCCCGCCGGGCTGCAGCGCTTCCTGCACGAGCACCCCGACGCCGAGCTCGTGCGGCTCGAGCGCTCCTACCGCTCGACGGGCGCGATCGTCGGTCTCGCGAATCGGCTCATGCGCGGGCGCGATGCGCTCACGCTCGAGGCCGCCTCGGGCGAGCACGGCGTCGAGCCCGGCGTGTCCGAGCACGCGAGCGACTCCGCGGAGGCCGCCGCGATCGCCGCGGCGGTGCGCGGGCAGGTCGCCGCGGGCGCCGACCCCGGGCAGATCGCCGTGCTCACGCGCTTCCACGCGCAATCGGGCCTCATCGAGCAGGCACTCGCGTCGGTCGGGCTCTCGTCGACCGTGCGCGGCTCCGTGCGCTTCTTCGAGCTGCCGGTCGTCAAGCGGGCGCTCATGATGCTGCGCAGCGCGCCCGCCGACGGGCGGCCGATCTTCCAAGCCGTCACCGACATCGTCATCGGGCTCGGCTACCGCGCCGAGCCGCCGTCGAGCCACGGCGAGGAGCGCGCTCAGTGGGATGCGCTGCACGCGCTCGTGACGCTCGCGGAGGAGACCGGCGGCACCGACCTGCCCGCCTTCGCGCACGATCTCCAGCGGCGCGCCGCGACGGAGCACGAGCCGACTGTCGCGGCCGTCACGATCGCGACGATCCATGCCGCGAAGGGCCTCGAATGGCAGCACGTGCACGTGTGCGGGCTCGCCGAGGGCCTGCTGCCGATCTCGCACGCCACCTCGCTCGCCGAGATCGACGAGGAGCGGCGGCTGCTCTACGTCGCGATCACGCGCGCGCAGCGCTCGCTCTCGCTCACGTGGGCCCGCAGCTCCGGCCACGCCGTCAGGCAGCCGTCGCGATTCCTCGCGGAGCTCGGTGCCGGCAGGCCCGCCGCGCGCGCCGGATCGCGCTGACCCCTCCGTCGCGCTGGCGCACTCGCGCGCCCCAGCCCTCCGGCAGCTCGTCCTGGCCGATGCGGCGGAGCGCCCCGAGCACCGTCACGACGGTCTGCGCCGCGGCGATCGCGCTCGGCACGGGCGCGAGGTGCGCCGGCAGCAGCGCCTCGTCGTCGATCGCGCACTCTGCGCAGCCGCCGCCCGCCGGCACGAAGGGGCCGATCTGCACCCACGCGTCACCGACGACCACGGGCAGGTGCGCGGCGCCCGAAGCCACGAGCCGGTCGCGCTCGCGGTAGGGCAACCGCCACGGCGCCACCGGCAGCACGAGCGCGTCGCCACCGGCGAGGTCTCCGGCGCGGTGCCCGGCGCGGTCGAGCGCGCGATGCAGCTCGAGGGCGAAGGGGATGCGTCCCCGCACGAGCGCAGGGACGGCGGGCGGCAGCGGCTCGAGCGCGGGCTCGAGCGCCTCGAGCAGCGCCGCGGCCAGCTCGTCGCCGAGCACGTGCTCGAGCTCGCGGCGCACGACCCCGCGCATGAGGAGCGCGAGCCCGCGGAGCGTCGCGTCGTCGGCCGGCAGCTCGGCGACGGGCTGCTGCGCGCCGACCGTCACGCGGTCGGGGGCGCTGCGGAAGACGGCGAGGTGCGGGTCGAGGCGGAGCATGGCGGCATGGTGCGCCAGTCCCGGGCAGCGCGTCGGCGGCTCTCCACAGCGCGGTGGAGCTGAGAGCGACGACGCTTTCGCGTCGTCGCGGCGACCCCAGCGCCGGGGCCCGTCTCGGGCCCCGGTTCAGCGCTGCTCCGCGCCGCCTGCCTCGTCCTCGCCGTCGCCCGACTCGTCCTCTCTGCGCTCCTCGTCGTCCGCCGGCGCTGCCGCGTCACCGCGCTCCGCGTCGTCGAGCAGCTCCTGGAGCGCGAGGTCCATCTCGTCGAGCTCGCCGACGCCGCGCAGCCTCGCGATGACGCGCGACGGGTCGTCGATGTCGGCCGAGCCCGGCATGAGGTCGGCCTGGTCCCACAGCGAGTCGCGCACCTCCGGACCCACGGCATCCGTCACCGCGTGCCAGAAGGCGGCAGCCTCGCGCAAGCGCCGCGGCCGGATCTCGAGGCCGACGAGCGTGCCGAAGGCCTTCTCAGCAGGTCCGCCCGTCGCTCGCCGGCGGCGGACGGTCTCGGCGATCGCGTCGCGCTTGGGCAGCCTCGCGGTCGCTGCCTCGGTCACGGCGTCGACCCATCCGTCGATGAGGGCGATCGTCGTCTCGAGCCGCGCGAGCGCCTCGACCTGCTCGGGCGTCTTCGGCGGGATGAGCGCGCCGCTGCCGAGCGCCTCGCGCAGCTCCTCGGGGTTCGTGGGGTCGAACGACTCGGCGAGCTCCTCGAGCCGGTCGATGTCGATGCGGATGCCCTCGGCGTACTCCCGCACGGAGGAGAGCACGTGCAGGCGCAGCCAGCGCGCGTGGTGGAACAGGCGCGCGTGCGCGAGCTCGCGCGCGGCCATCCAGATGCGCACCTGGTCCTCGGGGATCTCGAGCCCCTCGGCGGCGGAGCGCAGGTTGACGGGCAGGAGCGCCGCGGTGTCCTCGAGCAGCGGGAAGCCGAAGTCACCGCCCGCGATCGTCTCGCTCGCGAGCTGGCCGACGACGTTGCCGAGCTGCATCGCGAACATCGTGCCGCCGACGTTGCGGAGGATGCGCTCGGCTCCCACGAGCATCTCCCGCGCCTCCTCGGGCGCGTGCTCCTGCATCGCGCTCGTGAGCGCGTTCGCGATGCTGTTCGCGACCGGCTCGCTCATCTCCTGCCACACGGGGATCGTCGCGTCGACCCACTGCTGGCGCGACAGCAGCGTGAGCGAGCTCGCGGCCGCGCCGATCTCGGTCGTCTCGCTCAGCCAGAGCGCGGCGAGGTCGGCCGCTTGCCGCACCGCGTCGCGCTCGGCGGTCGTCACCGAGCCGGGGTCGCGCTGCACGACCGCCGCGGCCTGCCGCTGCGCCGCCGACCAGTCGATGCCGTCGTCGTTGCGGGCGAGCGCGGCCTGCAGCTGCGCCATGAGCGCCTGCAGCTGGGCCGGGTCGCTCGGCATCCCGGCGGCACCGGCGAGGCGCGACGGATCGATCGGCCCCTGGCCGGAGAGGAACTGCTGGAGCATCTCCCGCAGCTCGTCCTCGGGGCGGCGGTCCTCGGGCTCCTCAGGCATGCGACTACGCTAGCCGCAGCATGTCCGAGCCCGCCGGGTATCCGCCCAACCAGCCATCCGCCGTCCGCGAACACCGGGCTCAGCCCCGCTTCCCGGACGTGCGGCCGCGCCGCTTGCGCCGCGCCGGCTGGGTCGCGCTGGGCGTGACCGGCGTCGCTTCGCTCGCGCTCGCCTTCGTGCCCTCGCCCTACATCGTCGAGGTGCCCGGCCCGACCTTCGACACGCTCGGCGCGACGGATGCCGGGGACCTCATCGAGATCGAGGGCGCCGAGACGTTCCCGACCGAGGGCGAGCTGCGGCTGCTCACGGTCTCGCTGCTCGGCAACCCCGAGCGCCCGCTCACCTGGGTCGACGTCGCGCGGGCGTACGTCGACCCCTCGCGCGCGATCATCCCGATGGAGGCCGCGTATCCGCCCTCGGTGTCCGTGCAGGACGCGAACGAGGCCGGCCGGATCGAGATGCGCAACTCGCAGTCGGCAGCGGTCGCGGCCGCGCTCCTGCACCTCGGCGAGCCGGTCGAGAGCGACGTGCGGGTCGCGGGCGTCATCGAGGGCTCGCCCGCGGAGGGGCTGCTCGAGGAGGACGACCGCATCCTGCGCGTCAACGGCGACACCGCCTACGACGTCTACTCCATCCGCGCATCCATCGCCGCCGCCGACGGGGCGTCGACGTTCGACATCGAGCGCGACGGCGAGCAGCTCACGGTCGAGGTGACGCCCGTGACGGAGGGCGAGCAGCGCATCGTCGGCATCTACCCCGCGAACGAGTTCGCGTTCCCCTTCGAGGTCGACATCCAGCTGCCGAACGTCGGCGGGCCGAGCGCCGGCATGATGTTCGCGCTCGGGATCGTCGACGAGCTCACGCCCGGCGCGATGACCGCCGGCACGCGCTGGGCGGGCACCGGCACGATCGCGGCGCTCGGCGAGGTCGGCGGGATCGGCGGCATCGTGCAGAAGATGCACGGCGCGATCGACGCGGGCGCGACCCACTTCCTCGCCCCGGCCGCGAACTGCGCCGAGGTCGTCGGCCACGTGCCCGAGGGGCTCACCGTCTTCGCCGTCTCGACGCTCGACGAGGCCGTCACCGCGATCGAGACGGTCGCCGAGCAGGGGGACACCGGCGCGCTCCCGACGTGCGAAGCGCGAGCGGGCTCCTGACGGTGCCCGGCTCATAGGACCGGCCGATAGCATGACCGCACCGCCCGCCGAGCCCCCTCTTGGAGCATCCCGACGTGTCTGACAACGCCGCCCGACCCATGCCGACGACCGTGCCGACCCGCAGGAGGCCGTCGCCGCTGCTGATCACGGTGATCGTCGTCGTCGCGATCCTCGGAGCGTTCGTGCTCTTCTCCGGCTTCTACGCCGACATCCTGTGGTTCGACCAGCTCGGCTTCCTGCAGGTGCTGCAGACGCGCTGGCTGTCGATGCTCGTGATGTTCCTCATCGGCTTCCTCGGCATGGCGGTGCCGCTCGCCCTGAGCGTGCAGATCGCCTTCCGCTCGCGGCCCGTCTACGCGCAGCTCAGCTCGCAGCTCGACCGCTACCAGGAGCTCGTCGAGCCCCTGCGCCGCGTGGGCATGTGGGCGGCCCCCGCCGTGCTCGGCCTCTTCGCGGGCATCGCCTCGGCGTCGCAGTGGGAGACGGCGCAGCTGTGGCTGCACCGGAAGCCCTTCGGCGAGACCGATCCGCAGTTCGGCTTCGACGTCGGCTTCTACGTCTTCGAGCTGCCCTTCTACCAGTCGATCGTCAGCTTCGCGCTCGCGGTGCTGTTCATCTCCCTCGTCGCGGCGCTCGCGACCTCCTACCTCTACGGCGCGATCCGCGTCACGGGCCGCGAGTTCCGCATCTCGCGCTCCGCGCGCATCCAGCTCGCCATCACGGGCGCGCTCTACATGCTCGCGCTCGGCGTCTCGATCTGGCTCGGCCAGTACGCCTCGCTCGCCATGCCCGCGCAGGGCTTCCTCGAGACCGGCGCCGGCTACACCGAGGTCAACGCGTCGATCCCCGGCGCGCAGATCATGGCCGGCATCGCCGGCCTCGTCGCGGTCTTCTTCATCATCACCGCGATCATCGGCCGCTGGCGCGTCGCGATCGTCGGCACGGCGCTGCTCATCGCGTCGTCGCTCGTCGTCGGGGTCGCCTACCCCGCGATCGTGCAGCGCTTCCAGGTCGACCCGAGCGCGAGGACGCTCGAGGCCGAGTACATCCAGCGCAACATCGACGCGACCCGCGCCGCGTGGGGCGTCGACGAGATGGTCGAGACGACCTCCGACGCGCGCACCGACGCCGAGCCCGGCGCGCTGCGGGAGGACGCGGAGACGGCCGCGAACATCCGCATCATCGACCCCGCGCTCGTCACCGACGCGTTCGCGAACCTGCAGGAGTACCGCCAGTACTACGGCTTCCCCGAGCAGCTCGACGTCGACCGCTACGAGATCGACGGCCAGACGACCGACACCGTGATCGCCGTGCGCGAGCTCGACCTCTCGGGACTCGACGAGGACAGCTGGTACAACCGCCACATCGTCTACACCCACGGCTACGGCGTCGTCGCGGCGTACGGCAACCAGCGCGGCCCCGAGGGGCAGCCGGTCTTCCTGCAGGCGGGCATCCCGACCGACGGCGCGCTCGGCGACTACGAGCCGCGCGTGTACTTCGGCGAGTCGACGCCCGACTACTCGATCGTGGGCGGCCCCGAGGGCTCGCCCGACCTCGAGCTCGACTACCCGCGCTCGACCGAGGAGGGCAGCGGCAACGCGACCACGACCTTCTCGGGCGAGGGCGGCCCGAAGCTCGACTCCTTCCTCTCCAGGCTCGTCTACGCGCTCAAGTTCCAGTCGGAGCAGATCATCCTCTCCGACGCCGTGAACGAGGAGTCGCAGATCCTCTACGACCGCGACCCGCGCCAGCGGGTCGGCGAGGTCGCGCCCTTCCTGACGCTCGACACCGACACCTACCCGGCGGTCGTCGACGAGCGGCTCGTGTGGATCGTCGACGGCATGACGACGTCGTCGTCGTTCCCCTACGCATCCCACCGCTCGGTCGCGCAGACGATCGCCGACAGCACGAACCCGAACCCCGGGTTCACGCCGGGCGACATCGTCAACTACATGCGCAACTCGGTCAAGGCCGTGGTGGATGCGTACGACGGCTCGGTCACGCTGTACGCGTGGGACACGGAGGACCCGATCCTGCAGGCGTGGCAGGAGATCTACCCCGGCACCATCCGTCCGATGAGCGAGATGTCGGGCGAGCTCATGAGCCACGTGCGCTACCCGGCCGACATGTTCAAGCTGCAGCGCAGCATCCTCGGCGACTACCACGTCACCGACCCGGCCACCTTCTTCTCGGGCGACGACCAGTGGGCGACGCCCTCCGACCCGACGTGGTCGAGCACGCAGACGCAGGCGCCGCCGCAGCCGCCGTACTACCTGACGATGTCGGTCGATGGGCAGGACCCCGCGTTCACGCTCTACTCGACCTTCATCCCGAGGGACGGCCGCGAGGTGCTGTACGGCTACCTGTCGGTGAACGCCGACGCGGGAGGCACCGCGGGCGAGCGGCTCGAGAGCTACGGGCAGCTGACGCTGCAGATGCTGCCGAAGGACCGCTCGATCCCCGGACCCGGCCAGGTGCAGAACACCTTCGACACCGACGACCAGGTCTCGCGCGAGCTCAACCTGCTGCGCCAGGGCGCGTCCGACGTGATCAACGGCAACCTGCTGACCCTCCCGGTCGGTGGCGGCCTGCTCTACGTGCAGCCGGTCTACCTGCGCTCGACGGGAGCGACGTCGTTCCCGGTGCTCCGCAAGATCCTCGTGGCGTTCGGCGACGACATCGCCTTCGAGGACACGCTCGACGAGGCGCTCGACGCGCTCTTCGGCGGCGATTCCGGCGCCGACGCGGGTGACTCGGGCGTCGACCCGAACGCCGAGGAGCCGACGGAGCCGGGCGCAGAGGCACCCGACGCCGACCTCCAGGCGCAGCTCGACACCGCGCTGCAGGACGCCGTCGCGGCGATCCAGGCGCGCCAGGCCGCGTACGCCGAGGGCGACGTCGTCGCCGCCGCCGAGGCGGAGGTCCGGCTCAACGAGGCGGTGCAGCGCGCGGTCGACATCTCGGCCGAGATCGAGGGCACCGTGGCGCCCGAGGTCGCGCCGGAGGAGTCGGCTCCCGCCGAGGAGCCGGCGACGAGCGAGACGGTCGCGCCCTAGCCGGTTTGGCGTTCCGCCCCGCGGCTGATAGAGTCTCTTCTTGTGCCGCGGGGTGGAGCAGCTCGGTAGCTCGCCGGGCTCATAACCCGGAGGTCGCAGGTTCAAATCCTGTCCCCGCAACGAAGTCCGCGAACTGCGGCACACGGAAGAGGCGCCCGAGAGGGCGCCTCTTCTGCATCTCCGACAGGCGGCGTAGCGTCCCGGCATGGGCTTCGACGTCCCCGCCGACGCGTACGACCGCTTCATGGGCCGCTGCTCGCGGCCGCTCGCGCGCGAGTTCGCCGACTTCGCAGGCATCCGTGCGGGGAAGGCCCTCGATGTCGGCAGCGGTCCCGGCGCGCTCGTCGATGAGCTGCGCTCGCGCGGCGCGACGGTCACCGCCATCGACCCCTCGCCCCCGTTCGTCGCGGCGGTGCGCGAGCGCTACCCGGGCGTGCGGGCGCTCGAGGGCACGGCCGAGGCGCTGCCCTTCGTCGACGCGTCGTTCGACGCGTCGCTCGCGCAGCTCGTCGTGCACTTCATGGCGGATGCGCCGGCGGGCGTCGCCGAGATGGCTTGCGTCGTGCGCCCCGGCGGCACCGTCGCCGTGTGCGTGTGGGATCACGAGCGGGGTCCGTCCGGGCCGTTCTGGGCGGCCGTCGCGGCGCTCGGCGAGGCAGGCATCGAGGCGCCGCCGCCGCGGCTCGGCACGCGCCGCGGCGACCTCGCGCGGCTGCTCGCGGGCGCCGGACTCGAGGGCGTCGTCGAGGCGCCGATCGAGGCGGTCGTGCGCGTCGCCTCGTTCGACGAGTGGTGGGCGCCGTTCGAGCTCGGCGTCGGGCCCGTGGGCGACCTCGTCGCGCGACTTGGCGACGCGGGTCTCGAGCGGCTGCGCGAGCGCTATCGCGAGCTGCTGCCCGCGCCGCCGTTCGAGCTGCGGGCGCTCGCGTGGGCGGCGCGCGGCACGCGCGCTTGACTCACTCGAAGAGGCTGCTGAGCCCTCCGCCGGAGGAGGAGCCGCCGTTCGAGCCCGAGAGCTGCTGCCGGCCCTCGCTCGGCTGCACGACGACGAAGCCCGGCCCGTGGAAGGCGAGCTGGAACGCCTCGCCCGTGCCCCCGCGGAGCATCGAGCGCATGTTCATGCTGCTCACGACGCTCGGCTGCAGGTTCGCCGACCAGCAGACCGCAGCGTTGGGGTCGACGAAGGTCGGCTGGCGCGAGCAGTCGAGCAGCAGCGGCTGGCCCTCGCACGCGATGCCGATCGTGCCCCGGCCGCCGATCTCGACGTTGAAGAGGCCGCCGGCCATGACGTTGCCGCTGCGCAGCATCGTGATGTCCCACTGCAGGTCGGGGTCGAACGCGAGCAGGTTCTTGCCGCTCACCGACAGTCCCTCGCCCTCGAGCAGCACCGTGAAGACGTTCGCGGCGTCGCGCGCGAGGAAGACCTCGCCCTCGCCGCGGATGCGCATGAGCGGCGCGCCCTCGCCCGTCACGAGCTTCTTGAGCATGCGGGCCGCCCCCGCGCCCTCGTGCTGGAACTCCATGCGCCCCTGGTAGGCGACCATCGCGCCCTTCGCGGCGAGCACGTCGCCTCCGCCCGAGACGGTGATGCGCAGCATCTTGCTCGACTGCTTCACCCAGCGCTCGGTCGACTGCGTCTCCTGGTTCGCCTCGGCGAACAGCTCCGACCTCACGCGTCCGCCTCGAGGGCACGCTCGAGCCGGTCGACCTTGCCGTCGAGCTCGCCCGTCCATCCGGGCCGGATGTCGGCCTTCAGCACGAGGGACGCGCGCGGCGAGAGGGCCAGCACGGCGTCGGTCGCGCGCTTGACGACCGCCATCACCTCGTCCCACTCGCCCTCGACGGTCGTGAACATCGCGTCGGTGCGGTGCGGCAGCCCGCTGTCACGCACGACGCGCACGGCGGCCGCGACCGCGTCGTGCACCGAGCCGTCCGGGCCGGCCGTGCCTGGTGCGATGGAGAATGCGACGAGCATCCTGCTCCCTTCGTCGGTCGCATCCTCGCACCTGCCGCCCGCGTACGCCAGCACCGCCGCGCGCACCCGCCGTAGGCTGTCTGCATGGCGGATGCGACCGGGGTGCTGATGGCGGCGGCGGTGCAGCTCGCCGCGACCGAGGACGTCGACGCGAACCGCGCGGCGGCCGCGGCGTGGATCGACGGCGCGGCCGATCGGGGGGCTGAGCTCATCGTGCTGCCCGAGTACGCGCAGCACTGCTCGCCGACGCTCGCCGCGACCGCGCCCGGCGCCGCCGAGCCGCTCGACGGGCCCTTCGTCTCGATGCTCGCCGAGCGCGCCGCGGCGCACGACGCGCTCGTCGTGGCCGGCCTCGTCGAGCGCACGGACGCGGGGCCGAGCAACACGGTCGTCGCCGTCGACGCAACCGGGCTCCAGGTCGCCTACCGCAAGGTGCACCTCTACGACGCATTCGGCTCGAGCGAGTCGGACTGGCTGACGCCCGGCGACCCCGCGCAAGTGTCGGTCGTCGACTTCCGCGGCACGCGCATCGGCATCGAGACGTGCTACGACCTGCGCTTCCCCGAGACGACGAGGCGGCTCGTGGATGCGGGGGCCGACGTCATCCTCGTCCCCGCGGAGTGGGTGCGGGGGCCGCAGAAGGAGCGGCACTGGACGACGCTCGTGACCGCGCGCGCGATCGAGTCGACGGCGCACGTCGTCGCGGCGGGACAGGCGCCGCCGCTCGGTGTCGGCTGCTCGCTCATCGCCGACCCGATGGGAATCCCGCTCGCCGCGCTCGGCGACGCGGAGGGGATCGCGATCGCGCCGATCGACCCGGCGGTGACGGCCGCGACGCGGCGGCGCAACCCCTCGCTCGCGAACCGGCGCTACCGGATCGCCTGACGCCCCGAGCGCTCAGCGTGCGGGCTGCAGCTCGACGCCCTGCAGCGCAGCGAGCTGCTCGGCCGCCCGGTGCAGGGTGTCGTCGGACTTGCAGAAGGCGAAGCGCATCGTCGAGCGCAGGTCGCGCCGCGAGGGTCGCGCGAAGGCGGAGAGCGGCACGCCCACGACGCCAGCGAGCTCGGGCAGCTGCCGCGCGAGCACGCTCGCGTCGTCGATCCCGAGGGGGGCGGCGTCGGCGAGCACGAAGTAGCCGGCCATCGCGTCGTTGACCTTGAAGCCCGCCTTCCGGAGCCCTCGCGTGAGGATGTCCCGCTTGCGGCAGAAGGAGTCTCGGATCGTCTGGAAGTGCTCGTCGGGGAGGCGGAGCCCGACCGCGACCGCGGGCTGGAACGGCGCGCCGTTCACGAACGTCAAGTATTGCTTGATCGCCGTGATCTGCGCGATCCGCTCGGGAGTCGACATGATCCAGCCGACCTTCCAGCCGGTGATCGAGAAGGTCTTGCCGGCGGAGGAGATCGAGATGAGCCGCTCGCGCGCCGCCTGGAACGTCGCGACCGGCACGTGCTCCTCGTCGTAGACGAGGTGCTCGTAGACCTCGTCGGTCACGATGAGCGCGTCGCGCCGCTCGGCGATGCGGACGATGTGCCGCACGGTCTCCTCGCTGAAGACGGAGCCGGTGGGGTTGTGCGGGGAGTTCACGAGGATCATGCGCGTGCGGGGGCTCGTCGCGCGCAGCAGCCGGTCGGGATCGGGCTGGAAGTCGGGAGCCGTGAGCGGCACGGGTACGAGCACCGCGCCCGCGAGCGCCGCGACCGCGGCGTAGGCGTCGTAGTAGGGCTCGAAGACGACGACCTCGTCGCCCGGCTCGAGGTAGGCGAGCATCGTCGCGGCGAGGCCCTCGGTCGCGCCGGCCGTGATGAGCACATCGCCGCGGCCGAGGCCGATGCCGTAGAAGCGGCGCTGGTGCTCGATGATCGCGTCGATGAGCTCCGGCGCGCCGCGGCCGGGCCCGTACTGGTTGCGGCCGTGGTCGATCGCGTGCTTCGCGGCGTCGAGCACCGCTCGCGGGCCGTCCTCGTCGGGGAAGCCCTGACCCAGGTTCAGTGCGCCGGTGCGAGTCGCGAGCGCCGTCATCTCGGCGAAGATCGTCGGCGCGAGGCGCCCATCGGCTCCCAGTAGGCCTGCCCCCGCCGCGGTGCGCTGCCAGGGTGCTCGGTGCGGGCGATCGACCTCCATGCCTCGACGCTACTCGCTTCGCACCGCGAACGGTCGACATTGCGAGCGCTTAGGAACCGCATGGCTTGGCGTGGCATCGTCGAGGGCATGACGAACCCGTACGAGCCGCCGCATCCCGCGAGCCA
Organism: Agrococcus sp. TSP3-2-1; assembly: GCF_049897585.1. Lineage (NCBI taxonomy): Bacteria > Bacillati > Actinomycetota > Actinomycetes > Micrococcales > Microbacteriaceae > Agrococcus > Agrococcus sp. TSP3-2-1. Next base: position 148,800 of record NZ_JAFCWN010000004.1, read on the forward strand.
CCAGGGCCACGTGCCGAACCCCTGGTCGCGGCCCGCGGACGAGACTCGGTGGCAGAGCCCCGCCGCAGGCCAGCCGCGCGGGCAGGCGGCGCCCGCGTCGGCCCCGTATGGCTCGACGCCCGACGCCGCGGTGCCCCACGGCTCCGCTCCCTACGCGTCCTCGGTGCCAGCACCCTCGGCCATCAGCCGCTCGAGCGACGGCCAGCCGCACTTCGGGCGGCCTGCGGGCGCGACGACCCAGGCACCCGCGCGTCGCCGCAGCACGGGGCTCGTCGTCGGTGCGATCGTCGGCGCTGCGCTCATCGGCGGTGCGACGGGCTTCGGCGGCGGCGCGCTCGCCGCGCAGCAGACCTCTCCGCAGACGCAATCGGCACCGAGCGGCGGCGTCACCGCCGAGCCGGTCTCCGACCCGGGCACGATCGCCGACGTCGCCGCGGCCGCGGGCCCCTCCGTCGTGACGGTGCAGGCAGCCTCGCGCGCCGGTGCGGGCGAGGGCTCCGGGGTCGTGATCGCGCCCGGCGGCTACATCGTCACCAACAACCACGTCGTGACGCTCGACGGCCAGGCGGCCGACGCATCCATCACGGTCGAGACGAGCGACGGGCGGCTGCTCGCCGCCGAGATCGTCGGCACCGACCCCGTCGTCGACCTCGCGGTGCTGCGGGTCGACGCCGAGCTGCCGGTCGTGACGTTCGCGTCGAGCGACGACGTGCGGGTGGGCGACACCGCGATCGCGATCGGCGCGCCGCTCGGCCTCTCGAACTCGGTCACCGACGGCATCGTCTCGGCCGTCGATCGCGGGCTGCGGATCGCCTCGAGCGCCGCGCCCGACGACTCGCAGGACTCGCAGCAGTCGCCGTTCGGCTTCTGGCAGGAGAACGGCGCGCAGGCCGCGCAGGAGGACATCTCGATCCCCGTCGTGCAGACGGATGCGTCGATCAACCCGGGCAACTCCGGCGGCGCGCTGCTCAACGCCTCGGGCCAGCTCATCGGCGTCAACGTCGCGATCGCGAGCATGGGCCAGGGCGAGTCGTCCGGCTCGATCGGCATCGGCTTCGCGATCGAGTCGAGCCTCGTGCAGCGCGTGGTCGAGGAGATCATCGACCGCGGCGAGGCGACGCACGGGCTGCTCGGCGCGACGGTGAGCGACGTGCGCGATGCCTCGATCGGCTCGGTGGGCGGGCAGCTGCGCGAGCTCACGGCCGGCGGTGCGGCGGCCGAGGCGGGCCTGCAGCCCGGCGACGTCATCACCGCGATCGAGGGGGCACCGGTCACGAACGCCGTCGATGCGACCGCTCAGGTGCGCGCGCACGCGGCGGGCGCGACCGTGACGATCGAGTACCTGCGGGGCGGCGAGCGGGCCGAAGTCGAGGTCACGCTCGGCGAGCTGCCCTAGCCGGCGCGCCTCAGCGCTCGTCGGCGCTCGCGCTCCCGTCGCCGTCGGTGCCGGGGGCGCCGCTGCCGGGGCCGATGCCCGGAGCCTCGGTGCCGTCGGCGGCGCTCCGCTCGCGCAGCCGCCGCAGGCCGCCGCCGAGCCCCTCCCGCTCGATCTCGCGCGCCTCGCGGATGCGTCGGCCGAGGCTCACTCGCTCCTCGCGCTCGGCGGGGGAGAGGAACCCGTGGTGCCGCACCGGCGGCGGGCCGAATGCCTCGCGGGAGGCCTTGACGACCTGCCGGCCGAGCATGTTGTTGCCGACGCCGCCGATCACGGCGCCGATGCCGAAGGGCATCGCGCGGCCGACCATGCTCGCGCCCGTGTTCCTCGCCATGCGGCGCAGGAACGCGCGTCGCATGAGGTCGATGACCTGCCCCATCGCGCCGGTCGGGAGCGACGACGTGATCATCTGGCCCCAGAACGCGGAGCCGCCGCCACGGCGGCCGAGCGCCTGGTCGGCGACGCGCTTGACGAGCGCCTTGCCGCCCGAGCCGAGCATGAGGCCCATGACGAGCGCCTTCGCGCGCTGCTCGTCCTCGACCGCGATGCCGTGCACCTCGGCGACGGCCTGCGCGAAGAACGCGCTCGCCTCGAGGAAGACGACCGTCTCGGCGGCGGTGAGCCCGATCGACGCCACCGTGCCGATGCCGGGCGCGACGGCGCTCGCGCCGACGGCCGCGCCGCCGCTCGTGACGGCCGCGAGGTACTGCTTCTCGAGCCGGGCGATCATCTGCTCGGGCGTCATCTCAGGGTGCTTCCGGCGGAGGTTGCGCAGATGGCCGACGACGAGCGGCCGTTGCACGCTTAGGATGTTCTCGAGCGTCGTGATGAGCCAGCCCATCTCCTCGTCGCGGTCGAGCTCGTCCATGGCATCCCCTCGTCGTCCTCGTCGCGTGCGCGACGCATCCATCATCCTGCCCGGCACCATCGTGTCCCGATCGTGCCGGGAGGAGGCTGAGCGTGGGATCATGGCTCGCATGACCCTCACCCCTGGACCGGACACCGTCGGCACGGGCGGCAGCACCGACGTGCTCGACCGCGAGCTCGAGAAGCTGCTCAACGAGGAGTCGGTCGAGGACGGCGACCACGACCGCTTCTCGCACTACGTCAAGAAGGAGAAGATCCTGCAGTCGGCGCTCTCGGGCAAGCCCGTGCGCGCGCTGTGCGGGAAGAAGTGGACGCCCGGGCGCGACCCGGAGAAGTTCCCGATCTGCCCCGCGTGCAAGGAGATCTACGAGAAGCTGCGCGCCGAGTGAGGCCTGACGGCGGTCGGATGCGTCAGCGGAAGACCGTCGGGATCGCGGGCTCGCCCCGCGCGAGGCGGTGCGCCTCCGCCGGCAGCTCGTCGATCGATGCCGCGTGCCGCTCGCGCGCGAGCTCGACTCCCGCAGGGCCGAGCCACCGCTCCTGGATCTCGCCGCGCTCGACGAGCGGCACCTGGAGCGCGCGGCCGCGCGTCGCGGCCTGCTCGAGCACGTGCGGGTCGTCGGTGACGAGCACGGTCTCCTCGACCGCGATCCCGCCCTCGAGGGTGCGCACCGCGACCTTCTCGCCCGGGCGCGAGGCCTTGTCCTCGCTGCGCTTGCCGACGCCGACCCACTCGCCGTCGTCGCCCTGCCGCGCGACGAGCTTGTAGACCATGCCCGCGGCTGGCGCGCCCGAGCCGGTGACGACGCTCGTGCCGACGCCGTACGCATCCACCGGGCTCGCCTGCAGGGCGGCGATCGCGTACTCGTCGAGGTCGCTCGTGACGGTGATGCGCGTCTCGGTCGCGCCGAGCGAGTCGAGCAGCGCCCTCGCCTCCGCGGCGACCTCGTCGAGGTCGCCCGAGTCGAGCCGGATGCCGCCGAGCTTCGGGCCCGCGATCTCGATCGCGGTGCGGATGCCCTGCTCGATGTCGTAGGTGTCGACGAGCAGCGTCGTGCCGACGCCGAGGGTGTCGATCTGCGCCTGGAAGGCCTCCGCCTCGGAGTCGTGGAGGAGCGTGAAGGAGTGGGCGGCGGTGCCCATCGTGGGGATGCCCCAGCGAGCACCCGCGGCGAGGTTGCTCGTCGCGCGGAAGCCGGCGATGTACGCGGCGCGGGCGGCCGCGATCGCCGACTCCTCGCTCGCGCGGCGCGAGCCCATCTCGGCGACCGGGCGCCCCTTCGCGGCGCGCGCCATGCGGGTCGCGGCGTTCGCGACGGCGGAGTCGTAGTTGAGCACCGAGAGAGCGACGGTCTCGAGCACGACCGCCTCGGCGAACGAGCCCTCGACGACGAGGATGGGGGAGCCGGGGAAGTAGGCCTCGCCCTCGGCGTAGCCGCGGATGTCGCCTGAGAAGCGGTAGTCGGCGAGCCACTCGATGAGCTGGGCCGAGACGACGCGCTCGTCGCGGAGGAACGCGAGCTGCGCGTCGCCGAAGCGGAACTCGGCGAGCCGCTCGAGGAAGCGGCCCGTGCCGGCGACGACGCCGTAGCGGCGCGCGCCCGGCAGCCGGCGGGCGAAGATCTCGAACGCGGAGGGCCGGAACGCCGTGCCGGAGCGCAGCGCGGCGTCGATCATCGTCAGCTCGTAGCGGTCGGTCATGAGCGCGGTGTCGGTCACGGCGCCAGCCTATGCCGACCGCCGAGCGAGCGACCGGGAGCCGGTAGCGTGGATCGGTGCGCGACGAGACCCGACCTACCCGGACGAGCGAGCGACCGCTGCCCGAGGGCGTCGAGCTGCGGGCGCCCCGGCCGGAGGACGCGGAGGCCTGGGCCCGCTTCCTCGTCGCCGAGCAGCAGCGGACCTACGCGGGGCAGCTGCCCGACGACTTCGGATCCCGCGGCCTCGAGCAGGCGAACATCGCGGGACTCGCGCACGTCTTCGGCGAGCCGGGCGAGGCCGTGCGCCGCGTCGCATGGCGCGAGGGCCGCATCGTCGGCATCGCCGGCGCAGGCCCCGCGCCGGCGCGCTGGGAGCGCGAGCTCGGCCTCGTGCCGCCGCCGGCCGATCGCGAGCTCGACCGGCTCTACGTCGCAGCCGAGATGCACGGCTCCGGCCTCGGCGCGGCGCTCTTCGACGCGGTCGTCGACGAGCGGCCCCACTACCTGTGGCTCATCGACGGCAACGCCCGGGCGGCGCGCTTCTACGAGCGGCGCGGCTTTGTGCACCTCGACGAGCGGGTCTCGACCGGGCCGACGTGGGGCGGCATCCCCATGCATCGGATGCTGCGTCGGTAGCCCTCGCCCTCGCGCCGAGCGCTGAGCGCACCCCCGTTAGGCTTGCCCCCGTGCAGCGCCCGATCGGAGTCTTCGACAGCGGCGTCGGCGGGCTCACCGTGGCGCGGGCGCTCATCGACCAGCTGCCGGCCGAGTCGATCACCTACATCGGCGACACCGCGAACGGCCCCTACGGCCCGCGCGAGCAGACCGAGGTGCGCGCCCTCGCGCTCGACGTGCTCGACACGCTCGTCGCGCAGGGCGTGAAGATGCTCGTCATCGCGTGCAACACCGCGTCCGCCGCGACCCTCGACGTCGCGCGCGAGCGCTACGAGGTGGGGATGGGCATCCCCGTCGTCGAGGTCATCGATCCCGCCGTGCGCGCCGCCGTCGCGCAGAGCCGCTCGGGCCGCATCGGCGTGATCGGCACGGCCGGCACGATCGGCTCCGGCGCCTACCAGCGGGCGTTCGCCGCCGCGGGCGTGCCGCACGTCGCGGCCGGCGCCGCGCCGCGCTTCGTCGAGTTCGTCGAGGCGGGCGTCACGACCGGCGACGAGGTGCTCGAGGCGGCCCACGAGTACCTCGAGCCGCTGCTCGCCGAGGGCCTCGACACCCTCGTGCTCGGCTGCACGCACTACCCCCTGCTCGCGGGCGCGATCGGCTACGTCGCCGGCCCCGACGTGCGCCTGGTCTCGAGCGCGGAGGAGACGGCGGGCGACGTCTACCGCATCCTGAGCGACCGGCGCATGCTCGCGCCCGTCGGCGCGACCCCCACCTACGAGTTCGAGGCGACGACCGAGGCGCAGGAGCCGTTCCTCCGGCTCGCGCGCCGCTTCCTCGGGCCGGAGGTCACGCACGTCGAGTTCCACCAGACCGGGGTCATCCAGCTGCCCGGCCGCACCGACTGAAGGAGAGACCATGGCACGCAAGGACGGCAGGCAGCTCGATCAGCTGCGCGAGGTCACGATCGAGCGGGGCTGGAGCGCGCAGGCCGAGGGGAGCGCCCTCATCTCGTTCGGCGGCACGCGCGTGCTGTGCAACGCATCCGTCATGCCGACCGTGCCGCGCTGGATGGCGGGCAAGGGCAAGGGCTGGGTGACGGCGGAGTACGCGATGCTGCCGCGCTCGACGAACGAGCGGATGGATCGCGAGAGCGTGAAGGGACGCGTCGGCGGGCGCACCCACGAGATCTCGCGCCTCGTCGGCCGCTCGCTGCGGGCGGGCGTCGACATGAAGGCGCTCGGCGAGCTCTCGATCACCGTCGACTGCGACGTGCTGCAGGCCGACGGCGGCACGCGCACCGCCGCGATCACGGGCGCCTACGTCGCGCTCGCCGACGCGGTCGCGTGGGCGCAGGCGCAGGGCCGCGTGCCGAAGGGCGCGAAGCCGCTCGTCGACTCGGTCGCGGCCGTCTCGGTCGGCATCGTCGACGGCGAGCCGACGCTCGACTTGAACTACCTCGAGGACGTGCGCGCCGGCACCGACATGAACGTCGTCGCGACCGGGCGCGGGCTGCTCGTCGAGGTGCAGGGCACGGCCGAGGGCGCGCCCTTCGACCGCTCCGAGCTCGACGCGCTGCTCGACCTCGCGCTCGCCGGCACCGCCCGGCTGACGGAGCTCCAGCGCGAGGCGCTCGCATGAGCCCCGTCGACACGGGCTTCGGCTCGACGGGCATCGACCCGCGCGGCGGCGGCCTGCAGGTCGTCGTCGCGACGCGCAACCCCCACAAGGTCGAGGAGCTGCAGCGCATCCTGGCGCCGCTCCTGCCCGGCATCGAGCTGCTGCCCGACGACGGCCCGGAGCCGATCGAGGACGGCGACACCTTCGAGGCGAACGCCCTGATCAAGGCGCGCGCCGCGCACGCGCGCACGGGGCTGCCGGCGATCGCCGACGACTCGGGCATCGAGGTCGACGCGCTCGACGGTGCCCCCGGCATCCACTCGGCTCGCTACGCGGGCACGCGCGACGATCGCGACAACCTCGAGCTGCTGCTCGCGAACCTCGCCGAGCACGCCGACCGCGGCGCTCGCTTCGTGTGTGCGGCCGCGTGGGTCGACGCCCAGGGCGAGTTCGCGGTGCGCGGGGAGTGGGCCGGCGAGGTCGCGGATGCGCCGCGCGGAGAGGGCGGGTTCGGATACGACCCGATCTTCGTGCCCCACGACGGCGGCGGCCGCTCGTCGGCCGAGCTGAGCGCCGACGAGAAGGATGCGCTGAGCCACCGCCGGATCGCGTTCGCGGCGCTCGCCGAGCGCATCCAGCGCGCGTAGCCCGTCAGCGGCGCTCGCGGCACGCGGGCGGTCCGCCGGGCTACGCGGACCCAGATCCGGCACGCGGACCCGATATCCGGGGTCCACCTGCCGAGCAGGGGTCCCGGTAGCGCCTTCAGCGAGGGCGTGCCATGATTTCGGTATGCCGAAAAGAGTGGATGCGGTGTGGCGAACAAGCGCGCTCGCGGTGGTCTCGGCCACGGTCGCCGCCGTGCTCGCCGGCTGCGCGACGCCCGCGCCCGCGGTGACGCCGGCCGCCGACGACCGCCCGCTCGTGCTCGCGACCTTCACCGTGATCGCCGACATGGCGCGCGAGGTCGCGGGCGACGCCGCGCGCGTCGAATCGCTCACGCGGCCGGGTGTCGAGGTGCACGACTACGAGCCGACGCCCGGCGACCTCGTCCGCACCGAGGGCGCCGACCTCGTCGTGACGAACGGCTGGGGCATCGACGACTGGCTGCTCACGCTCGTCGAGCGGCAGGACGCGCCGCACGTCGTGCTGAGCGATGCGGTCGACCCGATCGCGATCGAGACCGGCCACTACGCCGGCAACCCCAACGCGCACGCCTGGGTCGCGCCCGGCGAGGGCGCCCGCTACGTCGAGGCGCTCCGCGTCGCGATCGGCGACCTCGTCCCCGCCGAGCGCGCCGCGGTCGACGAGCGCGCCGCGGCGCTGACCGCTCGCCTCGAGTCCCTCGGCGAGCGCCTCCGCGAGGGCGTCGCGCGCGTGCCCGAGCGGCAGCGCGTGCTCGTCACGTGCGAGGGTGCCTTCAGCTACCTCGCGCGCGACGCAGGCCTCGACGAGGCGAGCCTGTGGCCGGTGAACGCGGGCGGCCAGGGCACGCCGCAATCGATCGCCGAGGTCGTCGCGATCGTCGAGGAGCGGCAGGTGCCGACCGTCTTCTGCGAGTCGACGACGCATCCGGGCACCCAGCAGCAGATCGCGCGCGACGCGGGCGTGCGCTTCGACGGCAGCCTGCACGTCGACTCGCTCTCGGCGCCGGACGGGCCCGCGCCGACCTACCTCGCGCTCGTCGAGCACGACATCGAGGCGATCCTGGAGGGACTGGGCGGATGAGCGGCACGGCAGCGCGGGACGCGATCGTCGTGGAGGGCCTCGGCGTGCGCTACGGCGACGTGCGCGCCCTCGTCGACGGGACCGCGCGCATCCGCTCGGGGGAGATCACGGGCCTCGTCGGCGTCAACGGCTCGGGGAAGTCGTCGATGCTCGCCGCGATCCTCGAGCGCGTGCCGCACGAGGGCACCGTGCGCATCCTCGGCCGGAAGCCCGCCGAGGCGCGTCGCGCGGGCCTCGTCGCCTCGGTGCCGCAAGCCGAGTCGGTCGACTGGGACTTCCCGGTGACCGTGCGCGACGTCGTCACGACCGGTCGCTTCGGGCGCATGGGGCTCCTGCGGATCCCGCGCGCGGCCGACCGCGCCGCCGTCGCCGAGGCGCTCGAGCTGCTCGACATCGCCCACCTCGCCGACCGCCAGATCGGCGAGCTCTCGGGCGGCCAGCGCAAGCGCGCGTTCGTCGCGCGCGCGATCGCGCAGGACGCCGAGCTGCTGCTGCTCGACGAGCCCTTCGCGGGTGTCGACCGCACGAGCGAGGCGCGCATCGTCGAGGTGCTCCGCGGGCTGCGCAAGCGGGGCCGCACGGTCGTCATCGTGCACCACGACCTCTCGGGCGTCGCGGAGGTCGCCGACACCGTGCTGCTGCTGCGCGGCAGGCTCCTGCACCAGGGGCCGCCCGAGGAGGTGCTGAGCCCCGAGCGGATCGCCGAGGCCTTCGGCGCCGGAGCGGCGGAGGAGCGATGATCGACGCCCTGCTCGCCCCCTTCACCTACGACTTCATGCTGCGGGCGATCCTCGTCACGCTCGTCGCTGCGGTCGCGTGCGCGCTGCTGTCGACGTGGCTCGTGCAGATGGGCTGGTCGCTCATGGGCGACGCCGTCTCGCACGCGGTGCTGCCCGGCGTCGCGCTCGCCTACATCCTGGGCCTGCCGTTCGCGCTCGGGGCGGCGGTGTTCGGCGTCGGCGCCGTCGCGCTCATCGGCGGGGTGCGCGCGGTGTCGCGGATCAAGGCGGATGCCGCGATCGGCGTGGTCTTCACGACCCTGTTCGCGCTCGGGCTCGTGATCGTCTCGGTCACGCCCGCCGAGACCGATCTGCAGCACATCCTCTTCGGCAACGTGCTCGGCGTCTCCGACGCCGACATCGCCCAGGTGCTCATCGTCGGCGCGATCGTGTGCGTCGCGCTGCTCGTGCTGCGCCGCGACCTCACGCTCGTCGCCTTCGACCCGGGCCACGCGCACGCGATCGGGCTGCGGCCGCGGCTGCTGCACGCGGTGCTCCTCGGTGCGCTCGCGCTCACGGTGGTCACGGCGCTGCAAGCCGTGGGCATCATCCTCGTCGTCGCGATGCTCGTCATCCCGGGCGCGACGGCCTCGCTCATCGCGGTGCGGTGGGATGCGCTGCTCGCGTGGTCGGTCGGCATCACGGTGGTCGCGTCGATGGTCGGGCTGCTCGGCGCGTTCTGGCTCGACATCTCCCCGGGCGGGGCGGTCGTGCTCTCGCAAGGGCTCGCCTTCGGGCTAGCGTTGCTGTTCGGGTCCCGACGGGGGCTCGTCATACGGTGGGCGAGAGCGAGGCGGCATGCGGTCGACAGCGGCTGAGGACTACGTCAAGGCGATCTACCACCACACCGAGTGGCAGCCGGAGCCCGTCACGCCGTCGCAGCTCGCGACGCGGCTCGGCCTCGCGAACTCGACCGTGACCGAGATGGTGAAGAAGCTCGCCGCCGCGGGGCTCGTGCACCACCGCCCGTACGGGGCGGTCGAGCTCACGCCCGAGGGACGCCGCCTCGCCGTGCGGCAGGTGCGGCGCCACCGGGTGGTCGAGACCTGGCTCGTCGAGCGGCACGGCTACGAGTGGGACGAGGTGCACGACGAGGCCGAGATCCTCGAGCACGCGCTGAGCGACCGTCTGCTCGAGTCGATCGCGGCGTCGCTCGGCGACCCAGAGCGCGACCCGCACGGCGATCCGATCCCCGGCGCGGACGGCACCGTGCGGCGCCCCGACGCGGTGCTGCTCGCGGATGCGCCGGCCGGCCACGAGGGCGCGGTCGTGCGCATCTCCGACGAGGATCCCGCGATGCTCCGCTTCCTCGCCGACGCGGGCATCGCGCTCGACGCGCGGCTCACGGTGCTCGGCGTCAAGCCCTACTCCGGCTCGATGCAGGTGCGGGCGGCGAGCGGCACGGTCGACGTCGGTCCCGACGTCGCTCGAGCGATCTGGCTCGCGGCCTGAGCGCTCGACCGAGGCGTCAGCGCTCGAGGCCGGCGGCGCCGGTGCCCGAGAGGTCGAGGGTCTCGACCGGGCCGGCCGCGGTGCCCTCGCGGATCTCGCGCGCGACCTCGCGCCGCGACTGGATCGCGTGCCAGGTGATCGCGCCGATCGCGATGCCGACGACGCCGAGCAGCACGAGGTCGATGTACTGCGTCACGACCTCCGCAACACCGGGGATGTGGGCGACGCCCCACCCGAGCAGCGGCAGCCCCGCGCCCCACAGCAGCCCGCCCAGCACGTCGAGGCGCAGGAACAGCGGCCACGGCATCCGCCCCACGCCCGCCGCGACGGGCATGAAGGTGCGCACGATGCCGATGAAGCGGGCGATGATGACCGCCGCGGCGCCGTACTTGAGGAAGAAGCGGTTCGTGCGCTCGATCGTGCGATGCGAGAACAGGCCGGATGAGCGGCGCTGGAAGATCGGCGGTCCGGCCTTGTGCCCGATGAAGTAGCCGAGCTGGTCGCCCGCGACAGCGCACGCCCAGATGCAGAGCATCACGAGCCAGATCGGCTGCGGGATCACGCCCGTGAAGGAGAGGATGCCGGCGATCACGAGCAGCGTGTCGCCCGGCAGCAGGAACCCGACGAGCAGGCCCGTCTCGACGAAGACGATCGCACACACGAGCAGCAGCGCCCACGAGCCCGCGCCGGAGATGAGGCCCTCGACATCGATGAGGAACTCGGCGGTGAGCGGGGGCACGGGGGCTCCTAGGGCGATCGCAGTGCGGGAGAGGGGACTTGAACCCCTACGCCACGAGGGCACAGGAACCTAAATCCTGCGTGTCTGCCGATTCCACCACTCCCGCGTGGTCGCTCCAGCGTAGCGGTGCCGGGAACCCGCAGGCGGCGCTCGGGAGCGTCTGCCACAGTGGCGGCATGGACATGCGAGCGCTCGTCACCGGCGCGACGGCGGGCCTCGGCGCGGAGCTCGCGCGCCAGCTCGCCGCCGACGGCTTCTCCCTCGTGCTCGTCGCCCGCGACGAGGAGCGGCTGCGCGAGGTCGCGGCGTCGCTCCCGGTCGAGACCGAGGTGCTCCCCGCCGACCTCACCGTCGCCCACGACCTCGAGCGGGTCGCGGCGCGGGTCGCCGACCGCGCCCGCCCGATCGACGTGCTCGTCAACAACGCGGGCACGGGCATCCTCGCCGACTTCCACGTCTCGGGCATCGACGAGGAGCGGCGGCTGCTCGACCTGCTCGTGTGGGCGCCCATGCGGCTCGTGCACGCGGCGCTGCCCGGCATGCTCGATCGCGGTCGCGGCGGCATCCTGACGGTCGCGAGCATGGCCGGCCGCATGCCGAACGGCACCTACTCGGCGGCGAAGTCGCACGCCATCACCTTCTCCCGCTCGATCGCGGCGCGCTATCGCGCCGACGGCATCCGCACGACCGCGCTGCTGCCCGGCTTCCTGAAGACGGAGTTCCACGAGCGGCTCGGCATCGACCGCTCGGGCACGCCCGACATCATCTGGGCGAGCGTCGAGGCGACCGCCCGCGAGGGGCTGCGCGGCCTGCGGAAGGGCCGCAGCGTCGTCGTGAGCGACTGGCGCTACCGAGTGACCGCGCCGCTCGTGCCCCTCATCCCGGATCGGTCCATGGGCGGCTGGAGCATGGCGCGGCTCGACCGGCGCGATGACGAGGGGCGGCTCGAGCCGACGAGCGACGCGAACGCCGACTGATCAGCGACGCCGATCGCCCGGCCGTCGCTCCTGTGGCATCCTCGGGTGGACCGGCGCGCGCCGGATCGGGGAGGCTGCTGTGGCGGAGACGATCGCCGTGCTCGGCGCGGGCATCATGGGCGCGGGCATCGCGCGGGTCTTCGGGCGCGCGGGGCACGACGTGCGGGTCTTCGACGTGCGCGCGGACGCGGCCGGCGCCGCGGCCGAGTCGGCCGGCGGCACGGCGCACGGCAGCGTGGAGGTGGCCGTCGACGGCGCGACGATCGTGCTCGAGGCCGCGCCCGAGCGGCTCGACCTGAAGCTCGCCCTGCTCGCCGAGGTCGAGGCGGCGAACGACGACGCGGTCATCGCCTCGAACACGTCGTCGATCGGGGCGGATGCGCTCGCAGCCGGCATGCGGGAGCCCGCCCGGCTCGTGATCGCCCACTTCTTCAACCCCGCCGACACCGTCCCGCTCGTCGAGGTCGTGCCGGGGCCCGCGACGCCGCCCGCGACCGTCGAGCGGATGGTCGCCCTGCTGACGGCGGCGGGCAAGACCGCCGTGCCGCTCGCGCAGCAGGTCGAGGGCTTCATCGCCAACCGACTGCAGGCCGCCCTCTACCGCGAGGCGATGCACCTCGTCGAGCGCGGCGTCGCGACGCCCGAGCAGGTCGACGCGGTCGTGACCGCTGGCCTCGGCCCGCGCTGGGCGCTCGCCGGCCCCTTCGAGATCATGGACCTCGGCGGCCTCGACGTGTGGACGAGCGTCACCGACGGGATCTTCCCGACGCTCGGGGACGCATCCGCCGCCCCCGGCATGCTGCGCGAGCGGCTCGAGCGCGGCGACCTCGGCGCGAAGACCGGCCGGGGCTTCCTCGAGCGGGATGCGGATGCGCCGGCGCGCTTCGCCGGGCGCCTCGCGGCCCTGCTCGCGGCGAGGACCGACCTCCGTTCCTAGGCCTCGGCGGGCGCCACCCGATCCGGTGGCGTCGCCCGGTCCGCTCGCGCGTGTGGGCGCCGTGCGGCATGCTCCCGACATGCACACGACGCAGTGGCTGCTCGAAGGTGACCCCGCGATCCGGTGGCAGGTGCTGCAGGATCTCGAGGACGCCGACCCGGATGCGGTGGCGCGCGAGCGCGCGCGCGTCGCGCGAGAGGGCTGGGGCGCCGCGCTCCTCGCGGCGCGCGGTCCCGACGGCCAGTGGGCCGGCGGCGCGCACTTCCCGAAGGCGGAGCCCGTCCTGCCCGGCCAGCCCTGGACATCCACCTCCCACGTGCTCACCGAGCTGCGGCTGCTCGGCGTCGATCCGGCCGACCCGGTCGTCCGCGACGCGATCGCCGACGTCGCGCGCGTGACGCACTGGGAGTACGACGACGAGCCGTTCTTCGAGGGCGAGGTCGAGCCGTGCATCAACGCCGCGCTCGTGACGAACGCGCGCTACTTCGGCGTCGAGGTCGATGCGATCGTCGAGCGGCTGCTGGGCGAGCGGATGGCCGACGGCGGCTGGAACTGCGACCAGGAGCGCGGCTCGGTGCGCTCCTCGTTCGACACCACGATCGGCGTGCTCGAGGCGCTCGCCGCGTTCGAGCGCGAGCACGACGACCCGCGGGTGCGCGAGGCGCGCGAGAGCGGGGAGGAGTACTTGCTCGAGCGCGGCCTCATGCGGCGTCGCTCGACCGGCGAGATCCCGAAGCCGACCTACGTGCAGCTCGCGTTCCCGCCCCGGCACGAGTACGACGTGCTGCGCGCGCTCGAGCACTTCCGCGCGGTCGGCGCCCTCGTCGACGAGCGCATGCGCGAGGCGATCGATGTCGTGCGCTCGAAGCGCCGGGACGACGGCACGTGGGCTGCCGACGTCGTGCACGGCGGCGACGCCGTCGTCGACTACGGCGCGGCGGGGGAGCCGAGCCGCTGGATCACGCTCAAGGCCCTCCGCGTGCTGCGGTGGGCCGATGGCGAGGCTCAGGTCGCTGCTTCCCCTGACGCCGCGGCGACGGATGCGTCAGCGCCGGGTGCCTCGGGCCCGGATGCTTCAGCGCCGAGGTAGAGCAGCATCCCGTCGGGATCCCGCACTTGCCCGACGCGCTCGCCCCACGGCATGAGCGCCGGCTCCTCGACCGCCGTCGCGCCTCGCTCGAGCGCGCGCTCGAAGGCGGCATCGACGTCGTCGACGTAGATCCAGAGCGCGGCCTCGGGCGGGCCGGCGCTCGGCTCGAAGCCGATCGCGACGGTGGAAGCCCCGACCTCGAGGGCGACGTAGACGACGCGGCCGTCGTCCTCGTAGGCGTAGCACCGCCGTGCGTCGAACGCTGCTCAGCCGAGTGCAGCCAGGTGCTCGGCCATCGCCGGCACGACGACGTCGGGCCGGTCTCGCTGCACCCAGTGGCCGGCGCCCGGCACGACGATCGCGCGGGCGTCGGGCATCGACGCGGCCGCGCGCTCCGCGACCGCTGCCGGCACTCCCGAGTCGCGCTCGCCATGCACGAAGAGCGTCGGCGCCCGGATGCGCACCAGGCGCGCGCTGTAGTCGGTCGACTGGCGGCGGAGCCCCACCTCGGCGCGCTGCCACTCGGCGAAGACCTCGAGCCCGGAGCCGCGCCGCGCCTCCGCCTCGACCGCGTCGAGCAGCTCGGGCGTGCGCCGCGCGGAGTCCCGCAGCACGGGCCGCAGGCTGCGTTCGAGGAGCCGCCGGTCGAGGGCGCTCGCGCGGGTCGCGGCCTGCAGCAAGCCGGTGCGGACCGCGGCCCAGCTCGCGAGCTGTGCGGGCACGCGGAGCGCTCCCTCGACGAGCGTCGGCTGCAGCCCGTAGCTGCCGAGCAGCACGAGCCCGCGCACGCGGCCCGGGTGCTCGAGCGCGTGCCCGATCGCGAGCCCGCCGCCGAGCGAGAGCCCCGCGAGCGCGTACCGCTCGAGGCCGAGCGCAGCCGTGAACGCCGCGACGTAGCCGAGCAGTCGGTCCTGCGTCGCCCGCCACGGCGCGCGCGGGCTGTTCCCGTACCCGGGATGGTCGGGCGCGAGCACGCGGTGGCCCGTCGCCGCGAGCTCGGCGCCGACCTCGCCCCACGACAGCCACGCGGAGTCGAGCCCGCCGCCGTGCAGGAGGACGACCACGGATGCGTCGGCACCCGTGGCCGGCCGCCACTCGAGGTAGGAGACCGGTCCCGACGGCAGCGCCGCGGTGCTGCGCGTCGCCTCCATGCCCACTCCGCTCGTCGATGCCGTCCCTCCGAGCCTAGGCGTGGGGCGCTCCGTCGGCCTCGTCCGGTGCGCACTTAGAGTGAGCGTCATGTCACCGCGCGCTGCTGCCCGTCGGATCGCCGGCTCGTCGGTGCTGGTCGCGGTGCTGCTGGCGGGGTGCGCTGGCGACGGGCAGTCGCTGCCCGAACCCGATGTGTCGGCTTCGGCGCCTGCGATCGGCGAGGCGGCGCAGAGGCCGACGACGCCGCCCGAGGCGCTCAGCGCGTTCGAGCAGCAGCTGCCGCTGACCGGCTCGTTCGTCTCGCAGGCCGTCGCGACCGAGGGGACCGTGCGCGTCGAGCGCCGCGACGACGGCTCCGTCTGGCTGATGATCGAGGGTCTGCGCACATCGGACTCGCCGGATCTCCGCGTGCACCTCAAGCCCGACCCCCTGCAGCAGGACGCGCAGGGCCACTGGGGCACCGCGGCGGGCGGCCATCGCTACGAGATCGCGACGATCGACCCGACGGTGCCGGATCATGCGGTCGAGCTGCCGGGTGCCCACGACATGCCGGCGATGATGACCGTCACGCTCTTCGAGTACGTCGAGCCGTTCCCGTCGTTCGGATCGGCCGCCCTGGGCTGAGGCGCCGGAGCCGGCGCACCCGGCTGTGGACAACTTCCGAGGCGCCGAGCCAGCTTCGGCTTCACTGGCTCGCATGCACCAGGCCGTCGCCGAGATCACCGCCTCCGTGCGGGCGAAGGTGCGGCGCGACGGCATCGACCTCGCGCGCTCGGGCGACCTCGCCGAGCGCTACGTGCGCGACGCGGTGCGCTCCTACGCCGAGCGCTCGCTCGGCGGCAGCGTGCCGATGCTCGCCGACGAGCGGCAGGCCGAGCGCGACGTGCTCGCCGCGGTGAGCGGCTACGGACCCCTCCAGCCCTACCTCGACGATCCCGAGATCGAGGAGCTCTGGATCAACCAGGGATCGCGCGTCTTCTGTGCACGGGGCGGTGTGAGCGAGCCGCTGCCGCTGCGGCTCACCGAGCCCGAGGTGCGCGACCTCGTCGAGAGGATGCTGTCGACGACCGGCCGCCGGGTCGACCTGTCGACGCCCTTCGTCGACGCGTCGCTGCCCGACGGCTCGCGGCTGCACGTCGCGAGCGGCGACGTTGCTCGCGGCGCGATGTCCATCAACATCCGCAAGTTCTCCCGCCGGCTCGCATCGCTCGCTGCGCTCGTCGAGCGCGGCGCGCTCAGCCAGCAGGCGGCGCAGTTCCTGCGCCAAGCGGTCATCGCCGGCTGCAACATCCTCGTCTCGGGGCCGACCCACGCGGGGAAGACCACGATGCTCAACGCGCTGCTCGCGAGCGTCCGGCCCGGCGAGCGGGTCGTCACGGTCGAGGAGACCTTCGAGCTCGACCCGCCGGTCGACGACATCGTCGCGCTGCAGTGCCGGCAGCCCTCGCTCGAGGGGACGGGCGAGATCTCGCTGCGCCGCCTCGTGAAGGAGTCGCTGCGGATGCGCCCCGACCGGCTCGTCGTCGGCGAGGTGCGAGAGGCGGAGGCGCTCGACCTGCTTGTCGCCCTCAACTGCGGGGTGTCGGGGATGTGCTCGATCCACGCGAACTCCGCTCGCGACGCGCTCGCGAAGCTCACGACGCTCCCGCTGCTCGCGGGCCGCAACATCGACGCCGGCTTCGTCGTGCCGACGGTCGCGCAGTGCATCGACCTCGTCGTGCACCTCGCGATCGACGCGCGCGGCAATCGCAGAGCGGTCGAGATCCTCGCCCCGTCGGGGCAGGCGACCTCGGGCGTCATCGAGGCGTCGACCCTCTTCGCGCTCCGCGACGGCCTCCTCGAGCCGACCGGCTCGCATCCCGCGCGCACCGCGAAGTTCGCCGCGGTCGGCGTCGACCCCGTCGTGCTCCTCACGGGAGCGCGCGCATGACATTGCTGCTCGGCGCGACGCTCGGCCTCGGCGTGCTGCTCGCGGTCAGCCCGTGGCTGTGGCCGCGGCGCGCCGGAGCGGCGGACCCGCGCCCGCGTCGGCGCGCGCTCGACCGGTTGACGCTCGCGGGGCTCGACGGCGTGCCGCCGCTCGCGCTCGCAGCGGTCTCGACGATCGCGGGCGTGCTCGCCGCCGGCGTCTCGCTCGCGCTCGTCCCCGCGGTCGCGGTCGCCGTCGCGGCGCTCGCGGCCGGCACCGCCGCGCCGGTGCTCGCGGTCCGCTGGCGCGCGAAGCGCCGGGAGCGCGCCCAGGCCCGGGTGTGGCCCGACGTCGTCGATCACCTCGTCTCGGCCGTGCGCAGCGGGCTCGCGCTGCCCGATGCCGTCGCGCAGCTCGAGCGCGCCGGCCCCGAGATCACGCGGCCGTCCTTCGCTGCGTTCGCGGCCGACCACCGCGCGACC
Source organism: Agrococcus sp. TSP3-2-1 (assembly GCF_049897585.1). NCBI lineage: Bacteria > Bacillati > Actinomycetota > Actinomycetes > Micrococcales > Microbacteriaceae > Agrococcus > Agrococcus sp. TSP3-2-1. Next base: position 166,279 of record NZ_JAFCWN010000004.1, read on the forward strand.
GGCTCGTTCGCGTACGCGCTCGACCGGCTGAAGGATCGGCTGGCCGATCCCGTCGCCGACCGCATCCTCGAGACGCTGCGGATGGCGCGCGAGGTCGGGGGCACGGAGGTCACGACCGTGCTGCGCGAGCTCGCGGCGTACCTGCGGGCCGATCTCGCCACGCGCGGCGAGCTCGAGGCGCGGCAGAGCTGGGTCGTGAGCGCCGCTCGGCTCGGCGTCGCCGCCCCGTGGATCGTGCTGCTCATCCTCTCCACCCGCCCCGAGGCGGCGCAGGCGTACAACGCGCCGGGCGGCCTGCTGCTCATCGCCGGCGGCGCCGTCGTGACGCTCATCGCGTACCGGGTCATGCTGCGCATCGGCGCGCTGCCCGTCGAGGCCCGGTGGTTCGCGTGACCGGGGAGGCGGGCTGGAGCCTCCTGCTCGGCGGCAGCCTCGGGCTCGGGCTGTGGCTGCTCGTGAGCCTCGTGCCGATCATGCGACGCCCGCTGCTGCTGCATCGCGTCGCCCCCTACGTGCTCGACGTGTCGGCCGGAGCGCGCGACCTCGTCGCGCGGCGCCGCGTCGACCCGGCTCGCGTCGTGGGCGTCGTCGCGTCGCCGGTCGGCGACCGGATCGCGCCGCTCGTGCACGCGGTGCTCGGCGCTCCGGAGGGCATCCGCCGCCGCTTGCGGCAGGCCGCCGACGACGGCACGGTGGCCGAGCATCGTGCTCGGCAGCTGCGGTGGGCGCTCGTCGGCGCGGCCGCCGGTGCGGCCCTCGGCGTCGTCGGCGCCGCCCAGCGGGGGCCGATCGCGCTGCCCGCCGCGCTCGCCATCCTCGGTGCCGCGACCGGCGCCTTCGCCGTCGACTGGCTGCTGCAGCGCCGCGCGAAGCGCCGACTCGCGCGCATCTCGAGCGAGCTGCCCTCGATCCTCGAGTTCCTCTCGCTCAGCCTCGCGGCCGGCGAGGGGCTGCAGGACGCGCTCCGCAGGGTCGGCGCCGCGGGGCACAGTGCGCTCGGGCGCGAGCTCTCCGGCGTTGTGGCCGACGCGGCGGCCGGATCGAGCCTCTCGACGGCCCTCGGCACGCTCGCCGACGAGCTCGGGCACCCCGGCGTGACGCGCAGCGTCGACCAGATGCGCGGCGCGCTCGAGCGCGGGACGCCGCTCGCCCAGACACTGCAGGCGCAAGCGCTCGACGCGCGCGACGCCGCGAAGCGCGACCTGCTCGAGGCAGCCGGTCGCAAGGAGATCTCGATGCTCGTGCCGCTCGTCTTCGGGCTGCTGCCGACGACGGTGGCGTTCGCGCTGTGGCCGGGCATCCACGTGCTGCAGGTCGGATTCTGAAGGAGGAGCCATGTCCACGATCAGCAACCGCTTCGCCCGGCTCGTCGGGCGGATGCGCGAGGAGGAGTGCGGCGACGTGCCCGGCTGGGTGCTCGTCACGCTGATGACAGCGGGACTCGTCATCGTGCTGTGGACGGTCGCGGGGCCCGCGCTCCAGGGCGTCTTCGAGCAGGCGATCTCGCGCGTCACGAGCTTCTGATGCGGTTGGCCGACGAGCGCGGCTCGGCGGTCGCCGAGTTCGCCATGGTGGCGGGGCTCCTCGTCGTGCTCGTGCTCTCGGTCATGCAGCTCTCGCTCGCGCTGCACGTGCGCGCGACCGTCGCCGACGCGGCGGCGGAGGGCGCGCGGCACGCCTCGCTGCTCGGCTCCGATGCCGCAGCGGGCGTCGAGCGCACGCGCGAGCTCATCTCGACAGCGATCGGACCCCGCTACGCCGAGCGGGTGAGCGCATCGAGCGCCGTCGTCGCGGGACTCGAGACCATCGAGATCCGCGTCGCGGCACCGCTGCCGGTGCTCGGCTTCATCGGCCCCGTCGCGCTCGAGGTCGCCGGCCATGCCCCCGTCGAATCGCTTCGCTGAGCGGCGCGCAGCCCCGGGTGGGCTCGCGTCGGAGGAGGGCTCCGCCTCGATCGAGTTCCTCACCGTCGGTCTCATCCTGCTCGTGCCGCTCGTCTACCTCGTGCTCGCGCTCGGCCAGATCCAGCACGCCGTGCTCGGCATCGAGGGCGGCGCCCGCCACGCGGCGCGGGCGATCGCGCAAGCCGACTCGCACGAGCAGGGCATGGCCGCAGCCGATCGGGCGATCCGTGTTGCGATGGCGGACGCCGGGCTCGAGCCCGAGGCCGTGCGCGTCGAGGTCGTGTGCACCCCGGCGCAAGACGCGTGCGACACCCGGCGCGGCACGGTCTCCGTCCGCCTCGACGGGACCGTGCCGCTCCCGCTCGCCCCGCCCGGCCTCGTCCTCGGCGCCGGGGTCGGCGTCCCCGTCTCGGCGCTCGCGAGCCAGCCGGTCTCCGCCTTCGGCGGCGCCCCGTGACGCGCGCCTGGTCGCGCCTCGCGCGCGACGAGGAAGGCTCGACGCTCGTGCTGGCGATCGGCTTCGCGGCACTCGCGCTCACCCTCGTGCTCGCGGTCGCCGCGGCGACGAGCATGCTCGTCGAGCGTCGCCGGCTGTTCACGGTCGCCGACGGGGCTGCGCTCGCGGCCGCGGAGGCGTTCGCGCTCGAGCAGGTGCGCTTCGACGGCGTCTCCGCCGCGCCGGAGCTTGCCGGCGCGGCGGTGCAGGAGGCCGCCGCGGCCTGGGCGGCGGAGGCCGCAGGCGACCTCGACGACGTGCTGGTCGAGGGTGCGAGCGCCGATGCCCGCAGCGCCACCGTCTCCGTCTCGAGCACGTGGCGCCCGCCGGTCGTCTCGCTCCTGCTGCCCGAGGGCATCCGGCTCGACGTGACCGCGACGGCGCGGGCCGTCTTCGTCGACTGATCGCGCATGCTCCCGGCATGCAGGAGCAGCCCGAGATCGACTACGACGCGGTCGCGGCGAGCCTGCCGGTCGACGACCCGGAGCGCGCCGCGGACGGCCTCAGCAGGTGCAGTCGGGAGAGCTGTGCGACGACGAGCTGCGGGCCGAGGCGACGTCGATCGCGCACGACCTCGCCGCGCGGCAGGAGCCTCGCCGCGACGAGTAGCGCTGGCGCATCGACCGCCCGCGCCCTAGGCCTGCCGCCATCGCCGGGGACGACGGGCTCGACGACGACCTCGCGCGCTACGGCTGGGGGGCGAGCCGTCGACGATGCTCACCGACGGCTTCGTCGGCGTTCGCGCGACGCGCGAGGAGCTCGCCGCGGCGCTCGCGGAGCGCAGCCGGAGTACGCGGCGCGGGCCTCGCTCGCGCGACGCACACGCTGCTCGAGCGCTCGGAGCTCTCGGCGCGGCTGCTGCGCGTGCACGTGTGCTGGCTCTGCTGGAAGGCCGACGGCACGCTCAGGGATGTGCCGCCCGACCCCTGAGCGAACTCCATCGCCGCGTTCAGGCGCGGTCGGGATCATGGGGGACATGATCCCCGGGACCGTGCTCGCGTCGCGCTACGAGCTCGTGCGCCCGCTGGGCTCCGGCGGCATGGGGCAGGTGTGGCTCGGGCTCGACCGCGTGCTCGGGCGCGAGGTCGCCGTGAAGACGGTCGACCTCGGGACGAGCGACGATCCGAGCGCTGCCGAGCGCTTCCGACGCGAGGGCCGTGCGGCCGCCGCGCTCACGCACGAGCACGTCGTGACCGTCTTCGACTCCGGCGCCGACGCCGGCACCGCCTTCCTCGTGATGCAGCTGCTGCCGGGACCCACCGTCGCCGAGCTGCTCGAGGGCGGCGAGCCGCTGCCGCTCGGTCGGGCCGTCGAGATCGGCGAGCAGACGGCGGCGGCGCTCGCGGCCATCCACAGCATCGGCATCGTGCACCGAGACATCAAGCCCGCCAACCTCGTGTTCGACGGCTCGGGCAGGCTCAAGGTCGTCGACTTCGGGATCGCGAGCGTCGACGGCACGTCGGGCCAGCTGACGGCCGCCTCCACCATCGTCGGCAGCGCCGCCTACATGGCTCCCGAGCAGGCCGACGGCGGTCGAGCGACGCCCGCGACGGATCTGTACGCGCTCGGCTGCGTCATGATGACCCTGCTCACCGCGCGGCCGCCGTTCGCGGGCGAGCACCCCCTCGCGCTGCTGCAGCAGCACGTGCACGCGCCGGCGCCTCGGGTGTCGGAGCGGCTCACCGACGTGCCTGCCGCGCTCGACGCCCTCGTCGCCCGGCTGCTCTCGAAGCACCCCGAGGACCGCGGGTCGGACGCGGCGCACGTGCGAGACGAGCTCGCCGCGATCCGGAGCGCGCTGCCGCGCACGGGCGAGGTCGCCGCCGCAGCGGTACCGGTGGCCGACACCGTGCCCCTCGTGGCTGCCGCGCCGACCGTCGAGGCGCTCGATGCGCCGTCGACCGGCCCGCTCGGCCCGGCCGGCGCGGCGACCGCGGTCGTCGTTGCCCCGCGCAAGCGCGTCGCCCGCCGGGCGCTGCTCGCCGTGGCTGCCCTCGTGGCGCTCGCGGCGCTGCTGCTCGTCGTCGTCCCGCTGCTGCAGCGGCCGAGCGCGGACGACGCCCTCGCATCGCAGCCGCCCGCCGCGCAGGACGGGGTGCCAGCCACCGTCACGCCGCCATCGGCGACGGCCGCGACGCCGCTCGCCGGCGAGTCGGGGACGAGCGCGGCCCCCGCCGCGCAGCCCGCGCCCGGCCCGGCCGCGGAGCCGACGCCGGCGGCGGCAGGGGAGGCGGCGACTCCGGCGCCCGCGCCCGCCGAGTCCGAGCAGCCGGCGCCCGCGCCCACCGCGTCTGCGCCTGCTGACCCGGCACCGGTCGAGTCGGCTCCCGTGGAGCCTGCGCCGATCAGCTTCGCCGGGGTGCGCGACGCGATCGGCGGCGCGGTCGCGGGCGGCGGGCTCGACACCGCCGCAGGCGATGCGCTCCTCGACCGGGTCGCCGCGCTCGAGGCCGCGGCAGCGGACGGGGAGGCCGGGAGCCCCGCGGCGGGACTCGCGGAGCTCCGCTCGCAGGTCGACGCGCTCGAGCGCGACGGCGCGGCGAGCCCCGAAGCCGCGGCGGCCATCCGGGCAGCGATCGACGAGGTCACGGCCTCCGCTGCGTGAGCGTCACTCCCGCGGCTTCCGCGGCAGCCACTTGAGCAGGATCGCAGCACCGGCGATGCACACCGCGGTCAGCCCGCCCGCTGCCCACGCGATCGACGCGATCGAGACGACCGCCGAGATCGCGAGCGGGGCGGCGGCGCCGCCGAGGTCGACCGTCAGCCGCCACGCACCGAGGAACGGCGCGGGGTTGCGGGGATCGGCGAGATCCGCGCCGAGCGTCATGATGATGCCGGAGCCGAGCCCGTTGCCGAGTCCGAGCACCATCGCCGCCGCGACGAACCAGCCGGTCGCGGCATCGAGGTCGTGCGAGACCGCGAGCATCGCGAACGCCACCGCCATGAGGCCGAGCGTCGGCACGACGCTCCACAGCCGCCCGAAGCGATCCATGATCCAGCCCGAGACGAAGAAGAGCGCGAAGTCGACGCCGCCCGCGATGCCGATCACGAGGCCGGTCGTGGCGGCGTCGAGCCCGATCGAGATCGCCCAGAGCGGCAGCAGCACATTGCGTGCGGAGCGCGCGAGCGCGAGCATCGCCGCGCCGACGCCGACGGTCGCGAGCACGCGCGCGTGCTGCCGCACCACGCGCCACACGCCCGTGCGCTCCTGCCGCAGCTCGATGACGCCCGTCGTGGGGGGCTTCCGCTCGAAGGCCGTCGTCGGGTCGGGCAGCACGACGAGGACGGCGATCGCGACGATCGTGCAGGCGCCGAAGAACACCCACACCGCGCCGAGCGGGAGCCCGAGCCCGAGCACCGCGGCGCCGATGAGCGGGCCGACGAACATGCCCAGGCGGAAGATGCCGCCGAGCGTCGAGAGCGCCCTCGCCCGATACCGGATCGGCACGTAGGTCGTCATGAACGCGTGCCGCGCGAGCGCGAAGACCGCGTGGCCGAGGCCGAGCACGAACACGGCGACGCCGAGCGTCCACGCATCCCTCGCCACGAGCGCGAGCGCGAGCGCCGCGAGCACGAGCGCGCCCGCGCCGATCATCGTCGGCCGCTCCCCGAAGCGAGCGACGACCCCGCCGCCGGGCACGTCGCCCGCGAGCTGCCCGATCGTCAGCATCGCCGCGACGACCGCGGCGACCGCGAGGGAGGCGCCCAGGTCACCGGCGATGAGCGGGATGTAGGGGATGACCGCGCCCTCGCCGATCGCGAACGCCGCCGTCGGCACGTACACGGCGCCCGCGACGCGCCGCCACGGGAACCGCTCGGTCTCGTCGCCCCCGCTCACAGCCCGAGCCTACGATGCTCGCGCCGGTCGAGCGGATGCGGTGCCGGCGTCGGGCGGGACGGACGATGCCGCGCCGGTAGGCTGGGTCATCATGGCCGATCTCGACATCGGCGGCGAGATCGCCGCCCTCCGCTCCACGTTCGCCGACATCAAGGCGGTCACCGACGTCGACCGGCTCGCCGCCGACATCGAGCGGCTCTCCGCCGCCGCGGGCGCCCCCGACCTGTGGGACGACCCCGACGCCGCGCAGAAGGTGACGAGCCAGCTGAGCCACGCGCAGACCGACCTGCGCCGCATCGTCGAGGCGGAGTCGCGCATCGACGACCTCGAGGTGCTCGTCGAGATGGCGAACGAGGAGGCCGACGAGGCGACGCGGCTCGAGGCGAAGAAGGAGCTCGCGAGCCTGCAGAAGCTCATGGGCGAGATGGAGATCCAGACGCTCCTCGACGGCGAGTTCGATCCGCTCCCCGCGGTCGTCACGATCCGCGCGGGCGCGGGCGGCGTCGACGCCTCCGACTTCGCCGAGATGCTGCTGCGCATGTACCTGCGGTACGCCGAGCAGCACGGCATGCCCGTCACCGTCTACGAGACGAGCTACGCCGAGGAGGCGGGCATCAAGTCGGCCTCGTTCGAGATCGATGCGCCCTACGCCTTCGGGCAGCTGTCGGTCGAGGCCGGCACGCACCGCCTCGTGCGGATGAGCCCCTTCGGCGCCGCGGGCAAGCGCCAGACCTCGTTCGCGGCGGTCGAGGTCGTGCCGCTGTTCGAGCAGGTCGACGAGGTCGAGGTGCCCGAGAACGACATCCGCGTCGACGTCTTCCGCTCCTCCGGGCCGGGCGGCCAGTCGGTCAACACGACCGACTCGGCGGTGCGCATCACCCACATCCCGACCGGCGTCGTCGTCTCGATGCAGAACGAGAAGAGCCAGATCCAGAACCGCGCCGCGGCGATGCGTGTGCTGCAGAGCCGCCTCATGCTGCTCAAGCGCGAGGAGGAGGCTGCCCGCAAGAAGGAGCTCGCCGGCTCGATCGCCGCGAGCTGGGGCGATCAGATGCGCTCCTACGTCCTCGCGCCGTACCAGATGGTCAAGGACCTCCGCACGCTCCACGAGGTCAACAACCCCTCGGCGGTCTTCGACGGCGACCTCGACGGCTTCATCGCCGCCGGCATCCGCTGGCGCAAGCAGCAGCAGCGCGAGGACGCGCAGTAGGAGCGGCGATGGGCACCCGACCGCAGACCGGCAGCGACTACCTCGCGAGCCTCGACGACGGCCGAGTGGTCGTCCACGACGGCGAGCGCGTCGCGCGCGTCGCCGAGCATCCCGACTTCGCGGGCACCGCATCCACCATCGCCTCGCTCTACGACGCCCTGCACGACGAGGCGGCGGATGCGCTGCTCGCGCCGATCGGGGAGGGCGACGGGCTCACCCACGCCTTCTGGACCGTGCCGCAGTCGCGGGGCGACCTCCGCGCGCAGCGCGAGGCGATCCGCGCGTGGCAGCGGCGCACGCACGGCTGGCTCGGCCGCACCCCCGAGTTCATGGCGTGCATGCTCACGTCGATGGCGGCGCACGCGCCGTCCTTCGGCCGCTTCGAGCCCAACGTGCGCGCGGCGCTCGAGCGCGACCAGCGGGCCGTCACGCACTATGCCCAAGCGCTCGTCAACCCGCCCGTCGACCGCGACCTGCCGCCCGACGAGGTCGGCGACGTGTTCCTGCACGTCGTCCGCGAGAACGACGAGGGCGTCGTGCTGCGCGGCGCGAAGGCGGTCGTCACGGGCGCGGCGACCGCGCAGCGGCTGTTCGTCTCGCACTTCGGCGGCGAGGTGCAGACGGATGCGTTCGCGATCGCCGCGTCGGTCGCCGTCGGCTCGCCGGGCGTGCGCGTGTACACGCGCGGCACGCCCTTCCGCACCGACCAGCCGCTCGCGAGCCGCTTCCAGGAGCACGACGCGCTCGTCGTCTTCGACGACGTGCTCGTGCCGTGGACCGACGTCTTCATCCGCGACGCCGACACGATGCTCGCCTTCAACCGCGGCGCGGTCGGCTGGAACGCCCGGCTCGCCTTCCAGGCGGCGACGCGGCTCGAGGCGAAGCTCGAGCGCATCGCCGGGCTCGCCGTGCGGGCGGCCGAGATCATGGGCACCGAGGAGCGGCGCGGCACGCAAGCGGCGCTCGGCGAGGTCATCGCCTTCCGGCACACGGTCGCGGGCCTCCGCGACGCGATGATCGAGCAGGCCGCGCCGTCGGGGGAGTCGATCCTGCCTGGCGTCGACGCCGCGATGGCGTTCTCGGCGCTCGCGCCCGACGCCTACTCGCGCGTGCGCATCTCGCTCGAGACGACGCTCTCGTCGGCGCTCGCCCACCTGCCGGTGCCGATCGGCTCGCTCGGCACTGCCGAGGTCGAGTCGGTCGAGCCGCTGCTGCGCGGATCGGGCGGGACGGATGCGCGCGAGCGGCTCGAGGTCGTCGGCGAGCTGTGGGATGCGATCGGCACGGGCTTCGGCGCGCGGCACGAGCTCTACGAGCGCAGCTACTGGGGCCAGCCGGAGCGCACCCACGTCGGCATCCTCGGGCTCGCGCGCGCCGACGGCCGCGTCGCGGACTGGCAGCGGCGCGCCGGCTCGTGAGCCGCGGAGCGGGCGGCGACGCGCGCCGAGGTCGCGCCGCGCCGACAGCGGTGCAGAGCCGAGCCGCCCGCCGCCCGTAGCCTCGACAGGCCATGATCCGCTTCGACGAGGTCTCCAAGACCTACTCCCGCAAGGCTCGCCCCGCGCTCGACGGCGTCTCCCTCGAGATCCTGAAGGGCGAGTTCGTCTTCCTCGTCGGTGCCTCCGGCTCGGGCAAGTCCACGCTCATCCGCATGGTGCTGCGCGAGGAGACGCCCTCGAGCGGCGAGGTGCACGTGCTCGGCCAGCGCCTCAAGGCGCTGCCCAACCGGCGAGTGCCCTTCTTCCGCCGCAACCTCGGCGTCGTCTTCCAGGACTTCCGCCTGCTCGGCAACAAGACGGTCTACGAGAACGTCGCCTTCACGCTGCAGGTGATCGGCAAGAGCCGCGCCTTCATCTCGGAGGCGGTGCCCGACGTGCTGAAGATCGTCGGGCTCGCGGGCAAGGCCTCGAGGATGCCGCACGAGCTCTCGGGCGGCGAGCAGCAGCGCGTCGCGATCGCGCGCGCGGTCGTCAACCGGCCGCCGATCCTGCTCGCCGACGAGCCGACGGGCAATCTCGACCCCTCGACGAGCGCGGGCATCATGGCGCTGCTCGCTCGCATCAACGAGGGCGGGACGACAGTCGTGATGGCGACGCACGAGGCCTCGATCGTCGACGAGATGCAGAAGCGCGTCGTCGAGCTCGACGCCGGCCGCATCATGCGCGACGAGGCGCACGGCTCCTACCGCCGACACCTCGGCGACGACGAGGAGCTCGCGCCGCGAGCGCTCGAGGAGGAGACCGCGTGAGGGTCCAGCTGATCGCGCAGGAGGTCTGGAACGGACTGCGCCGCAACCTCTCGGTCGTCGTCTCGGTCGTGCTCGTGACGTTCATCTCGCTGTCGTTCGTCGGCGCCGCGATCCTGCTCCAGATGCAGATCAACCAGATGAAGGGCTTCTGGTACGACCGGGCCCAGGTCGGGGTCTACTTCTGCGGGCCCGTCGACGCGACGGCGACGTGCAGCCAGACCGCCGCGACCGCCGAGCAGGTCGACGCCGTGCGGGCCGTGCTCGAGAGCGGCGCGATCGCGCCGTACGTCGCCGACGTCGAGTTCGAGGACCGAGAGCTCGCCTACCAGCACTTCATGGAGCAGTTCGGGGGCACCTCGAGCGCCGAGTTCGCGAGTCCCGAGACGATGAACGAGGCGCTCTGGGTGCGGCCGACCGCGCCGCAGGACGCCGACCTCATCCGCGAGGCGATGAGCGCGCTGCCGGGCGTGCTCGAGGTGCGCGATCAACGGGCGCTGCTCGAGCCGATCTTCCAGGTGCTGAGCACCGCGAGCCTCGTCGCGATCGGCATCGCCGTGCTCATGCTCGTGGCCGCCGTGCTGCTCATCTCCACGACGATCCGCCTCTCCGCCTTCTCGAGGAAGCGCGAGCTCGGGATCATGCGGCTCGTCGGCGCCTCGAACCGGTTCATCCAGACCCCGTTCATCATCGAGGGGATCGTCGCGGCGCTCGTCGGCGCGGTGCTGGCCGCGGGAGCGGTCGTCGCGACCGTGCACTTCCTGCTGCAGGGCTACGTCGCACCGATGCTGCAGACGATCGCGATCGTGGGGCTCGACGACGCGCTCGTCGTCGCGCCCGTGCTGCTCGGGATCGGCGTGCTCTTCGCGGGCGTCGCGGCCGCGGTCGCGATCCGCCGCTACCTCAGGATCTGAGCGGCACCGCCCGCCGCGCTACACTGGGCGGCTGCCCGAGCAAGGGCTGTCGAGACCACCGAGCAGGGAGCGAGTCATGCCGCGCGAACAAGGCCAGAAGGTCGTGGCGCAGAACCGCAAGGCGCGCCACGACTACCACATCGAGGATCGCATCGAAGCGGGTCTCGTGCTCACGGGCACCGAGGTGAAGTCGCTGCGCGCGGGCCGCGCGTCGCTCGTCGACGGCTACGCGTTCGTCGACCGGGGCGAGGCGTGGCTCGACGCCGTGCACATCCCCGAGTACGGGCAGGGCACCTGGACGAACCACCCGCCGCGGCGCAAGCGCAAGCTGCTGCTGCACCGCGACGAGATCGACAAGCTCGCCGCGAAGGTCGCGCAGGGCGGCTACACGCTCGTGCCGCTCTCGCTCTACTTCTCCGACGGGCGGGCGAAGGTCGAGCTCGCGGTCGCGAAGGGCAAGAAGGAGTACGACAAGCGGCACGCGCTGCGCGAGCGGCAGGACAAGCGCGAGGCCGAGCGTGCCATGCGCACGCGGAACCGCCTCGGCGACTGACCGCGCGGTTCGACTTTCCCAGCGCGCGTCGACTTGAATGGGCCTGCCGGCGCTCACCCAGGGCTCGCCGGTGGAAAGGCGACATGCGCATCGGCATCCTGACCTCCGGCGGCGACTGCCCGGGCCTCAACGCAGTCATCCGAGCCGCCGTGCTCACCGGCATGAAGCACCACGGGCACGAGTTCGTCGGCATCCGCGACGGCTACCGGGGGCTCAAGGAGGGCGACGTGCGGGTGCTCAACCGCTCGGCGGTGCGAGGCACCTCCCGCATCGGCGGCACGATCCTCGGCACGAGCCGCACGAACCCCTACGAGGGGGAGAAGGGCGGGCCCGAGCGCATCGCCGAGACGCTCGAGCGCCTCGGGATCGAGGCCGTCATGGCGATCGGCGGCGAGGGCACGCTCGCGGCCGCCAATCGGCTCGCCGACGACGGCATCCCCATCGTCGGGGTGCCGAAGACGATCGACAACGACCTCGACGCGACCGACTACACGTTCGGCTTCGACACGGCCGTGCAGATCGCGACGGAGGCCGGCGACCGGCTGCGCACGACCGGCGACTCGCACATGCGCTGCATGGTGCTCGAGGTCATGGGGCGGCACGTGGGCTGGATCGCGCTCCACACCGGCATCGCGACCGGCGCGCACGTCACGCTCATCCCCGAGCAGCCGCGCTCGATCGAGTGGATCTGCGAGTACGTGCAATCGGTCTACGACCGCCGCCGCGCGCCGCTCGTGGTCGTCTCCGAGGGCTTCAAGCTCGAGGGGATGGACGAGGAGTACTCGCGCAAGGGCCTCGACGCCTTCGACCGCCCGCGCTTGGGCGGCATCGGCGAGGTCATCGCGCCGATGATCGAGGAGCGCACGGGGATCGAGTCGCGGGCGACCGTGCTCGGCCACATCCAGCGCGGCGGGGCGCCCTCGGGCGCGGATCGCGTGCTCGCGACGCGCTTCGGGCTCGCCGCCGTCGATGCGATCACGGACCGCGCGTGGGGCTCGATGGTGTCGCTGCGCGGCACCGACATCGTGCGCGTGCCGATGGCCGAGGCGCTCGGCGACCTCAAGCGCGTGCCCGACCACCGCTACCGAGAGGCGGAGCTGCTCTTCGGCTGACGGTTGCCCGGAGATCCCGGGCGCGCTACCATGGTGGGCTGGCCTCGCCAGCGAGCCGGACGCATCCGGCATTGACAACTCCACAGCGTGCGACTCGCGCCCAGCACGGGGATGATCGGTTTCGACAGCGTCTCGATTGCTGCGGGAAGCGGGTAGAGGATGCAGGGTCATCTCTTCAACGCCCCCTGCAAACCAATAGGTGCCAATGCAAAGCGCACCGACTTCGCCCTCGCTGCCTAAGCGAGCCTGAAGTCCGTCAGACCGGAGGTGCCCTCGCTCCGGACCCTGGCGTCATGAAGAGGGCTTGCTGCGATGCTGCGTCACAGGGCATCGCGGGACTTTCACTGTGACTGGGCTCGTCGACCTAGGTGCTCAGGACAAAGGTCGGAGCCGAGCAGAACGCCACCCTTGAGCTGCACCCGGAGAAGCCGCACGATGTGAGCGTTGGACGGGGGTTCGATTCCCCCCATCTCCACCATCGGCCGAGTCGCACGCTGTGAGAGTCCCTGCTCGCTCCTGTCGAGCCATGGGGCTGCTCTCGCGCGCGATCGGAGCGCCCGCGCTCGATCGTGCGCCGTGGGACGAGCCGACGCCGCCGGGCTGCGCCTGTCGTCATCGCGAGCGCGACGCTCGACTAGCCTGGAGGCTCCCGATCCTGCGAGGAGGCAGCGTGAGCGAGTACCGGGTCGTCGACCCCTACACCGGCCAGGTCGTCAAGGAGTTCCCCACCGCGACCGACGACGAGATCCGCGCCGCGATCGAGCGCGCCCACGCGGCGTTCGAGCCGTGGCGCGCGACGCCGATGGCGGAGCGCGCCGCGATCCTCACGAAGGCCGCGACGGCCTTCACCGAGCGCTCGCGCGAGCTCGCCGAGATCATCCGCACCGAGATGGGCAAGCCCCTCGGGCAGGGCGTCTTCGAGGCGGAGTTCTCGGGCGAGATCATCCAGTACTACGCCGACAACGCGGCGGAATTCCTCGCCGACGAGGTGCTCAAGACTCGCGAGGACGTCGACGCGCGCGTCGTGAAGTCGGCGCAGGGCGTCATCCTCGGCATCATGCCGTGGAACTACCCGTACTACCAGGTCGCGCGCTTCGCCTTCCCCAACCTCATGCTCGGCAACACCGTGCTGCTCAAGCACGCGCCGCAGTGCCCGTGGTCGGCGACCGTCATCGCCGAGATCCTCGAGGAGGCGGGGCTGCCCGCCGGCGCCTACGAGAACATCTTCGCGACGAACGACCAGATCGGCGAGATCGTCATCCCCGACCCGCGCGTGCGCGGCGTCTCGCTCACCGGCTCCGAGCGCGCGGGCGCCGCGGTCGCCGAGATCGCGGGCCGCAACCTCAAGAAGGTCGTGCTCGAGCTCGGCGGGAGCGACCCCTTCGTCGTGCTCTCGACGGACGACATGGATGCGGTGGTCGAGTCGGCGGTCGCGGCCCGGATGGAGAACTCCGGCCAGGCGTGCAACGCCTCGAAGCGATTCATCGTCGTCGATGAGCTCTACGACGAGTTCTCGACGCGGCTCGCGGAGGCGATCGCCGCGGTCGAGGTCGGTGACCCCGAGGATGAGGACGCGCTCGTCGGCCCGCTCTCGTCGCAGGCCGCGGCCGACCGCCTGCGCGAGCAGACCAGTGCTGCGGTCGCGGAGGGCGCGCGCGTGCTCGCCGGTGCCGTCGACGAGGGCGACGGCACGCGCGTGCAGCCGGCGCTCCTCGCCGACGTGACGGACGCGATGAGCGTGTACCGCGAGGAGCTCTTCGGCCCCGTCGGCACCGTCTACCGTGCGAAGGACGTCGACGACGCCGTGCGCATCGCGAACGACACGCCGTTCGGGCTCGGCGCCCGCGTGTGGTGCAGCGACCCCGACCTCGCGCGCGCGGTCGCCGACCGCATCGACGCGGGCATGGTCGCGATCAACGACGCGAGTGCCGAGGACTACGACATGCCCTTCGGCGGCACGAAGCGATCGGGCTTCGGCCGCGAGCTCGGGCCGCACGGCATGGAGGAGTTCATGAACAAGAAGCTCGTCGTCGGCTGATCAGTCCAGCCAGCGGTGTCGCCGCTTCGCGCGCGCCCGCGCCCAGGCAGGTCCGAGCTCCGACTCGGCGGCCAGGGCGCGGGCGCGCTCGCTCCCCGCGAGCAGCCCGTAGTCGATGGCGTTCTCGCCGCCGAGGTGCGCCCGCCTGCCGAGCTCCCGGAGCACGCGCGCTCGAGCCGACGCCGCGTCCGCCGCAGCTCGCGGCGCACGAGCGGCGGGAGCACGTCGGCAGCCCTGCCAGCCGCCTCCGCGGGGCACGGCGGTGCTCGACGAGCGCCGCGACCCCCTCGGCGTCCACCGCCGGTGCCGCGTCAGGCGACCGAGCCGACCATCGGGCGGCCCTCCGCCGCCCACCGCAGGGTCCCGCCCGCGACGTTCACCGCATCCATGCCGCGCTGCTCGAGGAACGCGACGACCTGACCGCTCCGCGCTCCCGAGCGGCAGATGACGGCCGCGCCGTCGGGCACTTCGTCGAGCCGCTCGACGATCTCGCTCATCGGGATGTGCAGCGCGTCGACCGCGTGCCCCGCGTCCCACTCGTGCTGCTCGCGCACGTCGACGATCGGGCGGTCGGCGGTCTCGGCGGGCGTGATCTCTCGCATGGATCGAGGCTATCGATCCGCGCTCCAGGCGAGCATCATGGCCGCCATGACGGATGTGCGCACGGTGCTCTGGTTCGACGGCCGCATCGAGGAGGCGGCTGAGCTCTACGTCTCGCTCCTGCCCGACTCCGCGATCACCGATGTGATGCGGATCCCCGGCGAGGAGAGCCCCTGGCCGGGGGACGCGCCGCCGGGCGAGGCCCTCACGGTCGACCTCACGCTCGGCGGCTCGCCCTTCCAGCTGCTGAACGGCGGCCCGCAGTTCCCGCAGTCCGAGGCGGTGTCGATCGCCGTGACCGTCGACGGGCAAGCGGAGGTCGACCGGCTGTGGGACGCCCTCGTCGCCGACGGGGGCGAGGAATCGATGTGCGGGTGGTGCCGCGACCGCTTCGGCGTCTCGTGGCAGATCATCCCCGAGCAGCTCGGCGAGCTCATGCAGGGGCCGCGCTCGAAGGACGTCACGCGCGCGATGCTGTCGATGCGGAAGCTCGACGTCGCAGCGCTCGAGGCGGCCGCGCGGGGCTGAGCGCCGGCGCGGATCAGCCGGCGCGGCTCAGCGGGCGAGCCGCGCGAGCAGCTCGTCGTGCAGCGCGCCGTTGGTCGCGAGCGCCGACCCGTGCCACGGGCCCGCCTGGCCGTCGACCGAGGTGAAGCGCCCGCCGGCCTCCTCGATCACCGGCACGAGCGCGGCCATGTCGTAGGGCTTGAGGTCGAACTCGGCGACCGCGTCGACCTTCCCCTCCGCGAGCAGCACGTAGCTCCACGCGTCGCCGTACGAGCGCGCGCGCCACACCTCGCGCTGGAGCGCGACGAGGTCGTCGAGCCTGCCCGCGCCGTCCCAGCCCTGGATCGCGTTGTACGAGAGCACCGCATCCGCGAGCGCCGCCACGCCCGAGACCCGCAGGCGGCGGGGCTCGGCGGGATCGGTCCACGCGCCGGAGCCCTGCGCGGCCCACCAGCGTGCGCCGAGCGCGGGTGAGGAGACGACGCCGACGACCGGCCTGCCCTCGACCGCGAGCGCGATGAGGGTCGCCCAGATCGGCGCGCCGCGCAGGAAGTGCGCCGTGCCGTCGATCGGGTCGACGATCCACTGCCGCGCCGCGTCGCCCTCGATGCCGAACTCCTCGCCCAGGATCGCGTCGCCCGGGCGCTCCTCGGCGAGCATGGTGCGGATGCGCTGCTCGACCGCGCGGTCGGCGTCCGTCACGTGCGTCGTGTCGGCCTTCGTCGTGATCTCGAGGTCCTGCGCGCCGAAGCGCGCCATCGAGATCGCGTCGGCGGCGTCGGCGAGCCGGAGCGCGAGGGCGAGGTCGTCGTCGTAGCGGGTCACGCCCTCCAGCGTAGGGCGCGCGTCACTCCTCGTGCCGCTGCTGGCGCGCGGCGACGAGCGTGCCGAGCAGCCGCTGCATCGAGTCGACGCGGCGCTGCCCGAGCCGGCCCTCGCGCGCGGCGATCGCGAGCTCGCAGTACTCCTCGCCGACGAGGTGCGAGCAGCCGCGCGGGCAGTCCTCCGCGACTGCCGCGAGGTCGGGGAAGCCGCTCAGCACGTTGGCCGTCGCGACGTGGCCGAGGCCGAAGGAGCGCACGCCGGGCGTGTCGATGATCCAGCCGGAGCCGAGCTTGAACGAGACGGTCGACGACGAGGTGTGCCGGCCGCGGCCGGTGACGGCGTTCACGTGGCCGACCGCCCGCATCGCGCCCGGCACGAGCGCGTTCACGAGCGTCGACTTGCCGACGCCCGAGTGGCCGACGGCGACCGTCGTGTGCCCGTCGAGCCGCTCGCGGAGCGCCTCGACGGGAGGGTCCTCGATCGACGACTGCCACACCTCGATGTCGAGCCCCTCGAAGTGGGCGAGGAAGGGCGCGGGATCGGCGACGTCGGTCTTCGTGACCACCATGACGGGCGTGATGCCGGCGTCGAGCGCCGCGACGAGGTAGCGGTCGACGAGCGCGGGCCGCGGCTCGGGATCCGCGGCCGCGACGACCATGAGCAGCACGTCGGCGTTCGCGACGATGACGCGCTCGACGACGTCGGTGTCGTCGGCCGATCGCCGCAGCACGGTCGCGCGCGGCTGGATGCGCACGATGCGGGCGAGCGATCCCTCCTCGCCGCTCGTGTCGCCCACGACGTCGACCCGGTCGCCCGCCACGATCGCCTGCTTGCGCAGCTCCCGGGCGCGCGCGGCGCTCACGACGGCCTCGTCGGGCTCGCCGACGCGCACGGCGAGCGTGTAGCGGCCGCGGTCGACCGCGGTCACGATGCCCGTGATGGCGTCGTCGTGCTCGGGCCGCTGCTTCGACCTCGGCCGGTTCGCCTTCGGGTTCGGCCGCTCGCGCACGCTCGACTCGTCGTACTCGTCGTACGGGTCCTCGTAGTCGCCGAGCCAGCTCATGCGCCCCTGCCGCCCGATCCGCTGCCGTCGGTTCCGGCGAGCATCGCGCTCCACAGCTCCGGGAACTCCGGGATCGTCTTGGCCGTCGCACCGATGTCGTCGACCTCGACGCCCGGCACGCGCAAGCCGATGACGGCACCGGCGGTCGCGATGCGGTGGTCGTCGAAGGCGCGCCACGGGCCGCCCGCGAGCGGCGCGGGCTCGACCCTGATGCCGTCGGCCAGCGCCTCCGCTCGCCCGCCGAGCGCGGCGATGTCATCGACGAGGGCGCGGATGCGGTCGGTCTCGTGCCCGCGGATGTGGCCGATCCCCGTGACCTCGACGGGCGCGGACGCGAGCGCGCCGAGCGCGACGATCGTCGGCGCGAGCTCGCCCGCCGCGTGCATGTCGAGGCTCGCGCCGGGGATCGCGCCGCCGACGGCCTCGACCGTGAGGCACCCATCCGAGAGCCTCGACGTCGCGCCGAACGGCTCGAGCAGCTGCGGGAGCAGCGCACCGACCTGGGTCGTCTCGGCCGGCCAGCCGTCGAGCACGACGCGGCCGCCGATCGCGACCACGGCGGCGAGGAACGGCGCGGCGTTCGAGAGGTCGGGCTCGATCCGCTCGTCGAGCGCCGCGATCGGGCCGGGCTCGACGCGCCACGACGCGTCGCCCACCCGGCGCGCGTCGACGCCGCGCTGGCGCAGCGCCTCGAGCGTCATCTCGATGTGGGGGAGCGAGGGCAGCCGCTCGCCCCGGTGGTGGAGCGTGAGGCCGTCGTCGAAGCGCGCGCCGACGAGCAGGAGCGCCGACACGAACTGGCTCGAGGCGCTCGCGTCGATCTCGAGCTCGCCCCCGCGCACGCTCCCGGGACCGCCGGTGCCGCGCGCGCCGTGCACGGTGAAGGGCAG
This sequence comes from Agrococcus sp. TSP3-2-1, assembly GCF_049897585.1. NCBI lineage: Bacteria > Bacillati > Actinomycetota > Actinomycetes > Micrococcales > Microbacteriaceae > Agrococcus > Agrococcus sp. TSP3-2-1. The sequence goes on from NZ_JAFCWN010000004.1 coordinate 184,474, forward strand.
CCGCGGCTCCTCGGCGTCGACGCGCACGCCGAGCGCGCGGAGGCTCGCGATCGTCTCGGCCATGGGCCGCTCGCGCGCGTGCGGGTCGCCGTCGAACGCCACGGGGCCGTCGCCGAGCGCCGCGACGATCGGGAGGAAGCGCATCGCGGTGCCCGCGAGCCCGCAGTCGATCGAGGAACCGCCCCTGATGGGGCCGGGCGTCACAGCCAGGTCGGGGCCGAACCGGCCGTCGCCGGGCGTCTCGCGGATCGTCGCGCCGAGCGACCTGAGCCCCTCGACCATGATGCGGGAGTCGCGGCTTCGCAGCGGCCGGTGGAGCGTCGAGCCGCCGTCGGCGAGCGCCGCGAGCAGCAGCGCCCGGTTGGTGAGGCTCTTCGAGCCCGGCAGCTGCACGCGCGCGTCGAGCCGCGAGGTCGCGGTGGGGGCCGTCCAGGGCCGGGAATGATCGGGGTTCGGCATCGGTTGCAATCTATCGGTCGGAGGCGGAAGCAGAGGAGGTGCCTGTGCCGACAGCGACACTAGACTCGCCCGCGATGGCAAGCGAGCAGACAGAGCCCGAGCAGACAGAGCCCGAGCAGACAGAGGCGGCGAGGCGCGACGACTTCGCGGAGCAGGCGATGCAGTACGCGGATCAGCTCTACGGGGCGGCGATGCGCATGACGCGCAACCCCGCCGACGCGGCGGACCTCGTGCAGGAGACGCTGCTCAAGGCCTACGCGGCATACGGCTCGTTCAAGCAGGGCACGAACCTGCGGGCGTGGCTCTACCGCATCCAGACCAACACCTACATCAACACCTATCGCAAGCAGCAGCGCCGGCCCTTCGAGGCGGCGCTCGACGACATGGCGGAGTGGCAGATCGGCGATGCCGAGTCGTTCACCGCGACCGCTGCGCGCAGCGCCGAGGCCGAGGCCATCCACCGCATGCCCTCGGGCGTCGTGAAGGATGCGCTGCAGGAGGTTCCCGAGGACTTCCGCATGGCGGTCTACTGGGTCGACGTCGAGGGGCTCAGCTACGCCGAGACCGCCGAGGTCATGGAGACCCCGATCGGCACCGTCATGAGCCGGCTGCACCGCGGCCGCAAGCTGCTGCGAGGCCTGCTGGCCGACTACGCCCGGGAGCAGGGCATCGCCGTGCAGGATCCCACCGTGAAGGAGAAGAAGCCGTGAGCGAGACGCCGGCCCTCGAGATGACCGAGGGGAAGAAGGACTGCGCCGAGGCGCGCGCCGCGCTGGAGGAGTTCCTCCACAACGAGCTCTGCGCCGAGGATGCCGCAGACGTGCGCGCGCACCTCGAGGAGTGCGAGGAGTGCTCGGCCGAGCACCACGTGGGCGAGATGCTCACGGCGGCGCTCCAGGGCGCGTGCAAGGACCGCGCTCCCGAGGAGCTGCGCGCGAAGCTGCTCGCGTCCCTGCGCGCCGCGCAGGCCCAGCACGGCTGACGGGCGAGACGAGACGCAGGGCGGGACCGCATCGGTCCCGCCCTGCGTCGTCTGAGCATCACGCGGCCGCGCGCGCGTCCTCCTCGAGCGGCGTGGACGCATCCTGCACCGGGATCGAGCCGGTCGCGGGACGCCGCGCGCCGTCGCCGAGGTAGCGCTCCGTGCCCGCGAGCGTGAGGAACGCGGGGTACGCCTCCTCGAGCGCGGTCTCGCGGAACAGCTCGATCGCCTCGCGGAACCGGTCGTCCTCGCCGTCGGCGAACGACGGGGCGAGGTCGGCGACGATCGCCTCGCAGCGCTCGCGCGTGACCGTGCGGCCGTCGCTCGTGACCGACTCGTTGTGGATCCACTGCCACACCTGCGAGCGCGAGATCTCGGCGGTGGCGGCGTCCTCCATGAGGGAGTGGATCGCGACCGCGCCGTGGCCGCGCAGCCATGCCTCCATGTAGCGGATCGCGATCTCGATGTTGGAGCGCAGCCCCGCGTCGGTGATCTGGCCCTCCGTCGTCGAGAGGTCGATGAGCGCGGTCGCATCGACCTCGACGTCCTCGCGCGAGCGATCCAGCTGGTTCGGCCGGTCGCCGAGCACGGCGTCGAAGGCGGCCCGGCACGTCGCGACGAGCCCCGGGTGCGCGACCCACGAGCCGTCGAAGCCGTCGGCGGCCTCGCGCGACTTGTCTGCGGCGACCGCCCGCAGCGCCCGCTCCGTCGCCTCGGGATCCCTCGCGCTCGGCACGAACGCCGCCATGCCGCCGATGGCGTGCGCACCTCGGCGGTGGCACGCCCGCACGAGCTGCTCGGTGTAGGCGCGCATGAACGGCGCCGTCATCGTCAGCTGCGAGCGGTCCGGGAGCACGAAGTCTGGCCCGCGCAGGCGGAACGCCTTGATCATCGAGAACAGGTAGTCCCACCGGCCCGCGTTGAGGCCGGCCGAGTGCTCCCGCAGCTCCCAGAGGATCTCCTCCATCTCGAACGCCGCGGTGATCGTCTCGATGAGCACCGTCGCGCGGATCGTGCCGCGATCGATGCCGAGCCGGTCCTGGGCGAGCAGGAAGACGTCGTTCCACAGCCGCGCCTCGCGGTGCGACTCGAGCTTCGGCAGGTAGAAGTACGGTCCGCGGCCGCGCGCGATGAGCTCGCGGGCGTTGTGGAGCACGTGGAGGCCGAAGTCGACGAGCGAGCCCGACATGGGCTTGCCGTCCACGAGGATCCGGTGCTCGTCGAGGTGCCAGCCGCGGGGCCGCACGACGATCGTCGGGGTCTCGGCCCGCGTGACCCGGTACTCCTTGCCCTCCGGGCTCGTGAACGCGATCCGGTCGCGGATCGCGTCCTGCAGGTTGACCTGGCTCGCGATGACGTTCCGCCACAGCGGGCTCGACGCGTCCTCGCAATCGGCGAGCCACACCTTGGCTCCCGAGTTGAGGGCATTGATCGTCATCTTCCGCTCGATCGGGCCCGTGATCTCGACTCGGCGGTCCTCGAGCCCTGGCGCGGGCGGGGCGACCCGCCAGCTGTCGTCCTCGCGGATGTGCGCGGTCGATGCCAGGAACCCCGGCGTCTCGCCGTCGGCGAGCGCGGTGCGGCGCTTCCGGCGGTCCTGCAGCAGCTGCTGCCTCGTGCACTCGAACGCGTCGTGCAGCTCGAGCAGGAAGGCGAGGGCCTCGTCCGTGAGGACGCGGTCCTGCCCCTCGGCGTGGTCGGTGATGCGGATGCGGTCCATCGTCGTCCTCCTTCGTCGTGCCGTGCGGATCAGTGGAACTGCTCGGACTCGGTCGAGCCCGCGAGCGCGAGCGTGCCCGAGTCGGGGTTGAGGGCGGTCGCGACGAGGTCGAACCAGCCGGTGCCGACCTCGCGCTGGTGCTTCGTCGCGGTGTAGCCGCTCGCCTCTGCGGCGAACTCGCGCTCCTGCAGGTCGACGTACGCGGTCATGTGCTGCTCCGCGTAGCCCTTCGCGAGGTCGAACATCGAGTGGTTGAGCGCGTGGAAGCCGGCGAGGGTGATGAACTGGAAGCGGTATCCCATCGCGCCGAGCTCGCGCTGGAACCTGGCGATCTCGTCGTCGTCGAGGTGCTTCTTCCAGTTGAACGAGGGCGAGCAGTTGTAGGCGAGCAGCTGGTCGGGGAACTGCGCCTTGATGCCCTCGGCGAAGCGGCGGGCCACCTCGAGGTCGGGCTTGCCGGTCTCCATCCAGAGCAGGTCGGCGTACTCGGCGTACGCGAGGCCGCGGGCGATGCACGGCTCGATGCCGTTCCGCACCTCGTAGAAGCCCTCCGCGGTGCGGCCGCCGGTGAGGAACGGGCGGTCGCGCTCATCCACGTCGCTCGTCAGGAGCGTCGCGGCCTCCGCATCGGTGCGGGCGATGATGACGGACGGCACGCCCTCGACGTCGGCCGCGAGGCGCGCCGCGTTCAGCGTCCGCACGTGCTGCTGCGTCGGGATGAGCACCTTGCCGCCGAGGTGGCCGCACTTCTTCTCGCTCGCGAGCTGGTCCTCCCAGTGCACGCCCGCGGCGCCGGCCGCGATCATGGCGCGCATGAGCTCGAACGCGTTGAGCGGTCCGCCGAAGCCCGCCTCGGCATCCGCGACGATCGGCGCGAGCCAGTCGGCGACGGTGCGCTTGCCCTCGCTGCGCTCGATCTGGTCGGCGCGCTGCAGCGCGTTGTTGATGCGTCGCACGACCGCCGGCACCGAGTTCGCCGGGTAGAGCGACTGGTCGGGGTAGGTCTGCCCCGCGAGGTTCGCGTCGGCGGCGACCTGCCAGCCCGAGAGGTAGATCGCCTCGAGTCCCGCCCGCACCTGCTGCACCGCCTGGTTGCCGGTGAGCGCCCCGAGCGCGCGGACGGGCGTCTCATCGGTGTGCAGCCGCTCGAAGAGGCGCTCGGCCCCGCGGCGCGCGAGCGTGTGCTCCTCGACCACCGAGCCGCGCAGCCGCACGACGTCGGCCGCCGAGTAGTCGCGCTGCACGCCGCTCCAGCGCGGGTCCGCCGCCCACTCCAGCTCGAGCTCGGCTGCCTCTGCGGCCATCCGGGGGTCCTGCTGCTCCATCACGGTGTCCTCCTGTCGTGTCGCCGAGCCCTCGCCCGGCGCTGTCCTGATCTCACTGTGCGGGCAGGATGCGCGCTCCGGTGCGGGTTTGCGGCATGAAGATCTGCATTCCTGCCAGATGGTGCAGGAGTGCCGTATGGTGCTCGCATGACCGCACCTCGCGCATCCGCGCCGCCCGCCTCCTCGCCGGCGTGGGAGCGCCCCGCGCGCGACTCCGCGGTGGCCCCGCCGCACGTCGACGCGCTGCAGCTCGGGAAGGCGCTCCGGCATGCGCGGAAGCAGCGCGGCATGACGCTCGATGCCGTGCACGCGGCGATCGGCCTCGCGCCGTCGCAGCTCTCGGGCTTCGAGACCGGCAAGCGCGAGGCCCGCTTCTCGCAGCTGCAGCAGCTCGCGGCGCTCTACGGCGTCGGGCTCGACGAGCTCACCGGCACCGCGCCGCCGTCGCGCCGCGCCGCGCTCGAGCTGCGTGTCGAGCGCGCGATGCAGTCGTCGATGTGGCAGCAGAAGCGGCTGCCGACGATGCGGGTCGGGCCCCGCACGCCCGACGACGTGCTCGAGACGATGCTCGCGCTCGTCGACGAGCTCGAGCGCGTCGCGGAGGAGCGCGTCGCGACGCCCGAGGAGGCGCGGCGGGCGAACGTGCGGCTGCGCGCCGAGATGCGTGCCCGCGACAACCACTTCCCGGAGATCGAGGCGGAGGCCGCGGCGATGCTCGAGCGTGTCGGCTACCAGTCCGGCCCGCTCTCGCAGCACCTGATCGCGGCGATCACGGAGCGCCTCGGCTTCTCGGTGCACCACGTCGGCGACCTGCCGCACTCGACGCGGTCGGTGACCGATCTCAAGCGCAAGCGCATCTACCTCTCGCGCTCGTCGCGCACGGACCACGACCCGCGCTCGGTGCTGCTGCAGGCGCTCGGGCACCACGTGCTCGGCCACTCGGTGCCGGCGGACTACGGGGCGTTCCTGCGGCAGCGCATCGAGACGAACTACTTCGCCGCGGCGCTGCTCATGCCCGAGCGGACCGCGGTCGCCTTCCTCGCCGCGGCGAAGGACGAGCGCCAGCTCGCGGTCGAGGACCTCCGGGATGCGTTCGCGGTCTCGTACGAGGCGGCGGCGCACCGGCTCACGAACCTCGCGACCGTGCACCTCGGCATCCCGCTGCACTTCCAGAAGGTGCACGAGTCGGGGATCATCTACAAGGCCTACGAGAACGACGGCGTGACGTTCCCCGCCGACCACACGGGCGCGATCGAGGGCCAGCCGGTCTGCAAGCGGTGGACGAGCCGCGAGGTCTTCGACGCGGCGGACAGGGTCAACCCCTTCGAGCAGTACACCGAGACGCCGGCGGGCACGTTCTGGTGCACCGCGATGACGGAGCGCAGCGCGCAGGGCGAGTTCTCGCTCTCGATCGGCGTGCCGTTCTCGCAGGCGCGCTGGTTCCGGGGTCGCGCGACGAAGGAGCGCTCCGTCTCGCACTGCCCCGACCCCTCGTGCTGCCGCACGCCCCCGGTCGAGCTCGCCGAGGCGTGGGCGGGGCAGGCGTGGCCGAGCGCCCGCGCGCACTCGCACCTGCTCGCAGCGCTCCCGCCGGGCGCCTTCCCGGGCGTCGACGAGACCGAGGTCTACAGCTTCCTCGCCTCGCGCGACTAGAGGTGATGCGCACGGACGGGACGTCTCCGCGAGGCTCTGCTCGGTGCTTCGAAGAGCGAGCGGCGAGCGCAGCGCCCGGCCGGCTGCAACGCCTACGCCCGCCACCGAGCACGCCCCGCCATCGGCGGCTCACGCATCGGCAGGAGCAGCCGAGTCGCGCCGCGTCGGCGCCGCTCAGTACGCGCCCGCCGGATGCGCGACGACCCGTGCAGTCCGGAAGATGATCATGAGGTCCTCCATGACCGACCAGTTCTCGACGTAGCGCAGGTCGAGCCGCACGCTCTCCTGCCAGGTGAGGTCGCTACGACCGCTGATCTGCCACAGACCCGTGATGCCAGGCTTGAGATAGAGCCTGCGCGCGGCGACCTCGTCATAGCCGGTGGCCTCGTCGGGCAGGGGCGGGCGCGGGCCCACGACGCTCATGTCGCCGCGCAGTGCGTTCCAGAACTGCGGGAGCTCGTCGAGCGAGTGGCGCCGCAGGAACGTGCCGACTCGAGTGATCCGCGGGTCGTCCTTCAGCTTGAAGAGGGGCCCGGCGGCCTCGTTGAGCGGGCGGAGCTCCTCGAGGCGCTGCTCGGCGTCGACGTGCATGGTGCGGAACTTGAGCATCGCGAAGCTCTGTCCGTCGCGACCGATGCGCCGCTGTCGGAAGAGCACCGGGCCTGGCGAGTCGAGCTTGATCGCTAGCCCGATGGGCACCGCCACGACGCCGAGGACGAGCAGGGCGGAGGCCGACACGGCGATGTCGAGCGCTCGCTTGAGCGCATGTCGGCCGCCCTCGAACGTGGGGATGCGCACCTGGATGAGCGGCAGCCCGTCGACAGGTCGGAACGAGATCCGCGGCCCGGCGACATCGGTGAGCCGTGAGAAGAGCACCAGCTCGGCGCACGTGCCCTCGAGCTGACGGCGCACGCGCGTCAGGTATTCGGGATCCGCCTCGGTGCTCGCTGCGAGGATCACGGTGTCGGCACTCATCCGCTCGGCGCTCTCGGCGACGCTCACGGCGGTCGAGAGCACGGGCACGCGACGACCGCGCAGCTCCAGTGGCTCTCCGGCATGGTCGCGCACCGCTGCGCCGACGACGTGGAAGCCGAGCTCGTCGGTTGCGCCGAGCCGCTCGAGCACGTACGCGATCTCGCCGTGATCTCCGACGAGGATCGTCCGCGAGGCCCACTCTCCTTCGCGCCGGCGGGCGATGAGCTGCCGACGCCACTGCCAGCGCCCGACGAGCAGGCCGAGCAGGCCGAGCGGGATCGCCGTCAGCAGCTGCAGCCGGAGCTCCGGCCAATCGACGACCAGAGCGGCGGCTGCCAGCACGGCGAACGCGAGGCCTGTCGCGTGCGCCACGCGGCGGTACTCGGTTGCGCCGGCGCCCAGCACCGCCGCGTCGCGAGAGCGGATCGCCGCGAGCATGGAGAGCCACACGAGCGCGGTGAACCCGGGAGCCGCGAGCTGCTGCTCGAGCGCTGCAGGGGCGAGACGTGTCGCGACGGCGCTCGCGAACGCTGCTGCCAGCGAGGTCACGCCCAGTACGACGAAGAGGTCAGTGACGAGCAGCCGGCTGCGCGCACGCCGCTCCCAGCGCAGCCGACGAGTGAGCGTCGGAGTCGAGCGGGGTGACTGCGCACTCGGAAGCGCGAGCGGCACCGCCGCGGTCGCAGCCCTCCGCCGGTGGCCGCCCGGCGCGAACGGCGGAGCGACCGTCGATCCTGCTGCTCTCTGCACTCGACACCACCGCTCTCGCATCCGGGCGTGTCCGCCCAATCGGATAACACTGTTTCGAACGGTATGAGCGAACCCCGACAGCGGCAAGCGCAGATCCCCGCGCGACGGGAATCGTGCGGGGATCTGCGGGTGCGCTTGAGCGGTTGCTCAGCGCGACGTGAAGCCTCTCAGACCGGATGCGGATTCGTGCATCATCCCCGGAATGGGCCGGGGATGCCCGCATGCCTTGGAGGCGCGGGAGGCGTCCGGGATCCGCTGCGTGGTCGCGGCGCCGCCGAAGATCATCCGGCTGGCCGGGGAACCGGTCAAGACCGACGCCGGCGGCGCGCTGCTGCTGCTGCGACACGGGGTCGTCTACGACGGCGACACTCGGACGGGCAAGCACCACGCGAGCCTGCGCCGCATCCGCAAGCAAGGCCTCGACCGCGCCGGAGGCGGCACGCTGGCCGCGTCCGATGCGGCGTTCGACGCGGTCACGCCCACACTCGCGCGCCGGGACCGGCTCGATGCGGGGATGCAGGCGATGGCCGCCGACTCGCCGTCCACGGACGTGACCAGGCGGCTCGCGTGCCTGGGCGGCGTCTCCGCCTCGGACCGATCACGAAGAACGGCAACACCACCACGCCCGCCGGCTGCTGATCGAGGCCGCATGGCGCCGCAAGAGCGTCTACCGGCCCGGGAAGACGATGACCGACCGACGGGCGATGGCGCCAGCCCACGTCGCCGCCCGCGGCGATGCTCGGCGGTGAGCAACCGTTCCTCGCGGAACGGTCACGCTCGACCTCAGACCAGCCAGAGCGCTCCCGCCGAAGCCAGGGGCATGCGGTCTCCGAACCCGCGCACTTCCGACTGGCCACGCGTCGCAAGACACGCCACAACCCCCCCCCGCCGCCCGACAGACGAGGAAGCGCCGCCGAGCATCGAGCCCGGCGGCGCTTCACCCTGCCACTTGACAGCAACGGCTACACGTCAGCCGAGCGCCGACTCCAGGATCGCGGCGAGCTCTTGCGAGGATCGCTTCGCCGAGCCGGTCGCGGGGCTCGCGGATGCGGGGCGCCCGACGACCTTGAGCGTGCGGCCGTGCAGGTGGCGGGGGAGCGCGAGGTGCATGAACGGCCACGCGCCCTGGTTGAGCGGCTCCTCCTGCACCCACACGAGCTGCGCGTTCGGGTAGCGGTCGACCGCGTCGTTGATCTCGTCGATCGGCAGCGGGTAGAGCTGCTCGACCCGCACGAGTGCGACGTCGCCGCGGCCGCGCTTGGCAGCCTCGGCCTTGAGGTCGTAGTGGATCTTGCCCGAGTGCAGCAGCACGCGCGTGACGGCGCCGGCGTCCTGCACCTGCTGGTCGTCGATCACGGTCTGGAACGCGCCGCTCGTGAAGTCCTCGAGCGCGCTCGTCGCGTCGCGGAGCCGCAGCATCGCCTTCGGCGTGAAGACGATGAGCGGGCGGCGCGGCCGGGCGTACGCCTGGCGGCGGAGCAGGTGGAAGTGGTTCGCCGGCGTGGACGGCCGCGCGATCGTCATGTTGTCCTCGGCCGCGAGCTGCAGGAAGCGCTCGATGCGGCCCGACGAGTGGTCGGGGCCGGCGCCCTCGTAGCCGTGCGGCAGCAGCAGCACGAGCGAGGAGTGCTGGTTCCACTTCTGCTCGGCCGAGGCGATGAACTCATCGATCACGATCTGGGCGCCGTTGGCGAAGTCGCCGAACTGCGCCTCCCACAGCACGAGCGCGTCCGGCCGCTCGACCGAGTAGCCGTACTCGAAGGCCATCGCGGCGTACTCGCTCAGCAGCGAGTCGTAGATCGACAGCCGCGCCTGGTCCTCGCCGAGGTTCGCGAGCGGCAGCCACTCCTGGCCGTTGTTCCGGTCGTGCATGACGGCGTGGCGCTGCACGAACGTGCCGCGACGCGTGTCCTGCCCCGACATGCGCACGGGCGTGCCCTCGAGCAGGAGCGATCCGAGCGCGAGCAGCTCGCCGAACGCCCAGTCGACGCCGCCCTCGCGGCTCGCCTTGACGCGCTTGTCGAGCACCTGCTTGACCTTCGGGTGCACGGCGAAGCCGTCGGGGGCATTGCCGTGCGCGTCGCCGATCGCGGCGATGACGGATGCGTCCACCCCGGTCGACTCGGGCTCGCCGGCGGCCTGCTGGAACACGGCGGGCGTCACGATCGGCATCGAGCCGGTCGCGGCCGCGTGGGTCTCCATGAACGCCTGCTCGAGCTTCCCCTGGAAGTCGGCCTGCGCCTCCTGGTACTCGTCCTCGGTGATGTCGCCGCGACCGACGAGGTTCTCGGCGTAGAGGGTGCGCACCGAGCGCTTCGCCTCGATGAGCGAGTACATGAGCGGCTGCGTCATGGTGGGGTCGTCGCCCTCGTTGTGCCCGCGGCGGCGGTAGCAGATGAGGTCGACGACGATGTCGCGCTTGAACTCCTGGCGGTACTGGAAGGCGAGCTCCGCGACGCGCACGACGGCCTCGGGGTCGTCGCCGTTCACGTGCAGGACGGGCGCGTGGATCGCCTTCGCGATGTCGGTCGCGTAGGTAGACGAGCGCGACTCGGTCGGCGGGGTCGTGAAGCCGACCTGGTTGTTCACGACGAGGTGCACGGTGCCGCCCGTCTGGTAGGCGCGCAGCTGCGAGAGCTGGTGCGTCTCGAACACGACGCCCTGGCCGGCGTTCGCCGCGTCGCCGTGCACGAGGATCGGCAGCACCGACTGCTCGCCGTTGCCGAGCCGGTCCTGCTTCGCGCGCACGATGCCTTCGAGCACGCCGTTGACGGCCTCGAGGTGCGAGGGGTTCGCCGCGAGGTAGACCGGCACGGTCGAGCCGTCGGCCGCGGTGAACTCGCCTTCGTTGCCGAGGTGGTACTTCACGTCGCCCGAGCCCTGGAAGACGGCGGCGCCCTCGAACTCCTGGAACACCTGGCCGTAGGTCTTGCCGGCGATCGACGTGAGCACGTTGAGGCGGCCGCGGTGCGGCATGCCGATCGCGACCTCGTCGAGGCCCGCGGCGGCCGCGCCTGCGAGCACGGAGTCGAGGAACGCGATCATCGACTCGGCGCCCTCGAGCGAGAAGCGCTTCTGGCCGACGTACTTCGTCTGCAGGAAGGTCTCGAACGCCTCGGCCTCGTTGAGCTTGCGCAGGATGCGCATCTGCTCGTCGTGCGTCGGCTTGACGTACGGCACCTCGAGGTGGCTCTGGAACCACTGGCGCTGCGCCGGGTCGGGGATGTGCATGTACTCGACGCCGATCGTGCGGCAGTACGAGTCGCGCAGCACGCCGAGGATGTCGCGCAGCAGCGCCGAGCGCTTGCCGCCGAAGCCGCCGGTGACGAACTCGCGGTCGAGGTCCCAGAACGAGAGCCCGTGCTGCTCGATCTCGAGGTCCGGGTGCGTGCGCTGCACGTACTCGAGCGGGTCGATGTCGGCCATCAGGTGGCCGCGCACGCGGAACTGGTTGATGAGCTGCGCGACGCGCGTCTGCTTCGAGAGCTCGTCCGACTCCCGCACCGACACATCCGTGGCCCACTTGATGGGCTCGTAGGGGATGCGGAGGTCGGCGAAGATGCCGCGGTAGAAGTCCCGCTCGCCCACGAGCAGCCCGTGCACGATCTTCAGGAACTCGCCCGAGCCGGCGCCCTGGATGACGCGGTGGTCGTAGGTCGACGTCATGGTGACCGTCTTGCCGACGCCCGACTCGGCGAGCCGCTCGGGGCTCGCGCCCATGAACTCGGCCGGGTAGTCGAGCGCGCCGACGCCGATGATGCAGCCCTGGCCTTGCATGAGCCGCGGCACGGAGTGCACGGTGCCGATGCCGCCCGGGTTCGTGAGCGAGATCGTCGTGCCGGCGAAGTCGCCCGCGTCGAGCTTGTTCGCGCGCGCCTTCTTCACGAGTGCCTCGTAGGCGGCGACGAACTCCGAGAAGTCCATCGACTCGCAGCCCTTGATGCTCGGCACGAGCAGCGCGCGGGTGCCGTCGGGCTTCGGGATGTCGATCGCGATGCCGAGGTTCACGTGCGGCGGGGCGACCATCGCGGGCTTGCCGTCGATCTCGTCGTAGTAGACGTTCTGGCTCGGGAAGGCCTTCAGCGCTTGCACGAGGGCGTAGCCGATGATGTGCGTGAACGACACCTTGCCGCCGCGCGTCCGGCGCAAGTGGTTGTTGATGACGATGCGCTGGTCGATCATGAGCTTCGCCGGCACGGTGCGCACGCTCGTCGCGGTCGGCACCGAGATCGACTTGTCCATGTTGGCGGCGAGCGTCTTCGGCATGCCGCGGAGCGTCGTGACGACGGGCTCGTCGGCCTTCCGCTCCTCGCCCTTCGCCGTCTGCTTGTCGCTCGCCGTCGGGGCGTCGGCGGGCACGGGCATGGGGCGCGCAGCCTGGCGCGTCGTCTTCGCGACGATCGTGCCGTCGGCCTTCGTCGGCGAGGGCGTCTCTGCCGGGCCCATCGCGTCGGCGCGCGACGAGTCCTGCGTCGCCTGCGCCTCGCCGGAGTCGACGGGCTTCGGCGTGCGCGACTCGGCGCGCACGGGCTGGCGCGGCGGCGCGGGCTGCTTGGGCGCGGCGGGCGCCGCGGTAGCGGGGGCCGCAGCCTCGGCCGCGGGCGCCGGAGCCTTGGGCGTCTCGCTCATGCTCGTCTCAGCCTCGCCGGAGGAGCGCTGCGCTGCGTAGCGCTCGAGGATTGGCCACCACGACTGGGCGACGGAGCTCCTGTCCTTGACGAACAGCTGGTACTGCTCCTCGACGAGCCACTCGTTCGCTCCGAAATCGCTGTCGTCCGCAGGGCTGGACACGGTATCGATCGCCTCTTCCGATTCTCGCGGGCACGCCGCAGGCACTCCGCGGCGACACTGCCGACAAGCATAGTGGCGCGCGCTGGTCGCTCAGCGCGTCACGCCCGCGGCACGAGTCCGAGCTCGGCGAGATCGACGCCCGCAGCCTCGACCGCGAGCAGCATGACCTCGCGGCGCCACACGACGCGCGGCTCGAACCGCAGCGGCATGCCGGCCTCGGCGGGCGTGCGGTCGCCCTTCGCGCCGTTGCACGCGACGCACGCCGTGATGGTGTTGAGCCACGTCGACTCGCCGCCGCGCGAAGCGGGGTGGACGTGGTCGATCGTCGCGCCCGGCGCCTCGCAGTAGGCACACCGGCGCCCGTCGCGGTCGAGCACGCCGCGCCGGCTCCACGGCATCTTGTCGTACAGGCGCGTGTGCGGGATCCGCACGTAGTCGTTGAAGACCACGACGCGCGGCACCGGGAGCTCGATCGAGTTCGAGCGGATCATGCCGTCGGCCGCGAGCATGATCTGCGCGCGCTCCTTGACGAGGAACGCGACCGCGCGCTGCAGCGAGGCGACGCCGATGGGCTCGAGCGTCGCGTTGAGCACCACCACTTGCGCTGTCATCGCGGATCTCCAGCACCATCGTGCCGCACGCGGGCTATGAAGCGCATGTGGGACGCGCGCACTAGCGTGCAGGCATGGATCTCGCGGTCGTGCCGCTCGAGCGCGGCGCCCGCATCGCGGTGGCCGCGCTCGAGCCGGACGGCGCGACGGATGCGCGGATCCACGAGGCCGCGCGGGTCGCGGACGACGAGCGGCTCGGCTCGTCGGGCGCGCGCCTCGTGTGGCAGGACGCGCGCGCCATCGCTCCAGCACTGCTCGACGCGGGCGTGCGCATCGAGCGGGTGCGCGACCTCCGGCTCGTGCACCGCATCCTCGTCCACGCGAGGAGGGTCCCGCTCGAGGAGCGCTGGTCGCGACCGCTCGACGCGGGGGCGGACGCGCTGTTCTCGCTCGCCCCCGAGGCGGAGGGCGTCCCGGCGGTCGCCGAGCAGCTGCGCGCGCAGGAGGCGGCGATCGGCGACGACGCGGGGCTCGCGATGCTCGCGGCCGCCGAGTCGATGGGCGCGGTCGTGGCGGTCGAGCTCGGCCGCGAGGGCCTGCCGTTCGACGTCGCGCGGCACGACGCGCTGCTCGTCGAGGCGCTCGGCGAGCGCTCGACGGGACGGCCGGCTCGCATGGAGGAGCTCGCCGCCGAGGTGCGCGAGGCGCTCGGCGAGCCGGGGCTCAACCCCGACTCGCCGCAGGACGTGCTGCGGGCGCTCCGCCGCGCTGGCCTCGACGCGAGCTCGACCGCGCGATGGGAGCTGCGCGACCTCGACCATCCCGTCATCGAGCCGCTGCTCGCCTACAAGCGGCTCGCGCGCCTGCACACCGCGAACGGCTGGGCGTGGGCGAAGCGCTGGGCGCGCGTCGACGAGCGCGGGCGCACGCGGCTGCGGATCGAGTACGTGCCGGGCGGGGTCGTCACGGGCCGCTGGGCGACGGAGGGATCGGGCGCGATGCAGATCGCCCGCCAGATCCGCGGTGCCGTCGCCGCGGAGCCCGGCATGCGCCTCGTGGTCGCCGACGCGGCGCAGCTCGAGCCGCGCGCCCTCGCCGCCCTCGCGCGCGACGAGGGCCTCGCCGAGGCGGGGCGCGGCGCCGACCTCTATCGCGCGCTCGTCGACCGCGGCGTCGTCGCGAGCCGCGAGCAGGCGAAGCTCGGCATGCTCGGCGCGCTCTACGGCGGCACCCGCGGGCAGGCGGCGCTCGTGCTGCCGCGGCTCGCGCGCGCCTATCCGCGAGCGATGGCGGCCGTCGAGTCGGCGGCCCGCGCTGGCGAGCGGCGCGAGCGCGTGCGCACGTGGCTCGGCCGCACCTCGCCCGAGCCGCCGCGCTGGTCGAACGACGAGCGAGGGGCCGCGCAGGCGCGGGCGTGGGGACGCTTCACGCGCAACTTCGTCGTGCAGGGCACGGCGGCGGAGTGGGCGCTCGCGTGGATGGCGGGCGTGCGCCGCGCGATCGCCGACGTCGACGGAGCCGCGCTCGTGTGCTTCCTGCACGACGAGGTGATCGTGCAGGCGCCCGAGGCAGACGCGGAGGCGGTGGCCGAGGCGATCCGCGACGCTGCGTCGCTCGCCGGGAGGCTGCTGTTCGGCGACTTCCCGATCGAGTTCCCGGTGCAGACGGCGGTCGTCGACGACTGGGGCCGGGCGAAGGGCTGAGGCGGCGGCGCTCTACCCTGGGAGCATGCGCTTCATCGACGACGTCCCGGAGCACGACCTCACCTACTCCGACGTCTTCCTCGTCCCCAGCCGCAGCGACGTGGGATCGCGCATGGCGGTCGACCTCGCTCCCGATGACGGCACGAGCGCGACGCTCCCGATCGTTGCGTCGAACATGAACTCCGTCACCGGCCCGCGCATGGCTGCGACGCTCGCGCGCCGCGGCGGGCTCGCCGTGCTCACCCAGGACCCGCCGCTCGAGCAGACCGTCGCGTCGATCGCGTGGGTCAAGGCGCAGCCGATCGCGCTCGAGTCGCCGCACCGCGCGGCGCCCGGCGACGTCGTGCAAGAGGTGCTCGAGCGCGTGCCCGCGCTCGAGGGCCACGCGGTCGCGGTCGAGGATGCCGACGGCACGCTGCTCGGCGCCATCCCGGCGGAGCGGCTCGGCCACGCGCTGCCCGACGCGACGCTCGGCGACCTGCTCCACTCGCGCCTGCCCGAGCTCGCGCCCGCCGACGTCACCGACGGCCGGTCGATGTTCGCGGCGCTCGAGCGCGAAGGGGTCGGGGTCGCGCCCGTCGTCGACGACGGCCGGCTCATCGGCTTCGCCTCGCGGCTCGGCGCGCTCCGCGCCGACATCTACCGGCCCGCGCTCGACGACGGCGGCCGGCTGAGCGTCGCCGCCGCGGTCGGCATCAACGGCGACCCGGGCTCGAAGGCGCTCGCGCTCGTCGAGGCGGGCGCCGACGTCATCGTCGTCGACACCGCGCACGGCCACCAGGCGGGCATGCTGCGCGCGCTCGAGGCGGTGCGCGCGGCGGTCGGCGACGAGCTCCCGATCGCGGCGGGCAACATCGTCTCCTCCGACGGCGTGCGCGATCTCGTCGCCGCGGGAGCCTCGATCCTCAAGGTCGGCGTCGGCCCGGGCGCGATGTGCACGACCCGCATGATGACCGCCGTCGGCCGCCCGCAGTTCTCGGCGGTGCTCGACACGTCGGCGACGGCGATCGAGCTCGGCGCGCGCGTGTGGGCCGACGGCGGCGTGCGCTACCCGCGCGACGTCGCCCTCGCGCTCGCGGCCGGCGCGCCGAGCGTCATGATCGGCTCGTGGTTCGCGGGCACGATCGAGGCCCCCGGTCGCCTGCAGCGCGACGCGCAGGGGCGCTTGTTCAAGGAGTCGTGGGGGATGGCTTCGACGCGCGCCGTCGTCGGCCGCTTCGGGCAGCTCGACGCCTACGAGCTCGCGCGCAAGCAGCTCTTCGCCGAGGGCATCTCGACCTCGACGATCCTGCTCGACCCCGCGCGGCCGAGCGTCGAGGACCTCGTCGACATGATCACGGCCGGCGTGCGCTCCTCGTTCACGTACGCGGGCGCCGATTCGGTGCCGGCCTTCCGCGAGCGCGCTCGGGTCGGCGTGCAGTCCGCGGCGGGCTACGAGGAGGGCAAGGCGCTGCCCGTGTCGTGGTGACGCCCAGGGTTGGAACCCATGCCGAGGCCGAGGGGATGCGCCGAGGCGTTCCTCTAGAATGTCGCCGTGAACGACGACCACAGTCATAGTCCGCGGCCGGAACCGACCCGTTGATGGATGCGCTGCTCATCGGCATCGGCGTCATCCTCACGATCGGGACCGGCCTCTTCGTCGCGAGCGAGTTCGCGCTCGTCAACCTCGACCGCGCAGATGTCGAGGCGCGCCGCGACCGCGGCGAGAAGCGCCTCGACGGCACGATCAAGGCGCTCCGCCAGACCTCGACGCACCTCTCGAGCGCGCAGCTCGGCATCACGCTCACGACGCTCCTGACGGGCTACACGATGGAGCCCGCGATCTCGCGGCAGCTCTCGCCCGTGCTCGTCTCGTGGGGGCTCGCCGAGGGCGTCGCCGGGCCGCTCTCGAGCGTCATCGCCATGACGGGCGCGACGATCCTCTCGATGATCATCGGCGAGCTCGTGCCCAAGAACCTCGCGCTCGCGAAGCCGCTCGGCACCGCGATCGGCGTCACGCCGTTCCAGCGCGCCTTCACCGCGGTGTTCCGGCCCGCGGTGCTCGGGCTCAACGGCTCGGCCAACGGCATCCTCCGCTCGATCGGGCTCGAGCCGAAGGAGGAGCTCTCGGGCGCACGCACGGCGGAGGAGCTCTCGACGCTCGTGCGTCGCAGCGCCATGGAGGGCGCGCTCGACGTCGGCGCCGCGACGCTGCTCTCCCGCACCCTGCGATTCTCGGAGCTCTCGGCGGGGGACGTCATGACGCCCAGGCCGCGCGTGCAGGCGATCGAGCGCTCCGCATCCGTCGCCGACCTCGTGCAGCTCGCGCACCAGACGGGCCTCAGCCGCTTCCCGGTCGTCGACGGCGACCTCGACGAGGTGCTCGGCATCGCGCACGTCAAGCAGGCGATCTCGGTGCCGCGCGAGCGGCGCGCCGACGTGCCGGTCGCGGCGATCGCCGAGGAGCCGCACCGCGTGCCCGAGTCGGTGCACCTCGACGCGCTGCTCGGCGACCTCAAGGAGCGCGGCTACCAGATGGCGGTCGTCGTCGACGAGTACGGCGGCACCGCCGGCATCGTGACGCTCGAGGACCTCGTGGAGGAGGTCGTCGGCGAGGTCTCCGACGAGCACGACCGGATGCACGTCGAGGTCGTGCGCGGTCCGGGCTGGGTGACGTTCCCCGGCTCCTTCCGGCCCGACGAGCTGCTCGAGCGCGCGCGCGTCGCCGTGCCCGAGGAGGGCCCGTTCGAGACGGTCGGCGGCTTCATCATGGCCGAGCTCGGCACCCTGCCGAGCGTCGGCGACACCGTGCGCGTCGAGGGCGGCACGCTCCGCGTCGACCGCGTCGACGGGCGCCGCGTCGACCGCGTGCGCTTCATCGAGGATGAGCCGGCACGCGAGGCAGCGGAGCGGGAGCGATGAACGACTGGCTCGGCATCGTGTGGCTCGTCATCCTGCTCGCGGCCAACGCGTTCTTCGTCGGCGCCGAGTTCGCGGTCATCTCCGCCCGCCGCAGCCAGATCGAGCCGCTCGCCGACCGCGGCCACCGCGCGGCGAAGCTCGCGCTGTGGGCGATGGAGCACGTCTCCCTCATGCTCGCGATGTGCCAGCTCGGCATCACGATCTGCTCGCTGCTCATCCTCAACGTCTCCGAGCCGGCGATCCACCACTTGCTCGAGGGACCGCTCGAGTGGACGGGGCTCGCGCCCGAGGCTGTCTCTGTCGTCGCGTTCGTCATCGCGCTGCTGCTCGTCACCTACCTGCACGTCGTGCTGGGCGAGATGGTGCCGAAGAACGCGGCGTTCTCGGTGCCCGACCGCGCCGTGCTGCTGCTCGCGCCGCCGCTCGTACTCGTCTCGCGCATCTTCAAGCCCCTCATCTGGGCGATGAACGAGGTCGCGAACGGCATCCTGCGCCTGTTCCGCGTGCAACCGGTCGCGGAGGCCGCGAGCGCGTTCACGATCGACGAGGTCGAGACGATCGTCGAGACCTCGAAGCGCGAGGGCGTGCTCTTCGACCCGACGGGCGCGATCTCGCGCACGTTCGAGTTCACCGAGCGCCGGGTGCGCGACGTCGCCCTGCCGCTCGACGAGATCGTGACGCTCCCCGCGGGAGCGACGCCGACCGACCTCGAGGCGGCGGTGCGCGAGCGCGGGTTCTCGCGCTACGTCGTGTCGGATGCCGAGGGCATGCCGAGCGGGTACGTGCACATCAAGGACGTGCTCGGGGCCGACGACGCCGAGATGGACGTGCCCGTGCCGGCCAAGCGCATCCGCCAGCTCGCCTCGATCTACCAGGACGCGGAGCTCGAGGACGCCCTCGCGCTCATGCGCTCGACCGGCGCGCACATCGCGCGCTCGTTCGACGCGAACGGCGACACGACGGGCCTGCTGTTCCTCGAGGACATCATCGAGGAGCTCGTCGGCGAGGTGCGCGACGCGACCAGGAGGCTCTTCTGAGCCAGGCTCCGGCGGGCCAGCCTCGAGCGGGCCAGCCTCGAGCGTGGCAGCCTCGAGCGCGCCAGCCTCGAGCGTGGCTGTGGCTCGCGTTCGGCGGCGTGCACGCGCTGCTCGCGATCCTCGCCCTGCCGAGCGTCTCGGACGCCTACGGCGACGTGCTCGCGGTCTACCCGTTCTGGGTCGAGCAGGGGCTCGGCGCCGAGGGGCGCCCCGGGCAGTGGCTCGGCGTCGACGTGCCGTGGGTGTACCCGCTGCTCGCGTGGGCGCCGATCCTCGCCTCGAGCGCGTTCGGCACCGCGGCGCTGCCGCTCGTGTGGATGCTCCTCGTCACGGCCCTCGATGCGATCGCGTTCGCGCTGCTGCTGCGGGTGCCGCGCGGCATCGTCATGGCGTGGACGTGGCTCGCGCTCCTCGTCGCGCTCGGCCCCGTCGCGCTCGCGCGCATCGACACCGTCGTCGTCGCGGTGTGCGTCATCGCGATCGTGGCGCTCCGCAGCGACCGGCCGGGCGTCGCGGCGGCCCTGTTCACGATCGGCGCGTGGATGAAGGTCTGGCCGGGCGTGCTGTGGCTCGCGCTGCTCGTCGTGCGGCGCGAGCGGATGCGCGTGCTCGCGGCGGGCGCGCTCGTCTCGGCCGCGGTGCTCGCGCTCGCGGCGCTCGTCGGCTCCGAGCATGCGCTGTCGTTCCTCACCGAGCAGGACGATCGCGGCCTGCAGATCGAGGCGGTCGCGGCGACGCCCTACTTGTGGCTCGCGAGCGCGGGCGAGGCGCAGGTGCTGTTCGACCGGCAGATCTACACGTTCCAGGTCGAGGGCGACGGCGTCGGCACGGTCGCGGCGCTCGCGACCCCGGTGCTCGTCGCGGGGGTGCTCGCGATCGGCGCGCTCGGCGCGCTCGCCGTGCGCCGCGCGCACCGGCGGGAGGCGATCGTGTGGCTCGCGGTCGCGCTCGTCGAGGTGATGATCGTGACGAACAAGGTCGGCTCGCCGCAGTTCGTGCTGTGGCTGTTCGTGCCGGCGCTGCTGCTCGCCGAGGCGGGCGCGAGGCGGCACTGGATCGGCGTCGGCGCGATCGGGCTCGTCGCGGCGCTCACGCAGCTGCAGTTCCCGTGGACCTACGACTGGCTCGTCGCGGCGCACCCGGCGGCGGTCGCGCTCCTCACGGTGCGGAACGCGCTCCACGTCGCGCTCCTCGTCGGGGCGGTGTGGATGCTCGTGCGGGCCGCGCGCGTCGGCCCGGTCGGCGTGTCAGCCCAGCAGCGTCGACAGCAGGTCGCCGACACGGCCCGACTCGATGAGGAACGCGTCGTGCCCGAAGCCGCTCTCGAGCACGACGGGCTCGGCGCCGGAGACGCTCGTCGCGATCCCTGAGGCGAGCCGCCGTTGGTCGGCGACCGGGAAGAGCCGGTCGCTCGAGATGCCGACGACGAGCGTCGGCGCCGTGACGCGCTCGAGCGCCGCCTCGACGCCGCCGCGGCCGCGGCCCACGTCGTGCGTCGACATCGCGTCGACGAGCCGCACGTAGGAGCCCGCGTCGAAGCGCCGCGTGAAGCGGTTGCCGTGGACGTCGAGGTACGACTCGACCTGGAACCGCCCGCCGTGCAGCGGGTCGACGCTCGACTGCCACTCGCGGCGGAAGCGCTCGTTGAGCTCTTGCTGCGAGCGGTACCCGAGCATCGCCATGCGGCGCGCGAGGGCGAGGCCGCGAGCGGGGCCCGCGTGGCCGGGCAGGTCGTAGAAGTCGCCGCCGAGCCAGCCGGGGTCGGTCGTGACGGCCTCGATCTGCAGGGCGTTCTGCGCGATCTGGTCGGCGCTCGTCGCGGCGTTGGAGGCGAGGAGCGCGGCTCGACCGGTGCGCTCGGGGTGCGCGACGGCCCACTCGAGCGCGTGCATGCCGCCCATCGAGCCGCCGACGACCGCGTGCCACTGCCGGATGCCGAGCTGGTCGGCGAGGCGCCGCTGCGCCTCGACCTGGTCGCGCACCGTCACGCGCGGGAAGCGCGAGCCCCACTCGCGGCCGTCGCGGTCGAGGGAGGCGGGCCCCGTCGAGCCCTGGCAGCCGCCGAGCATGTTCGGCGCGACGACGAAGCAGCGGTCGGTGTCGATCGCGCGGCCGGGGCCGACGACGTCCTCCCACCAGCCGGCCGTCGCGTGGCCGGGGCCTGCGGGTCCGCGCACGTGGCTGTCGCCCGTGAGCGCGTGCAGCACGAGCACCGCGTTGCTCGCGCGCTCGTCGAGGCGACCCCACGTCTCGAACGCGAGCACGGCATCCGGGATCGTCCCGCCCGACTCGGTCTCGACGTCGCCGATGCGGGCGAAGCGCCGCTCGCCGGGGTCGTCGCCCGGCCGCCACGCGCCCGTGACGGGCACGGGGCGCGCGTCGGGCCCGGCGTCGAGCCCCGTGTCGACGAGCCGTGCGGCGGGCACGCGAGCGGCCGGCTGCGCGTCGTCGCTCAGCTGCCAGTCCACGCGTGCCCGCCGACCGCTCGTGCCGTCCGTGCTCAGGCGTTCGCCGAGAGCTCCGCCGACTTCGCGGCGGCGGCCTCGAGGCCGCGGCCGAGGTCGGCGATGAGGTCGTCGACGTGCTCGATGCCGACCGAGAGCCGCACGAGGCCGGGCGTGACGCCCGCGCTCAGCTGCTGCTCGGGCGTGAGCTGCGCGTGCGTCGTCGATGCCGGGTGGATGACGAGCGAGCGCACGTCGCCGATGTTGGCGAGGTGGCTGAAGAGCTCGAGCGACTCGACGAGCGCCTTGCCGGCCTCGACGCCGCCGCGCAGCTCGAACGAGAGCACGGCGCCCGTGCCGCGCGGGGCGAGCTCGCGGCCGCGCTCGTGCCACGGGCTCGACTCGAGGCCCGCGTAGTGCACGGCGGCGACCTGCGGGTGCGCCTCGAGGAAGCGGGCGACGGCGGTCGCGTTCCCGACGTGGCGGTCGAGGCGCAGCGAGAGCGTCTCGATGCCCTGCAGCAGCTGCCACGCGGTGTCGGGCGCGGCGGAGGCGCCGACGTCGCGGAGGAGCGTGACGCGCGCCTTCAGGATGTAGGCGATCGCGTCGCCGAGCGCCTCGGTGTAGGTGACGCCATGGTACGACTCGTCGGGCGTCGTGAGGCCGGGGAACTTGTCGGACTCCGACCACGCGAAGCGGCCGCCGTCGACGATCGCGCCAGCGACGACCGAGCCGTGGCCGCCGAGGAACTTCGTCGCCGAGTGGATGACGATGTCGGCGCCGTGCTCGAGCGGGCGGATGAGGTAGGGCGTCGCGATCGTGTTGTCGACGATGAGCGGCACGCCGGCGTCGTGGGCGACGCCCGAGACGCCCGCGATGTCGAGCAGGTTGATGCGCGGGTTGCCGATCGTCTCGGCGAACAGCAGCTTCGTCTCGGGGCGGATGGCGCGGCGCCACTCGTCGAGGTCGTCCTGGTCCTCGACGAACGTCACCTCGATGCCGAGCCGCTTGAGCGTGAAGTTGAAGAGGTTGTAGGTGCCGCCGTAGATCGACGACGACGAGACGATGTGGTCGCCTGCGCTTGCGATGTTGAGCACGGCGTAGGTGCTCGCGGCCTGGCCCGATGCGAGCAGGAGGGCGGCGCTGCCCCCTTCGAGCGCTGCGAGGCGCTGCTCGACGACGTCGTTCGTCGGGTTCATGATGCGCGAGTAGATGTTGCCGAGCTCGGCGAGGCCGAAGAGGCGGGCAGCGTGCTCCGTGCTGTCGAACACGTACGAGGTCGTGCGGTAGACGGGCGTGATGCGCGCCTTCGTCGTCGGGTCGGGCTGCGCGCCCGCGTGGACCTGGAGGGTCTCGAACTTCCAGTCGCTCATGGTGTGCTCCTTGCGGGTCGATGCCGAGCTGGGTCGTGCTCCATCGTGCGGTCGATCGAGCGATCGGGCCAGCCGGGTGCGTCGCACGGCGTAACACTGCGGCTCCGCCGGTCCGGGGCCGAGTGGCGCCGATCGGCCGCCGCCTGCTTGCATGGCGGCATGAGCGAGAAGCGGATCGTCGTCACGGGAGCATCGAGCGGCATCGGGGAGGCGGTCGCGCGACAGGCTGTGGAGCGCGGATGGAGCGTGCTCGCCGTCGCGCGCCGCGCGGAGCGGCTCGAGGCGCTGCAGCGCGACACCGGCTGCGAGATCCTCGCCGCCGACCTCACCGACGAGGGCGACATCGCGCGGCTCGCGGAGGCGGCTGCGGCGTTCCGCCCGACGGGCCTCGTGCAGGTCGCGGGCGGCGCGAAGGGCGCAGCGCCGATCGGCGAGACCTCGATCGACGACTGGCGGTGGATGTTCGAGGCCAACGTCATCGGCACGAAGCGCGTGATCGATGCCCTCCTGCCGCTGCTGCGCGACTCGACTCGCGACGGCTCCTACGCCGAGATCATGGTCGTCACGTCCATCGCCGCGACGGTGCCCTACACGGGCGGCTCGGGCTACAACGCGGCGAAGTCGGCGGAGAAGCAGCTCGTCGACGTGCTGCGGCTCGAGCTCGCGGGCGAGCCGATCCGCGTCATGGAGGTCGCGCCCGGCATGGTCCGGACGGAGGAGTTCAGCCTCGTGCGCTTCGAGGGCGACAAGGAGAAGGCGGATGCGGTCTACAAGGACGTGCAGGACCCCCTCTCGGCTGACGACGTCGCGCGCGTCATGACCGACATCCTCGCGCTGCCCGGCCACGTCTCGATCGACGAGACGATCATCAAGCCGGTTGCGCAGACGCACCCGTGGATGGTGCACCGCGGGCCACTGAGCGCGAAGGGCTGACGCGCCGGGCGGACTAGGAGCGCGGGGCGGGCGTCGCGCCGGGCACGGCCTCGGCGACCGGCTCCGGGTCCGCGAAGGCGAGCTTCGGCACCGCGACGAGGGCAGCGGCGGCGACGAGCGCGGTGACGCCGCAGATGATCCACACGACGATGTAGCCGCCGAGGCTCGCGGCGGTGCCGACCGCGCCGACCGCGAGCACGATCGCGAAGATCGATGAGGCGAACGAGCCGCCGATCGTCTTCGTCGTGTTCGTCATGCCGGTCGCGACGCCCGTCTGCCCGCGGGGTGCGGCCGCGGCCGCGGCGGCGGGCAGTGCGCCGACGAGGGCGCCCGAGCCGACGCCCGCGACGGCCATGCACGCGAACACCTGCCAGATCTCGAGGTGGAAGGGAACGAGCAGCAGGTAGCCGATGCCGACGAGCGTCGACGCGACGATGAGGAGCAGGCGAGGGCGGATGCGCGTGGAGAGCACGGCGAGCGCGCCGGCACCCACGATGAGGGCGAGCAGGTAGACGCCGATGAGGAGCGAGCGGCCGGTCGCGTCGAGCCCGAGGCCGTAGCCGAGCGACGGGTCCGTGCCGGCGTAGGTCGCGAGCGGCGTCTGCGCGCCGAGCAGGCTCACGCCGACGAGGCCCGCGGTGAGCTGCACGGGCCACATCGACGGCTGGCGCATGACGCGGAGGTCGATCGCGGGGTCGTCCTTGCCGAGCACCCAGCGGCCGAAGGGGAGCAGCAGCAGCATGCCGAGCGCCATGACCGCCCAGCCCCACCACGCCTCGAGCCCGCCGATCTTCAGGAACGTGAGGCCCGACGTGATCGTGAGGAGCGAGAGCGCGAGCAGCACGAAGCCGCCGGCGTCGAGGCGGCGGCCGGGGAGCGGCTCCGACTCCGGCACGCCCCAGAGGATCGCGAAGAACGTGAGCGTCACCATCGCGGCCGGCACCATGAGGGTCGGCGGGATGGCGTCGCCGAAGGCGCCGAGCGCGGCGGCGGAGCCGAGGGCGCCGAGGATCGCTCCCGCCTCGAGGGCGATGACGAGCAGGCCAGCGGCTCGGCGCGTCGTCGACGGCGCGACGCCCGTGCGGCGGCCGCGGTCGAAGATGAGCGCGACCTCGAGCGGCAGCCACACGGCGTAGGCGCCCTGCAGCGAGAAGGCGATCAGGTAGCTCGTGAAGTCGCCCGCGAAGGCGATCCACCAGCTCGCGGCCGCGGTGATCGCGGTCGAGAGCAGCAGCATGCGCTTGTGGCCGTGCATGTCGCCGAGCTTCGCGAGGATCGGCACGAGGAGCGCCGACAGCAGCAGCTGCCCGGCCTCGAACCAGTTGACGTCGGCGTCGGTGACGTCGAGGTGACGGGCGATGTCGGGCGCCAGCGTGACGTACCAGCCCTGCAGCACGCCGCTCGTGAGCTCGACGCACACGAGCCAGCCGATGAGGGCGAGGGGCACGGCGCGCGACGTCGACACGAGTGCATCATGGCACTGCGGTGCGCCGCGGACGCCCACGCGGTCAGTGGTCGGCGCGCTGGGTCTTCAGGGTGCGGAGGGACTCCTGCAGGCGAGCCGCCTTCGAGCCGGACATGTCGAGGTCGATCGTGCAGTCGCGAGCGCGCAGGGTGAGCCTCGTGTGCAGTCCGATCCGCTCGCCGGTCACCTCGTACAGCTGCCCGAGCGGGATGGTGCCGGTCTGGTCGTCACCGCCTGCGGCGCCCACTTCCGACGCATCCTGCGTCGCGGCTGCCATGACCGAGCGGCTCAGGACTCCGAGCGCGGTGCTGCGGCTCCACTCGATGCGGTCCCGGAAGACCCAGACCCGTGTCGGCATGCCTCGGAGCTGTGCCTTGAGCTCCAGCACCGGCATCGTCGCGCCGTCGGCCATGCCAGCACGATAGGCGCGGTGCACGCTGATCGGAACTCCCCATGTGCCGGCGCCAGTCGTACCCTGAGGCATGGCGCAGGCTCTGCTGTTCGGCGCGGTCGCCTCGAGCGCGCTCATCGTCGGCGCACTCATCGGGATGCGGTTCGGGCTGCCCAAGCGCGCGCTCGCGATCCTGCTCTCGTTCGCCGCCGGTGCGCTCGTCACCGCCCTCGCATTCGAGCTCTTCGAGGACGCCTACGAGATGGGCGGCATCTGGCGGGCGGCGATCGGCCTGCTCGTCGGCGCGCTCGTCTTCACGCTGCTGAGCGCGCTGCTCGATCGCGCGGCGCAGCCCGGGAAGGGCGCTCCCGCGGGTGAGGTCGAGGGCAGCGCGAAGCTCGACACCGATGCGGCGGCGACGGATGCGCGCGCCACGAAGGCCTCCACCCGCGGCGCCGCGGGGCTCGCGCTCCTCGCCGCCGTGACGCTCGACGGTGTGCCCGAGAACGTCGCCCTCGGCGTCTCGCTCACCGAGGGCTCCGGCGGACTCGCGCTGCTCGCCGCGATCTTCGTCTCGAACCTCCCCGAATCGCTCGTGGGTGCCTCGTCGATGAAGGAGCAGGGGATGTCGGGCGCGAAGGTGCTCGGCCTGTGGTCGATCTGCGCCGTGCTGCTCGTCGGCGCGGTCGTGCTCGGCGCCGGACCGCTCGCGAGCGCCGAGGCGGAGACGATCTCGCTCCCGCTCGCGTTCGCGGCGGGCGCGGTGATCGCCTCGCTCGCCGACACGCTCATGCCCGAGGCCTACGAGCACGGCGGCCCCGCGGTCGCGATGAGCACGGCGGCGGGCTTCGTGCTGTCGTTCGTGCTCTCGCTCGCCTGAGCGAACGCGCCAGAGGGTCAGGCGGTCGCGCTCTCGAGGTCGCAGGTGCAGTCCTTGAGGTGTGCCCATGGCGGGTCGCTCGCGGTGCACTTGGCGGGTTCGTCGCTGGGGTGGCCCCAGTAGTCGGGTGTGCGGTCGACGAACGCGGGTCCGGCGGGTTCGGGTTCGTCGAGGTAGATCTTGCCGGTGGGGCTGGTCCATTCGAGGACGCCTTGGTCGAGCTGGCGGACGGTCCAGGCGGTCGCGTGCTTCATCAGGTGATGTCGTCGGCACAGGTGCGCGAGGTTCGAGAGGGTGGTGGGGCCGCCGTCGGCGTGGGCGATGGTGTGGTCGGCGTCGGCGCGGGAGACGCGGTTGGTGCAGCCGGGCCAGCGGCAGCGGCCGTCGCGGCGCTGGAGCCAGCGGCGCATGGCCCGGTTGGGCTTGTAGGTGTCGACGGCGACCGGGACGCCGGTGACGGGGTGGAGGAAGAGCCGCTCCCAGGTGATCGTCTCGGCGGCCAGCGCCCGCACGGTGGCGGCGTCGACGAGCGCCCCGCCCTCCAGGGCGCCGGAGAACCGCAGCTGCGGCGGCTCGTCGGCATCGTCGGTGCGCTTGAGCAGCTCGGTGGCAGGGATCGTGACCGTGACCGTTGCCGAGATCTGGTTGATGCCGTGCAGATCCTCCGGCGTTTGCCCGGTGAGCAGCACTTCCATGAGCGCGTCGAGCCGGTACTGGTCGAAGGTGCGGGGGTCGTCCTTCGGCTTGGCGCGGGCGGCGTCGGTCGCGCGGTTGAACGCGCCGTGGATGGTGACGGACGGGCCGGACAGCGCGAGCGTCGAGATGCCGTCGTCATGGTCGTCGACCCAGGCGCGGCGCTGCTCGACCGCCCGGTCGTGGCGGCGCTGGAGCGGATCGGCCATCGCCCGGTCGACGATCCGCCTCGCGCGGGAGCGCAGCTGCGACGGGGTGACGCGCTCGGCGATCTCCACCAGCTCCGCCTCCACGCGAGCGCGATCCTCGGGGTCGACGGATGGGTCGGTGCGGAGCGCCTCGGTGGCCTGCTCGATCGCGCGCAGGTGCGTGCCGGTGATGCGGCCGGCCTTGTGTGAGGCGTGCGCGGCGGGGAGGTCGGTGACGGTCGTCCAGGCCTCGACGAGCTTGCGCTCCATGACGCGGTCCGAGAGGCGCAGCTCCGCCGCGAGGATCGAGGCGCTCTCCTTGACGGCCATGCCGACGTCGCCGCCTGCGTCGCGCAAGTGCTGGAGCTCGGCGGCGAGGACCTCGCGGTGCTCGGCCTCGAGGCGCGCCCGGCGCAGCTCGATCGCGCGGATCCGGCCGGCGAGCGCGTCCTGCCGGCGCACGGACTCGGGTCGCTCGGCGGCGGGCGCGGTGCCCGGCAGCGGCGGCACCTGCTTGCGGCCGGCGATGACCTCCTCGACCTCCGCGTCGCTCAGCAGCGCGAGCCGCTCCGACCAGTCGCGGTCGTGGGCGGCGAGCTCCTCCTCGAGCTCGTCGGCGGTGCGGCCGTGCGGGTCGATCGCGCCCGCCCGGATCGACGCGATGTACTCCTCCGCATCGATGCCCCACCACTCATCCATGACGGCATTCCACCACGGGCCACTGACACACGAACGGCCGAGAAGCCCGCTTGTGGAGAACCCGTTTCGCCCGGTCAGGCGCCGATCGAGGTCGTCTTCGACACGCTGTGCGCCTGCGGCGGGCCGTGGAGAGGCCGTCGAGGGCGCGGCCGTAGACTGGGACCATGGCCACCACGCATCCGTTCACGCTGTCCGTGCGCGACATCGTGCACAAGCCGGGTCGCATGCGCGAGGTCGAGGAGACCGCGCCGTTCGGCGACAAGGTCGGCGAGGGTCTCGCCGCGGTGCTGCCCGACCAGCCCATCGAGCTCGACGTGCGCCTCGAGAGCGTGCACGAAGGCATCCTCGCGACCGGGCAGGCGAGCGTCACCGCCCTCGCGACGTGCTCGCGCTGCCTCGCCGAGTTCGACCTCGACCTCGATGTCGACTTCGTCGAGCTGTTCGCGTATGATGGTGCGTCGGAAACCGACTACCTCGTGGTCGACGAGTCTGTCGACATGCTTCCGGTGGTTCGGGACGCGGTCGTGCTGGCGCTGCCGTTCCAACCGGTCGACCGACCGGACTGCTCGGGGCTCGATCCTGAGACAGGGGAGCGGCTCGAGCCTGGCACGGTCCACGAGCCGACGGAGACCATCGATCCACGGTGGGCAGCGCTCCAGGGTTTCTCATCAGACGTGTCCGACGATGAGTCGGAAGAGGGCGCGCAGGCGCCGAAGAAGGAGTGAGCAATGGCTGTTCCCAAGAGGAAGATGTCGCGGTCGAACACCCGCGCCCGCCGTTCGCAGTGGAAGGCCGTCGCGCCCAAGCTCGTGAAGACCGTCGAGGGCGGCAAGACCGTCTACAGCCTCCCGCACCGTGCGAAGGTCGTCGAGGACTCGGCCGGCACCGCGCTGTACATGGAGTACAAGGGCCGCAAGGTCGCCGACGTCTGATCCTGCTGGGACCCTTCGTCGCATGACGGACCAGCGAGGAACGGCGCAGCGCCGACTGCTCGAGCAGCTCGGGGTCGACATCGACCCCGAGCTGCTGTCGTTGGCGCTCACCCACCGCTCGTGGGCGTACGAGCACGGCGGCGTGCCGCACAACGAACGCCTCGAGTTCCTCGGCGACTCGATCCTCGGCCAGGCGATCACGATCGAGCTCTACCGGCGCTTCCCCGAGCTGCCCGAGGGCGAGCTCGCGAAGCGCCGCGCCGGCGTCGTCTCGATGAACGCGCTCGCCGAGGTCGCGCGCGACATCGGGCTCGGCGAGCACATCCTGCTCGGCAAGGGCGAGGCAGCCTCCGGCGGCGCCGAGAAGCCCTCGATCCTCTCCGACACGCTCGAGGCGGTCTTCGGCGCCGCATTCCTGTCGGCCGGGCACACCGCATCCGCTGGCCTCGTGCTCCGGCTCGTCGGCCCGCTGCTCGACGACCCGCTGCGCGCCGGCGCCGCGCTCGACCCGAAGACGGCGCTGCAGGAGCTCGCGGCCGCGCAGGGCAAGGGCGCGCCCGCCTACGCGATCGAGGCAGAGGGCCCCGACCACGCGCGTACCTTCACCGCGACCGTGCTCATCGATGACGAGGCCGTCGCGACGGGCACCGGCACGAGCAAGAAGGTGGCCGAGATGGCCGCGGCCCTCGAGGCACATCGGCTGCTGAGCGCGCCGGCCGCGCACTGACATGCCGATGCGCTGACATGCCGGAGCTGCCCGAGGTCGAGGTCGTGCGCGCTGGGCTCGCGCCGGCCGTGACCGGCGCTCGCGTCGAGGGCGTCGAGGTGCTCGACGCGCGATCGATCGCCCGCCACGACGGCGACGCCGCCGCGTTCGAGGCGGCCCTCACCGGTCGCACCCTCGGAGCGCCCGAGCGGCGCGGCAAGTTCCTCTGGGTGCCGATCCAGGACGGGGCGGATGCGCTGCTCGCGCACCTGGGGATGTCGGGCCAGGTGCTCGTGCGCGAGCCGGGCGCTGCGCCCGACCGCTACACGCGCATCCGGCTGCTGCTCGACCAGCCCGACCACGGCCCGATCGAGGTCCGCTTCGCCGACCAGCGCATCTTCGGCGGGCTCGCGGTGCGGCCGCTCGTCGCGGCCGACGGCGGCCGGGCGGTGCCCGACCAGGCCGCGCACATCGCGCTCGATCCGATCGATCCGGGCTTCGACGCATCCGCCGTCGCCCGCCGCCTGCGCCGGAGGAGGCAGGGCGTGAAGGCGGCGCTGCTCGACCAGACGCTCGTGTCGGGCATCGGCAACATCTACGCCGACGAGGCGCTCTGGCGGTCGCGGCTGCACTACGCGACGCCCGGCGAGCGGCTCACGCAAGCGCGGGCGCTCGCCCTGCTCGCCGACGTGCGCGCCGTGCTCGAGCAGGCGCTCGCCGAGGGCGGCACCTCGTTCGACGCGCAGTACGTCAACGTCAACGGGCAGGCCGGCTACTTCGAGCACTCGCTGCACGCCTACGGCCGCGGCGGTCAGCCGTGCCACCGCTGCGGCGCGATCATGGTGCGCGAGCCGTGGGCGAACCGCTCGTCGACGCGCTGCCCGCGCTGCCAGCGGCGGCCGCGCGGCATCGCGGTCTGACGTCCGGCCCTCGGCCAGGGGGCCGCTCTTAGACTGGATCGATGCCCTTCGACGGATTCTCACCCGACGCGTTCGCCTTCTACGCCGACCTCGAGGCGCACAACGAGCGGCCCTGGTGGCTCGAGAACAAGCACCGCTACGACGAGCACGTGCGCGCGCCATTCGAGGCGCTCGCCGAGGAGCTCGAGCCCGTCGCGAGCGCTGTCAAGGTCTACCGCCCCTACCGCGACGTGCGCTTCGCCCACGACAAGACGCCCTACAAGACGCGGCAGGGCCTGTTCGCGCAGCGCGCGCCCGGCATCGGCTGGTTCCTCAACCTCGACGCGACCGGCGTCTCGATGGGCGGCGGATTCTTCGGGGATGCGTCGTTCACGAAGGCGTACCGCGCGGCCGTCGAGGCGGTCGCGGCGGGCACCGAGCTCGAGGGCATCGTGCGCGAGCTCGAGTCGGCCGGCTACGAGCTCGGCGGGGAGCGCATCAAGACGGCGCCGCGCGGCGTCGACCCGGCGCATCCGCGCATCGAGCTGCTGCGCTACCGCTTCCTCACGGCCCGGCGGCATCTGACGCCCGAGCAGGCGGGCGGGCCGGAGCTGCTCGACGCGCTGTTCGACACGGTCGAGCACCTGCAGCCGCTGGTCACCTGGGCGGTCGCGAACGTGGCGCCGAAGCGGTAGCTGCGTCTCGATGCGCGCCCTGCGGGCGCTGCTCGACGAGCGGGAGCGTCAGCCGAGGATGCGCTTCGCGAGCCGCCCGCGCCACGAGCTGAACGGCGGGTAGATCACCCGCAGCGTGTCGATGCCGGTCGGCTTCGACAGCACGGGCTTCAGGTGGCTGAACGCCTCGAACGAGTGCTTGCCGTGGTACGCGCCCGAGCCGCTCTCGCCGACGCCGCCGAACGGCAGCCCCGCCGCGCCGACATGCGCCACCGCGATGTTGACGCCCAGCGCGCCCGACGACGTCTCGCGCTCGACGCGACGCACCGCATCCCGATCCCTCGCGAAGACGTAGAGCGCGAGCGGCTTCTCGGCGCCGTGCATCGTCTCGAGGAAGCCGTCGACGCCGTCGACCGGCAGCACCGGCAGGATCGGGCCGAAGATCTCCTCCTGCATGACGGGGGATGCGTCGTCGACGCCCGTGAGGATCGTCGGCGCCATGAAGCGGTCGGCCTCGTCGACCTCGCCGCCGGTCACGACCGTGCCGCTGCCGAGCAGCCCCTTGAGGCGCTCGAGGTGGCGGCCGTTGACGATGCGGCCGTAGTCGGGGGAGGTGCGCGCATCGCCGAGCTGCTCGGCGGTCGCGCGGCGCAGCTCCTCGACGAGCTCGTCGGCGATCTCGCGGTCGACGCGGATGTGATCGGGCGCGACGCACGTCTGGCCGGCGTTGATCCACTTGCCCCACGCGAGCCGCCGCGCGGTCGCCGGGATGTCGGCGGAGCGGTGCACGTAGGCGGGGCTCTTGCCGCCGAGCTCGAGGATCGTGGGGGTCAGGTGCTTCGCGGCCGCCGCCGCGACGACGCGCGCGATCTTCGCGTTGCCGGTGTAGAAGATGAGGTCCCAGCGCTGCTCGAGCAGGGCCGTCGTCTCGTCGACCGCGCCCTCGACGACGCGCACCGAGCGCGGGTCGAGGTGCTGCGGCGCGAGCTCGGCGAGCAGCGCCGACGTCGCCGGCGCCACCTCGCTCGGCTTCACGACCGCGGCGCAGCCCGCGGCGATCGCGCCGATGAGCGGGGCGAGGGCGAGCTGCAGCGGGTAGTTCCACGGCGCGATGATGAGCGCGGCGCCGAGCGGCTGGGCGATCGTCCTCGCGACCGCCGGCTGGAGCGCGAGCGGCGCGGCGACCGGTCGCGGCGCCATCCAGCGGCGGAGCGACCGCTTCGCGGCGCGCGCCTCCGCGACGAGGAAGCCGATCTCGGTGAGGTGCGCCTCGATCTCTCCCTTGCCGAGATCCGCCTTGAGCGCCGCCTCCCACCGCGACGTGTGCTGCAGCAGCATCGCGGTGAGGCCGTCGAGCTGCCGCTCGCGGTACTCGCGCGGCCGGGTCAGCCCATTCTCGACCGCGCGCCGCAGCTCGACGGCGATGCCCTCGATGGATGCGTCGGGCCGACTCTCGGGGCGGGCGTCGATCGTTGCGCGGTCGCTCATGCGCCCATGCTGGCAGGCGCGGCTATGGCCGGGCTCCATCGGCCGCAGCTCCGTCCTCGAGCCGCTTCTGCCACGCCCCCTCCGCGCCGACCGCGACGAAGCCGAGCGCCTCGTTGACCGCGAGCATCGGGCGGTTCTCGCTCGCGTTCCAGGTGATGACGCGCGTGCGGTCGGGGTGGAGGCGGCCGAGCTGCAGCAGGTTCTCGGCCTTCACGAGCATGCCGAGCCGGTGCCCGCGGTGGTCGGCGTGCACGAGGGTGTCCTCCTGGAACGCTGGGCGCCCGGGCGCGGGCAGCACGAGCACTGTGAACGCGACGGCCTCGCCGCTCGCGCGGTGGATCGCGACCGCCTGCAGGAGCGTCTGCCCCGCTTCCGTGAGCTCGGCCTCGAGCCGCTGCACGCGAGCGGCGTCCCACCGCTCGTCGTCGACGTCGAGGCCCGCGGCCGGCGCGTCGGTGACCATGCGGCCGTGCAGCGTCGCCATCGCGTCGAGCAGCTCCGGCGGCGTCGGGCCCTGCCACGCGCGGGCCTCGTAGTCCTCGCCCGCGTGCGCGAGCGCATCCGCCCGGTGCCGCTCGAGCTCGGCGCGCGCCGACTCGACGTCGAGCTCGGAGATGCGGTCGATCTGCTCGAGCGTGTAGCCGAGCGACACCGCGAGCCGCGCGGGCGCGTCGAGCGCGATCGCGCCGTGCCCGCTCACCGCCGCCATCGCCTCGTCGCCCTCGGCAGGCGGCCGGTGGTCCACCCACGACTGCAGCGTCGTCGCGCCGAGCTCGCGGCCGATCGCCTCGAGCCGCTCCGCCATCGCGCGGCCGATGCCGCGCCGGCGCTCCTCGGGCACGACCCACGCCGAGACGAAGGCGATGCGCGAGCCCTCCTCGGCGTTGATCGACGCGATCGCGCGACCGACGTCGCGGCCGCCCTCGATGACGAGGAAGCGCCGCGTCACCTCGTCGTCGGGGTGCCGCAGGCTCGCGACGATCTCATCGACCGTCGTGTCGTGCGCGTCGTCGCCCCAGTGGTGCTGCGTGACGCGGTTCGCGGCGTCGACGTAGCGGGCGATGCGCGAGAGCCGCGGCTCGTCGAGGTCATCGTCAGGTGCCTCGAGCTCGAGCCACTCGAGCTGCGTCTCCGTCATCGCGCGTCCTTCCGCTGCCACTGCGCCTCGTACGCGATCGGCTCGAAGCCGCATCGCTCGTTCACCGCGAGCATGGGCCGGTTCTCCTCCGCATTCCAGGTGACGATGCGCGTGAGCTCGGGCCGGAGCTCCCGCAGCCGCAGCATGTTGTCGAGCTTCAGCAGCATGCCGAGGCCGTGGCCGCGGTGCGGCTGCGTCACGAGCGTGTCGTGCTGGCGCGCGACGCCGCCGGTCGTCGGCAGGATGAGGGTCGAGAAGCCCGCGAGCTGCCCGCTCGTCCGCTCGCGCGCGGCGACCGTCAGGAGCGAGCGGCCGCCGCCCTGCTTCGACTGCTCGAACGCGGCGAGGCGCGCGTCGTCCCACGACTCGGGCTCCCACGCGAGCCCCGCGACGGGTGCGTCGACTGACATCCGCTCGTGCAGCATCCGCATGCCCTCGCGGTGCTCGCCGGGCGTCTCGCCGACCCACCGCTCGAGGTCGTACCCGCTCGCGCGCTCGAGTCCTGCCGCGTGCCACGCCTCGAGGTCGCCCAACTGCGAGAGGTCGGCGACGCTCACGCGGTAGACCTGCTCGAGCTCGAAGCCGCGCGCGACGAGCGGCGCGACCTCCGGATGCGTCGGGTCGGCCGCACCGTGCCCCGTGCGGGCGCTCACGCCCCCGGTGCGCGCGCCGACGGTGGAGGCCACGATCGTCGAGCGGCCGAGCGCGCTCGCCTCGTCGATGCCGCGCGCGACGAGCGCCTCGGCGATCGCGGCCTGCTCGAGCGCGGGGAGCGCGGGATCGAGCTGGACGCCGAGGTCAACGACGTCGGTCGAGTCGATGAGCGTCGTGTACATCGTCAGCACGCCCGCGAGCCGCTCGCCGCACCACGCGAGCAGGCGGTGGATGCGCTCGGTCTCGTTCGAGCGCAGGAGGGCGACGAACTCGGCGAGCGTGTTCGTGTAGAGGCCGTCGCCGGAGCGCGCGGCGTTCGCGCGCTCGTTGAGGTCGAACGCGAGGCGGAGCTCGTCGTCGTGCCCGCTCGCGGGGTCGAGGCGGGGGTCGACGGCATCGGGGAGCGGCGCGGCGGGGCGGATGTCGATCTGCATGGGTCCTGCCGCTCTGCACCGGCGCCGTGCCGGCGGGCAGCATTGCAGGATAGGGGCGCGCGCGCCTGCCGTGCAACACGCGAGGCGGCGACTACGGTGGTGCGAGCACGAACCGGGAGCCGCATGCACCTCAAGACCCTCACCGTCAAGG
Source organism: Agrococcus sp. TSP3-2-1 (assembly GCF_049897585.1). Taxonomy (NCBI): domain Bacteria; kingdom Bacillati; phylum Actinomycetota; class Actinomycetes; order Micrococcales; family Microbacteriaceae; genus Agrococcus; species Agrococcus sp. TSP3-2-1. The sequence continues at coordinate 219,463 of NZ_JAFCWN010000004.1, forward strand.
GCTTCAAGTCGTTCGCGCGCGCCACGACGTTCCAGTTCGAGCCGGGCGTCACGTGCGTCGTCGGCCCGAACGGCTCCGGCAAGTCGAACGTCGTCGACGCCCTTGCGTGGGTCATGGGCGAGCAGGGCGCGAAGACGCTCCGCGGCGGCAAGATGGAGGACGTCATCTTCGCCGGCACGGCGACGACCGGTCCGCTCGGTCGCGCGCACGTCGAGCTCGTGATCGACAACGCCGACGGCGCGCTGCCGATCGAGTACGCCGAGGTGCAGATCTCCCGCACGCTGTTCCGCAACGGCGGCTCGGAGTACGCGATCAACGGGGAGTCGTGCCGCCTGCTCGACGTGCAGGAGCTGCTGAGCGACTCGGGCCTCGGCCGCGAGATGCACGTCATCGTCGGCCAGGGGCAGCTCGACAGCGTGCTGCAGGCGACGCCCGCCGACCGCCGCGGCTACATCGAGGAGGCCGCCGGCATCCTCAAGCACCGCCGCCGCAAGGAGAAGACGCTCCGCAAGCTCGACGCGATGCAGGCGAACCTCACGCGCCTGCAGGACCTCGCGGGCGAGATCCGCCGGCAGCTCAAGCCCCTCGGCCAGCAGGCCGAGATCGCGAAGGAGGCCGCGACCATCCAGGCGACCGTGCGCGACGCCCGCGCGCGGCTCATCGCCGACGAGGTCATCGGCCTGCGCGGTCAGCTCGAGGCCGCCGCGCGCTCCGAGTCGGAGCGGAAGTCGGAGCGCATCGTGCTGCAGGAGCAGCTCGAGCAGGCGAAGCTGCGCGCCACCCGCATCGAGGAGTCGATGGCAGGCGACGACGTCGATCAGGCCCGCACGGTCGCGCACGCGCTTGAGCGCGAGCTCTCGCGGCTGCAGTCGCTCCACGCGCTCGCCGGCCAGCGGCTCGCGCTGCTCGAGGAGGCGCCCGAGATGGGCGACGCGGGCCCGCTCGTGACGCCCGACATGGTCGCCGCCGCGCGCGACGAGGCGCGCGCGCTGCAGGACCGGGTGGCGGATGCCGAGGGTCGCCTCGCGAAGGCGGCCTCGGCGACCGCCGTGGCGCGCGCGAACCTCGACTCGCTCGACGAGGAGATCGCCGCGCAGGCCGCGCTCGTCTCGAAGCACGACCTCGAGGCGGCCGGGCACCGATCGAAGGTCGACGTCGCGCAGTCGACGCTCGCGGCCCGCGAGGCCGAGGTCACGCGCCGCGAGGCGGCGCTCGCGAACGCCGAGCAGCGGCTCGCCGACGCGACGGGGGCCGCCGAGGGGCTCGGCGACGCGGAGGAGGCGGGCGACGCCGAGGCGCTCGCGGTCGCCTACCGCGAGGCCGACGAGCGGCAAGCGGCCCTCTCCGGCGACCTCGACGAGCGGCGCGACGCCCTGCACCGCGTCGAGCGGGAGCGCGACGCCCTCGCGGCCCGCGCCTCGGCGCTCACGGTTGCGCTCGACGCGGGGAACGCATCCGCGGGCCTGCTCGGTGCCGGCATCGATGGGCTCACGGGGCTCGTCGCCGAGCACGTCAAGGTGAAGAAGGGCTTCGAGGCGGCGATCGCTGCGGCGCTCGGCACGCTCGGCGAGGCCGTGCTCGCCGAGTCGCGAAGTGCGGCCGCCGCGGCGATTGAGCACGCGCACGACGCCGGGCTCGGCCGCATCGAGGCGGTCGTCGGCGACGCCGTGCCGATGCGCTTCGACGTGCCGGCGATCGAGGGCGCCGTCCACGCGCCGACCGTGGTGGATGCGCCCGCGGGCGTGCTCGGGGTGCTCGCGCTCACGTTCGTGGTCGACTCGCTCGACGCGGCGCGCGAGGTCGGGCCGCGGATCGCGGGGCTCGAGCTCGGCGGACCTGTGACGATCGTCACGCGCCGCGGCGACTTCGTGACCGAGTACCTCATGCGCGGCGGCTCCGACGACGCGCAGTCGCGCCTCGAGCTGCTCGCCGAGCGCGACGCGGCGACCGAGCAGCTCGAGCGGCTGCGCGCCGACATCGAGCGCGAGGCCGAGGCGCTCGAGCGCGCGCGGCAGGCGCACCAGCAGGCGAAGCGCGCCGCCGCCGACGCGCTCGAGCAGCTGCGCGCGCACGACGCGGCATCGGCCGCGCGCGGCGAGGAGCGCTCGCGCGTGCGCGCTCGCCTCGAGTCGGCGACCGGCGAGCACGAGCGCGCGCGGGCGGCGCTCGCCGAGGCGCGCACGGGCGTGACGGATGCGTCGGCGGGCGTCGAGGCCGCGCAGCGCGCGCTCGACCGCTTCCTCGCCGAGCCGCGGCCGATCCTCGACGCGTCGGCGCGCGACGGCGTGCTCGCGGAGCTCGAGGCAGCGCGCCAGGCGGAGACCGACCTGCGGATCGAGCTCGAGACCGCGCGCGAGCGCGTGCGGGCCGAGCTCGCTCGCGCCGAGTCGCTCGCGCGCGACGTCGAGGCGCAGCGGGCGCGCGCCGAGGAGGCCGCTCGCCGCGCGGTGCTGCGCGAGCGGCAGCGCGAGCAGGCCTCGCGCGTGCTCGACGCGATCCCGCCCGTGCTCGGCGTCGCCGAGCGCTCGGTCGCCGAGGCGCGCGGCGTGCTCGCCGAGCGCGAGGCCGCGCGTCGCGAGCGCAACGAGGAGCTCGGGAAGCTGCGCCGCGGCGAAGGGGCGCTCCGCGAGCGGCTGCAGGAGCTCACCGAGCACGTGCACGTCGCCGAGATGGAGGCGTACGAGCAGAAGCTGCACCTCTCGAACCTGCTCGAGCGCGCCGGGAGCGAGCTCGGCCTCGAGGAGGCGGTGCTCGTCGCCGAGTACGCGCCGGGGGAGGGCTGGGACCGCAAGGCCGAGCAGGCGCGGCTCAAGCAGGCGGAGGGCAAGCTCGCGCGGCTCGGCCGCGTCAACCCGCTCGCGCTCGAGGAGTTCGCGGCGCTCGAGCAGCGCCACACCTTCCTCACCGAGCAGCTCGCCGACCTCGCGAAGACCCGCAAGGACCTCGAGCAGATCATCGCCGACCTCGACGTCACGATGGAGACGATCTTCGCCGCGGCGTTCGAGGACACGAAGGCCGCCTTCACCGAGGTCTTCCCCATCCTCTTCCCGGGCGGCTCCGGCGCGCTGACGCTCACCGATCCCGAGAACATGCTCGAGACGGGCGTCGAGGTGACGGTGCGGCCGGCGGGCAAGAAGATCGACCGCATCTCGCTGCTCTCGGGCGGCGAGCGATCGCTCGCGGCGGTCGCGCTCATGGTCGCGATCTTCAAGGCGCGCCCGAGCCCGTTCTACATCATGGACGAGGTGGAGGCGGCGCTCGACGACGCGAACCTCGGCCGGCTGCTGACCGTGTTCGAGCAGCTGCGCGAGAGCTCGCAGCTCATCATCATCACGCACCAGAAGCGCACGATGGAGATCGCGGATGCGCTCTATGGCGTCTCGATGCGGCAGGACGGGGTCTCGGCGGTCGTCGGGCAGCGGACGACGCGCGAGCGGGAGCCCGTCGACGCCTGAGCGGCGCGCAATCGGTCACTCAAGGAGTCGAATCAGGCTTCCGCGTGCGGCAGGGCGTCGAATCTCGACTCCCTGCGTGACATCGACTCCCGCTGTGACGCGGACCTGGCCGCGAGCGGCGGTGGAATGGCGATTCGGTCGCGAGGAGCGGCGGATCTGACCGAGCGGACGTGGATAACCACCCCTCGCGACCGCACGGCGGTGGATGAGCCGCCTCAGCGCAGCGCCGACTCGACGAACACGACGCCGTCGCCGTAGATCTCGTCGAGCGCCGCCTGCATCGAGCCGTCGTCGAAGGTGACCGAGAGCACGACGACGCCGTCCATGCCGACGTGCCCCAGCACATCCGCCCGCTCGAGCGAGTCGAGATCCGCCTGCACCGCCGCGATCGTCGCCTCGTCGAGGTCGCCCGTCGGGTACTCGATCGCCGGCATCGTGATCGCCGCGAGGTCGAGCAGCTCCCCGGCCTGCGTGACGGTGTGCGACGCGGCGTCGTAGGTGACCTGCATCGCGACCTGCGCCCAGCGCACGCCCTCCATCTCGACGGGCTCGAGCTGCGCCCAGTCGAAGCCCGCGAGCGCGGGGCCGGAGCACTGCGGGGGTGCCGACTCCATGACCGGCCCGAGGCACAGGATCGGCTCGCCGTCGTCGAGCGCGAGCCCGATCGCCATCACGGGCTCCGTGGCGCTCGGCATCGGCAGGCCGGCCAGCTGGGCCTGCGCATCGGCGCCCGTCGCGACCGGCTGAGCCGGCGCGGCGGGGGCGGACGTCGCAGACGGGGCCGGCCCGCCGGAGGTGCCTGGACCAGCCGTCGCGCAGCCCGCGACGGCGAGGAGGACGACGGTGGCGGCGAGGCCGCCCAACAGGATCGGGCGGCGGGCGATGCTGCTCATGGCCTCACGGTAGGTCGGCGCCGTGCGAAGCACAGCCCAACGTTCGCGACGATTCGATCGTCACGCCCCGATCGAGGCGGCGTCAGCGCGGCAGCCGCCCCTCGTGCAGCACGCCGTCGGGGTCGGCCGCATCGCGGATCGCGCGCAGCCGCGCGATGTCGTCGGCCGGCGCGCACTTCTCGAGCGTCTCGCCCGGGCCGAGGAACGTCGGCGCCATGCGCTCGGCGACGTGCGGGCGCAGCAGCGCGTCGAGGCCGGCGAGCGACTCGAGGCCGGGCTCGACCGGTGTGCCGGGGAACTGCGGCACGAGCGAGTGCGAGATCCACGCCGCCCCGGCGAGCGTCGCGAACGCCGGCCTTGACGGCTCGTCGAGCGCGCCGCCGAGCATGCGGAGCGTGAAGCCGACGAGCGGCCACTGCTCCTCGCCCGATCGCCACGCGAAGAAGTCGTCGATGGCCGCGTCGGGGAGCTCGGCGAGCGCGTGGGAGCTGCCGCCGCCGGGCGAGGGCTCCTCCGGTTCCATCGACAGCGCGGCCATGCCGGCCTGGGTGATCGGCCCGAGCCGCTCCTCGGTCGGCGTCGCGGCGGCTCGCAGCCCCTCGAGCAGCCCGAGGTCGCTCTCCGAGCGCGCGAGCACCTCGACGGTGACGAAGCTCTGCCCGCGGATGTGCTCGGGGAGCATCGGCGCGTCGGGCATGCGCATCGACGAGACGAACGCGCCCAGGCCCTCGGGCGCATCCGCCGCCGCATCGCGCACCGCGCGGAAGACCGCGGGCCCGGCGGCCGCCTCGAACGACAGCACGCCGCCGACCATGCTCGGCGCCTCGAGCAGGTCGACCTCGAGCTGCGTGACGATGCCGACGAGGCCGCCCGCGCCGCGGAGCGCCCACATCGTGTCGGGGTCGGATGCGTCGTCGACGCGCTCGTGCGTGCCGTCCGGTCGGAGGATCCACGCGGCACGCAGCGACTGGGCGCCGAGCCCGGCCCAGCGGCTGAGCCACGAGTGACCGCCGCCCGTGAGGTAGCCGGCTGGCGTCACGACGCGGCTCGTGCCGGAGGGGATGACGAGGCACGTGCCGTCGAGCGCGTCGATCACGGGGCCCCACGTGACGCCCGCGCCGATCGACGCGACGCGCGCATCGGCGTCGATGTCGAAGCGGTCGAAGGCGGCGGTGCGGACGAGGATCGATCCCTCGAGCGCGCTCGATGCGCCGTGGCCGCTCGGCTGGACGGCGACCGTGACGCGCGCATCTCGCGCGGCCGCGAGGATCGCGCGCAGGTCGTCGAGGCGGTCGGGATGGGCGACCGCGAGCGGCCGCTGGTCGATCGAGAGGTTCCAGGGGGAGCGCTCGGCTTCGAACGCGGGGTCGTCCGGCAAGGTGAGGCGGCCGGAGAGGGAGGAGGCGAGCGAGGAGAGATCGGGCGCGGCCATCTCAGATGCGGAGCCCTGCCGCTGTGCAGTCACGCGCGGGACGCTACTCGCGGCCGCCGACACGCGCCAGGGGGCTCCTGCGCGGCGGTCGGGCGCCTGGTGCACGCGCACCGATGTGGCTACACTGGACCCATGGCAAGCGCCACAAGCGAGCGTCGCGTCGGCATCCGGGCGCTCCGCGACGGACTCAGCGCCGAGCTGCAGCGAGTCAAGCGAGGCGACACGATCCAGGTGACCGAGCATGGGCGCGTGATCGCCCTGATCGTCCCGGCGCGGCATGAGAGCAGCATCGAGCGGCTCGTCGCCGAGGGCGTGATCGAGCTGCCGACCGACCCGAGTCGCGACCTGCCCGAACGCATCCCGGCGCGCGGGACAGTGAGCGATCTGGTCACCGACCAGCGGCGATGATCGCGTGCTTCGACACCTCGGCGATCGTCCCGCTGCTCGTCGAGGAGCCGACGTCGGCGCGCTGCGAGCTGGCGTGGCGAAGCGCGGCACGCGTGCACGTCGCTGCGGTCACGATCACCGAGACCGCAGCGGCGCTCGCCCATGCCATGCGCATGGGCCGCATCGATGCCCGCGGGCTCGACGACGCCGTGCGCGGCGCCGAGCAGCTGTGGGCGCGCTGCTCCGTCAGTCCGGTCTCCGCTGCACTCGCGCGCCGCGCCGCCGTGCTCACCGTGGAGCACGGCCTGCGCGGCTTCGACGCGGTGCACTGCGCCTCGGGGCTGGTCATGCGTGACGTCGGCGGCGTCGGCGTGGCCGGCGATCGCGCACTGCTCGACGCCTGGCGGGCGGCCGGCATGCCCGTGATCGACGTCACCCGCTGACGCTCAGATGGGAGGATCGAGCGGTGATCGACCGCGACGCCCTCTTCGCCGGCCTCCGCCGCTGGCCCGACGTCGAGGACCCGACGCTGCAGGCCCACGACGCCTCGGACGAGCTCATCCTCGACGAGGCCGCGAAGCTCGGCCCGCTCGGCGAGGTCGTCGTCATCGGCGACCGGCACGGCGCCCTCACGCTCGGCGCGCTCGCGGCCGGCGCGACCCGGGTGCGCGTGCACCAGGACTCGATCGTCGGCGAGCGAGCGCTCGACGCGAACGCCGAGCGCACGGGGCTCACCGACTTCGCGCACCACGGCCTCGACGCATCCCTCGTCGACGGCGCGCGCCTCGTGCTGCTGCAGCTCCCGCGCGCGCTCGACGCCCTCGACGAGATCGCCGAGCTCGTCGCGACGCACGCGGCCGACGAGGTCGTGCTCATCGCGGGTGGCCGGGTCAAGCACATGTCGATGAGCATGAACGCGCTGCTCGGCCGCAGCTTCAAGCACGTGCGCGCGAGCCTCGGCCGCCGCAAGTCGCGCGTGCTGCACGCCGAGCGGCCGCTGCGGCCGGGCATCAGCTGGCCGCGCAGCCGCACGCACCGCCTCGATCGCGGTCCGCTCACGGTCGTCGCGCACGGCGCCGCGTTCGCGGGCACGTCGATCGACATCGGCGCGCAGACGCTGCTCGCGCACCTGGGGGAGATGCCGGATGCGTCGCACGCGATCGACCTCGCGTGCGGCACGGGGGTGCTCGGCGTCGCGCTCGCGCTCGGCCGCCCCGACGTGCGGGTGCTCGCGACCGACGCCTCCGCAGCCGCGATCGCCTCGACCCGCGCGACCGCGGCGGCCAACGGCGTCGCCGACCGCATCGAGGCGCGCCAGGCCGACGGGCTCGAGGGCGTGCCCGACGGCAGCGCCGGCCTCATCCTGCTCAACCCGCCGTTCCACATCGGCGCCGCCGTGCACACGGGCATCGCGGAGCGGCTCATCGCCGACGCGGGCCGCGCGCTCGCGCCGGGCGGCGAGCTCTGGTGCGTGTGGAACAGCCACCTCGGCTACCGCGCGGCGCTCGACGCGGTCGGCCCCACGCGGCAGGTGAGCCGCAACCCGAAGTTCACGGTCACCGCGACGCGGCGCTGACGCGCTGCGCGGTCGGGGGAGCAGCCGGCGCCGACGCCGCCCAGCACCGCAGCATGAGGGCCGAGCGATGCTCCGCGCAGTCCGCGGCGAAGCCGGCGAGGTCGTCGATGCCGAGCAGCCGCGCGCCCTTCCGCACCGCGACGTCGCCGAGCAGCAGCACGTCGGGGTCGCCGAGCCGCAGCGAGAGGTAGCCGACCGTCCACGGGCCGATGCCCTTGAGCTCGAGGAGCTGCGCGCGCATGACCTCGAGGTCGGCTGCGGGGGAGACGTCGATCGCGCCGGTCGCGACCGCCTCGGCGGCCCGGCGCACGGCGGCGGTCTTCGCGGCGGGGCCGCGCAGCACGTCGGCGCCGTCCGCGACCTGCGCCATCGTCGGGAAGCACCGCTCGACCCCGTCGGCAACGAGTGCGGCGGGCAGGGCATCGCCGAGCGCGGCCAGGAGCGCGAGCTGCTGCGTCGCCGCCACCACGGAGATCTGCTGCCCGACGATCGCGCGCACGAGCATCTCGTGCGCGTCCGCGCAGCCCGGTTGGGCGAGCGCGGGCGATGCGGCGACCGCCTCGGCGAGCGCGGGCACGCCGTGCCGAGCAGCCGCCCACGTGAGCCGCGCGTCTGCCTCGCGCCGCGCATCCGCCCCGTGGATGTCGAAGACGCGCGCCAGGTCAGGGTCGGCGGTCGTGGCGACCTCGCCCTCGACCGTCGCGGTCGCGACGCGCGGACCGGGGAGCGCCCGCCGGTAGCCGTCGGGCTCGACGACCTCGACGCCGGGCACCGCGCGCGGCCGCAGCCACGCGAGGATGCCCGGCGCCCCGGTCATGCGTCAGACCTGGCGGTCGTCGCGCTCGTCGAACTCGCGGCCCTCGCGGATGCGACGGCGCAGCTCCTCGAGATCCTCCTCCGGCATGTCCTCGCGAGCGGCCTCGCGCACGACGTCGGCGGAGAAGTCGGCGACCGGCGCCCCCTTGCCGTGCGCGTCGATGACCGTGAGCGTGCCCGTCTCGCTGTGCTCGACGCGCAGCGGCCGGTGGAAGGTCGTGCCCATCGCGTCGACGATGTGGTAGTGGCCGTCGGCGCCGAGCTCGGCCTCCGAGGGGCCGATGTGGAGCGACGTGTCGCCCGTCTCCTTGCCCTTGACGCGGATGCGGATGAGCGAGGCGACGGTCGCGATGACCATCGACGCGAGGATGACGATGAGCGAGTGCCACGTCTCGATGTGGGGCACCCACGTGATGGGCTCGCCGCCGTTGACGAACGGCAGGTCGTTCTTCTCCATCGCGTGGAAGACGAGCTTGACGCCGATGAAGCCGAGGATCGCCGCGATGCCGTAGTGCAGGTAGACGAGCCGGTCGAGCAGGCCGCCGAGCAGGAAGTAGAGCTGGCGGAGGCCCATGAGCGCGAAGATGTTGCACGCGAAGACGAGGAACGGATCCGTCGTCACCGAGAAGATGGCGGGGATCGAGTCGATCGCGAACAGCAGGTCGGTCGTGCCGAGCGCGATGATCACCATCAGGAACGGCGTGAAGTAGGTCACGCCCTCCGACTTCAAGCGGATCTTGCCGCCGTTCCAGGTGTCGGTGAAGTTGAAGCGCTTCTTGAGCAGGCGGACGGCGAAGTTGTCCTTCTCGCCCGCGTCGTCGTCGTGACCGAACGCCTGCTGCCACGCGACGTAGACGAGGTAGGCGCCGAAGATGTAGAAGAGCCACGAGAACGACTCGATGAGCTGCACGCCGACGAGGATGAAGATGCCGCGCAGCACGATCGCGATGAGGATGCCGATCATCAGCACCCGCTGCTGCATCTCCTTCGGCACCGCGAACCGGCTGAGGATGATGATGAAGACGAAGAGGTTGTCGATCGAGAGCGAGTACTCGAGCAGCCAGCCGGTGACGAACTCGCCCGCCTTCTGCTGCTCACCGGAGACGAACAGCACGCCGGCGAACACGAGCGCGAGCGAGACGTACAGCGCGACCCAGGCGGTCGCCTCCTTCATCGACGGCACGTGCGGTCGCTTCACGACGATCAGCAGGTCGAAGATGAGGATCGCGACGAGCACCGCCATGGAGGCGATCTCGAAGATCTGATACGGGGTCAAGGGCTGCGCCTCTCAATGGGTACGGGAATCGCGCGAACGTCTCTCCCGCGCGGAACGCGCCTCCGCGACCGGGAGCCCCGGGGCTCCGTGATGACGATCGCGGTGTGACGGGATACTCCCCTTCGCCAGGGGACGAGTGTAGCGGGCGGCCGCCTAGCATGGACCCATGGCAGCGAAGTGGTCTCTCACCGGCGCCCTCAAGGGCATGTTCCAGCGCGAGACGATCACCGAGGAGACGTGGGACGACCTCGAGACGGCACTCATCACCGCCGACTTCGGCCCCGACATCACCGAGCAGCTGATCGAGGCGCTGCGCGCCGACGTCGAGCGGCTCATGGTCGACGACCCGAAGGACCTGCGGCGCATGCTGCGGGAGCGGCTCGAGGAGCGCTTCGCCGAGTTCGACCCGACGCTCTCGCTCAAGGAGCGGCCCGCCGTCATCCTCGTCGTCGGCGTCAACGGCGTCGGCAAGACCACCACGATCGGCAAGCTCGCCCGCTTCCTCGTCCGCAACGGCCAGTCGGTCGTCGTCGGCGCGGCCGACACCTTCCGCGCCGCGGCGGTCGAGCAGCTCGGCACGTGGGCGCAGCGCGCGGGGAGCGCGATCGTGCGGCCCGAGCGCGAGGGCCAGGATCCCGCATCCGTCGCCTTCCAGACCGTCGAGGCCGCGAAGGCGCACGGGCACGCGATGTGCATCATCGACACCGCAGGCCGCCTGCACACGAAGGGCGGGCTCATGGATGAGCTCGGCAAGATCAAGCGGGTGATCGAGAAGCAGTCGCCGATCGCGGAGGTGCTGCTCGTGCTCGACGCGACGACGGGGCAGAACGGCGTGAACCAGGCGATGGCGTTCATCGAGTCAGCCGGCATCACGGGGCTCGTCGTCACGAAGCTCGACGGCAGCGCGAAGGGCGGGTTCATCCTCGCGGTGCAGGAGCGCACGGGCATCCCGATCAAGCTCATCGGGCAGGGCGAGGGCATCGACGACCTGACGGGGTTCACGCCGCACGTCTTCGTCGAGCAGCTCGTCGGGTAGGACCAGCCGCCGCCACCGGTCAGCGCGGAGGTCCACTGGACCTCCGCGTCGAGCAGCTCGTCGGGTAGGAGCAGCCGCCGCCACCGGTCAGCGCGGAGGTCCACTGGACCTCCGCGTCGAGCAGCTCGTCGGGTGACCCACTCCGCTCGTCGAGTAGGCCCGCAGGGCCGTATCGAGGCGGGAGCGCCCCCGTCTCGATACGCCGGCTTCGCCAGCTACTCGACCAACGGGGCGGGAAGGCTCCTCGACGAACCGGGTCGGGAAGGCTGCTCGACCAACGGGGGCGGGAAGGCACTCGACCAGCGGGACGGTCACTCCGCCGTGTCGGGATGCTGCAGCGGCCCGGTGATCGTGAGCCTGCCGCCCTCGATGCGCGCCTGGTCCTCCGTGATGACCGTCGCGTGCGCGCCGCGCACCCAGAGCAAGCCGCTCGCATCCCCTCGCCCCTTGTGCCCGACGATGCCGAACTCGCTGCCCGGCAGCGGCATCCCGACGGTCCCCGGGTGCTTCGAGAGCAGCTCGGGCGTCGCCATCGCGACCGTGCCGGTCTGCACCGTGCCGTAGGCGGCCAGCACGATCGGCCCCCACGTCGCGTGCACGCGGCGCACGAGGTCGGCGTCGAGGTCCTGCCCCGCGAGCAGGATGCGCCGCAGCCGCGGCGGCGCATGGCCGGTGCGGTCGAGCTCGTCGAGGATGCCGTCGAGCTGGCCGGGGGAGGCGGAGAGCACCGAGACGAAGCGCTCCTCGATGATGCGGATGCGGTCGGCCGCCGGCGTGTGCGCGGCACTCACGAGCGTCGCGCCCGTGAGCAGCGACATGCCGAGCAGCTGCAGCCCCTTGCCGCGATGCAGCGGCGCGCACGCGAGGATGACGTCGGTGCCCTCGACGCCGAGCCGGTCGTGCAGCCCCGCGAGCTGGCGGAGGCCCTGGATGCCGAGCGCGCCCTGCACGTGCGTCGTCACGGTGCCCGCGGACGAGAGGGCGGGGAGCGCGATGCGCACCCGGCGCCGGGTCGACGCGAGCCCGGAGCCGTCGGTCCTCGACCACTCGAGGATGCTCGCGGCACCCACGGACGGCCCGGCGTGCCAGGCCGGCGCCTCGCCGTCGTGGATGAGGAGGGCGTCGGCGGGCACCGCGTCGCGCAGCTCGTCGAGCAGCGTCGGACGGATGGGCATGACGTCGAGGCCGAGCCGCGAGCCCGCGAGGAGCGCGATCACCATCGCCGGCCCGTCGCACGCGATCACGACCGGCCGGGGCTTCCGCTCGAGCGGCTCGCGGAAGAGCACCGCGGCGGCGCCCTCAGCCGCTTCCCACAGCTCGCCGAAGGTCGCGCTCCAGCCGTCGATCACGAGCGCGAGGTGGTCGCGGCGCACGCGCGCGGAGTGGCGCGCGAGCGCGGTGATCGTGAAGCCGTGCTCGCGCACGCTGCGCCCGAGCGAGCGCGCGTGGCTCGGCGACATCCCTCGAAGGCGCATCCGATCCCCTCCCGTGTCGACGCGAGCGCAGCACCAGCATGGCAGGCCCGCCCGCACAGCACCCCGCCGACGCCGGATGCGCCCGGGCCGGTAGACTCTGCGGAACCATGGCGACCTTCGGCTCTCTCTCCACTCGGCTCACCGAGACCCTCGCGAAGCTCCGCACCAAGGGCAAGCTCTCGGCGGCCGATGTCGACGGCACCGTCCGCGAGATCCGCCGCGCGCTCCTCGACGCGGACGTCGCGCTCGACGTCGTCAAGTCGTTCACCGCCGCGGTGCGCGAGCGGGCGCTCGGCGCCGAGGTCTCGGAGGCGCTCAACCCCGCCCAGCAGGTCGTGAAGATCGTCAACGACGAGCTCATCGCGATCCTCGGCGGCGACAGCCGCAGGCTCGAGCTCGCGAAGACCCCGCCGACCGTCATCATGCTCGCCGGCCTCCAGGGCGCCGGCAAGACGACGCTCGCGGGCAAGCTCGCGAAGCACCTGCGCGGTCAGGGGCACCAGCCCCTGCTCGTGGCGAGCGACCTCCAGCGCCCCAACGCCGTCACGCAGCTCCAGGTGGTCGGCAGCCAGGCGGGCGTGCAGGTCTTCGCGCCCGAGCCCGGCAACGGCATCGGCGACCCGGTCAAGGTCGCGCGCGACGGCGTGGCCGAGGCGAAGCGCCGCCAGTACGACATCGTCATCGTCGACACCGCTGGCCGCCTCGGCGTCGACGCCGAGATGATGAAGCAGGCCGCGAACATCCGGAAGGCCGTGCAGCCCGACGAGGTGCTGTTCGTCATCGACGCGATGATCGGCCAGGACGCCGTCGCGACCGCGAAGGCCTTCCAGGAGGGCGTCGACTTCACGGGCGTCGTGCTGACGAAGCTCGACGGCGATGCCCGCGGCGGTGCCGCGCTCTCGATCCGCGGCCTCACGGGCAAGCCCATCCTCTTCGCCTCGACGGGTGAGACGCTCGACGACTTCGAGCCGTTCCACCCCGACCGCATGGCGAGCCGCATCCTCGACCTCGGCGACATCCTCACGCTCATCGAGCAGGCGCAGAAGGCGTTCGACGAGGACGAGGCGCACCGCCTCGCCGAGGCGATCACGACCGACGGCTTCACGCTCGAGGACTTCCTGAAGCAGATGCAGCAGCTGCGGAAGGCCGGCAACTTCAAGCAGATGCTCGGCATGCTGCCGGGCGCGAAGGGCATGCGCGAGGCGATCGACTCCTTCGACGAGAAGGAGCTCGTGCGCACCGAGGCGATCATCCAGTCGATGACGCCCCAGGAGCGCAAGCAGTCGAAGATCCTGAACGGCTCCCGCCGCCTCCGCATCGCGAAGGGCGCGGGCGTCACCGTCACCGACGTCAACCAGCTCATCGCCCGCTTCGACCAGGCGGCGAAGATGATGAAGACCGTCGCGAAGGGCGGGATGCCGAACATGCCGGGCATGGGGCCGATGCCTCCCGGCATGCGCGCGCCGAAGAAGGGCGGCAAGCCCCAGGGCAAGCAGCTCAAGCGCTCGGGCAACCCCGCGAAGCGCACCGAGGAGCCGGCGGCCGCGCCCCAGGGGAGCGCGTTCGGCAAGCCGAAGCCCGAGGGCGCGTTCGGCGAGCTCTCGGGCGCGTAGCAGGAGACGCTCCAGCGCATGCTCGGCAACCGGTAGCGCGCGCCGGGGGTCGTCGCGTTGCAGGTGCGCGTGCGGCAAGGTTAGGCTTGCCTTACTCACGCATCGACGCGGCGAGATCCCCACCTCTTCCGAAACGGAGTACCTCCATGTCCCGTGCCATCCGCACGACGATCGCGGCCGCCGCCGCGATCGCGCTCCTGGCCGGCTGCAGCGCGAACGCCGCGCCCGCCGAGACCGACGCCGCCGCCGAGACGGTCACCGTCCCGTCGAACCTCGGCGAGGTGCAGGTCGAGGTGCTGCCCGAGCGCGTCGCGGTGCTCGACAACACGGCCATGGAGACGCTGCTGGAGTGGGGCATCACGCCGGTCGCGCTGCCCGTGCAGCTCGTCGCGCCCGAGCGCTTCGCCGAGTGGGTCGAGGACGAGTCGATCGCCGACGTCGGCACGCACCGCGAGCCCGACTTCGAGGCGCTCGCCGAGGCCGAGCCCGACCTCATCATCGGCGGCTACCGCTTCCGCGAGTACACGGAGGACCTCGCGGCGATCGCCCCGACGATCGACATCGCCGCGAACGACGAGCACGAGGGCGGCTACGTCGAGGCGCTGCGCCAGCAGACGACCTCGCTCGGCGCGATCTTCGAGCGCGAGGACGAGGCGGCCGCGCTCATCGAGGAGCTCGACACGTCTGTCGCGGCGGCCACCGAGGCGGCAGCCGGGCAGAGCGTCTTCCTCGGCATCGTCAACGGCGGCAAGCTCGACAACGGCGCGGAGCGCATCTCGCGCCTCTCCGACGCGATCGACATGACCGACGTCTTCGCGGGCGACGCGGGCGACATCCACCAGGACTCGGGCCTCGCGCCCGAGACGATCGCGCAGGCCGACCCCGACTGGGCGATCGTGCTCGACCGCGACGCCGGCACCGGCACCGAGGACGCGCAGCCCGCGAAGCAGGTCATCGAGGGCAACCCCGCCCTCGCGGGCACGCGCTTCGTGCGGGAGGGCCACGTCGTCTACCTCGAGGACGACTTCTACCGCACCGAGGGCGTGCAGGCCTACACGCGCGCGTTCGACCAGGTCGCCCAGGCGATGGCCGACTGACCTCCTTGTGACCGTCAGGACCGCTCGCGAGCGCCGGCTGCTGCCGGCGCTCGCTGGCGTGACTGCGCTGCTCGTCGTCGCGTCGCTGCTCGTCGGCGGCTACGGCATCTCGCTCACCGGGCTCTTCACCGATCCCGCCCAGCTCGAGATGTTCCTCATCTCGCGCGTGCCCCGCACGCTCGCGCTCATCTTCGCGGGCGTCGCGATGAGCGTGTCGGGCGTCGTCATGCAGCTCATCACGCAGAACCGCTTCGTCGAGCCGACGACGGCCGGCACGTCGCAGTGGGCGGGGCTCGGCATGCTGCTCATCCTCATCCTGTGGCCGGACGCCCCGATCATGGTGCGGATGGTCTTCGCGACCGCCGCGGCCTTCGTCGGCACGCTCGTCTTCCTCGCGATCCTGCGCCGCGTCCGGACACGCGGCCCGCTCATCGTGCCGCTCGTCGGCATCATGCTCGGCGCGATCATCGGCGGCGTCACGCAGTTCCTCGCCGCTCGCGCCGACCTGCTGCAGTCGATGGCCGCGTGGAGCTCGGGCGGCTTCAGCGGCATCGTGCAGGGCTTCTACGAGCCGCTCTGGGCGGCGGCGCTCGTCGCGCTCGTCGTGTGGATCATGGCCGATCGCTTCACGATCGCGGGCCTCGGCGAGGGCATCGCGACGAACCTCGGCATCGACTACCGCGTGATCACGCTCATCGGCGTCGCGGGCGTCGCGCTGTGCTCGGGCGTCACGAGCGTCGTCGTCGGCTTCATCCCGTTCCTCGGGCTCGTCGTGCCCAACGTCATGCGCCTGCTGCTCGGCGACGACCTGCGCCGCAGCCTCCCGTGGATCGCGATCGCGGGCGTCGCGCTGCTGCTCGCGTGCGACCTCATCGGCCGCACGGTCGTCGCGCCCATGGAGATCCCCGCATCCGTCATCATGGGCGCCGTCGGCGCGGTCGCGTTCCTCGCCTTCCTGCTGCGGGGGAGGCAGCGTGCCTGACGCCCCGCTCGCGCTGACGGGTCGCGCGCCGAGCGCTCCGACCGGCACCCGCCCGGCGCTGCGGCTCGCGATCGTCTGGTCGCTCGCGCTCGCCGCGCTCGTCGCGGTGCTGCTCGTCGATGTCCGCGGTCCGCTCGAGCTCGCGATGCCGCGCCGCGCCACGCTCGTCGGCGGCATCCTCGTCGCCTCGTTCGCACACGCGATCGCGACCGTCATCTTCCACACCGTCACGTCGAACCGCATCCTCACGCCGTCGATCATCGGGTTCGACTCGATGTACACGCTCATGCAGACGCTCACCGTCTTCGTCTTCGGCGGCTCGGCGATCGCGGCGACCGACGGACTGCCGAAGCTGCTCGCGCAGACGGCGCTCATGGTGATCGCCGCGACCGCGCTCTACACGTGGCTGCTCGACCGCTCCGGCGGCGGAGTGCTGACGCTGCTGCTCGTCGGCGTCGTCTTCGGGCTCGCGTTCGACTCCGTCTCGTCGTTCCTGCAGCGCATCCTCTCGCCGACCGACTACGACCTGCTGAGCCTCGAGCTGTTCGGGAGGCTCTCATCGGTGCAGCCGGACCACCTGCCGCTCGCGCTCGCGGTCTGCGGCGCGGTCGGGGCAGTGGTGTGGATGCGTCGGCGCCGTCTCGACGTCGTCCTCCTCGGGCGCGACGGGGCCACGGCCCTCGGCGTCGACCACCGCCGCGAGCTCGTCGTCGCGCTCATCTGCGTGTCGGTGCTCGTCGCGTTCGCGACCGCGCTCGCGGGCCCGATGACCTTCTTCGGGTTCCTGGTCGCGACGCTCGCCTACCGCCTCGCCGGCTCGCACAAGCACGCCCATGTGCTGCCGATGGCCGTCGGGCTCGGCGTGCTCGCACTCGCGGGTGCGCAGCTCGTCATGCGCCACGTGTTCGACGCCGCGGGGCTCGTCACCGTCATCATCGAAGTCGTCGGCGGCATCGTGTTCCTCGCGCTGCTGCTGGGCCGGAGGAGGCCGAAGTGATCGCCATCGAGCAGGTCTCGAAGCGCTACGCCGAGCACGTCGTGCTCGGCCCCGTCTCGAGCGAGGTGCCCGCGGGCGGCATCACGGCGCTCGTGGGCCCGAACGGCGCGGGCAAGTCGACGCTCCTGTCGATCATCGGCCGGTTGCTCGACCCCTCGGAGGGCTCGGTGCGCGTCATGGGCCACGACGTGCAGTCGACGAAGTCAGCCGACCTCGCCCGCATCGTCTCGATCCTGCGGCAGGAGAACCGCCTCGAGGCGCGGCTGACGGTGCGCGAGCTCGTCGCCTTCGGCCGCTTCCCGTGGTCGGGCGGCCGCCTCACCTTCGGCGACCAGCAGCACATCGACCGCGCCATCCGCTTCCTCCACCTCGAGGACCTCGCCGACCGCCAGCTCGACGCGCTCTCGGGCGGCCAGCGGCAGCGCGCGTTCGTCGCGATGGTGCTCGCGCAGGACACCGAGGTCGTGCTGCTCGACGAGCCGCTCGCGAGCCTCGACCCCAAGCACGCGGTCGCGATGATGCGCGAGCTGCGCGCCGCCGCTGACGACCTCGGGCGCACGATCGTCATCGTGCTCCACGACCTCAACATGGCCGCGGCGTTCGCCGACCGGATCGTCGCCCTCAAGGACGGCGAGATCTGCGTCGAGGGCACCGTCGACGAGGTCATGCAGGATGCCGTGCTCGAGCGCGTCTTCGACACACCCGTGCGCGTGCACCGCATCGACGACCGCCCCTTCGCGGTGTTCACGCCCTGACTCCGTCCAGGACGCGCGCGTAGCGTGTCGGCATGGCAGACATCCTCATCCTCGGCGGTCACGGCAAGGTCGCGCTCCTCGCGGAGCCGATGCTCATCGAGGCCGGACACAACGTCCACGCCGTCATCCGCAACCCCGATCACGTCGCCGACGTCGAGCAGACGGGCGCGCAGGCGATCGTCGCCGACCTCGAGTCGCTCGACCGAGCGGGCGTCGATGCGCTGCTCGAGGGCTTCGACGTCGTCGTCTGGTCGGCGGGCGCGGGCGGCGGCAGCCCCGAGCGCACGTGGGCGGTCGACCGCGACGCGGCGATGAAGGTCGTGGATGCGGTGGCCCGCTCGGGCGCGCGGCTCGTGATGGTCTCGTACTTCGGCGCGAGCCTCGACCACGGCGTCTCGCCGGACGAGCCGTTCTACGCGTACGCCGAGGCGAAGGCGCTCGTCGACGAGGCGATCCGCGAGCGCGTCGCCGACTTCGTCATCCTGCAGCCGTCGAGCCTCACGCTCGACGACGAGACGGGCATCGAGCTCGACGAGCCGGCCGGCTCGATCGAGTCGGGCGAGATCCCGCGCGCGACGGTCGCGCGGCTCATCGCCGAGACCGTCGCCCACCCGGCCGTCTCGCGCGTGTCGATCCGCTGCAACAGCGGCGACACCCCGGTGCGCGACGCCCTCGCCTCGCTCGCGGGCTGACCCCCGCCCGCCCACCGAGCGGTCACTTCCGCCTGTGAGCGGTCAGTTGCGCCCGTGAGCGGTCACTTCCGCCGGTGAGCGGTCAGTTCCGCCCGTGAGTGGTCAGTTCCGCCTGTGAGCGGTCACTTCCGCCTGTGAGCGGTCAGTTGCGCCCGTGAGCGGTCAAATCCGCTTGCGAGCGGTCGGCGCGACCGGACATGACCGCTCGGGCGCGGAAGTGACCGCTCGGGCGCGGAGGTGACCGCTCGGGCGCGGAAGTGACCGCTCGGGGTTACAGCTCGATGCTGTACATGCGGGAGCTGTGCTCCTTGACGTAGCCGAGGCTCGCGTAGAGGCCGTGCGCGCCGCTCGGGTTCTCGGTGTCGACGTCGAGCACCGCCGCCTCCATGCCGGCGTCCTCGAACGAGCGCATGCTCGCGGCGAGCGCCGCGATCGCGGCCTTCCTGCCGCGGTACGCGCGGCGCGTGCCGAGCAGGCCCGTGTAGCCGAACGAGTACCCCCGCACCTCGAAGTCGGCCTCGAACCTGCTGTTGTACGCGTACGCGACCACGAGCGGCGCGCCGGCGCGCAGCGCGTCGGCCGTCGACGCATCCGTCCGCTCGTCCGCGAGCAGGGCCTCCACGTCCGGCGCGTCGTCGACGACGACGTGCGACCACTCGGGCGCGAACTCGCTGCGACCGCTCTGCCACTGCTCCGGCGTCTGCGGCTCGCTGCCCCAGTGGTCGCGGAACGCGTCGTTGTGCGCGAGCCGGGTCGCGTCGTCGAGCTCGGGGGAGAAGTCCGCGAGCCGCAGGGACCCGGCGAGCTCGACCTCGGGGATGGGCGGCGCGCCCTCGCCGAGCGGGCGCTTGAGATCGGCGAAGAAGCGGCGCGCGACGAATCCCGCGTGCTCGAAGATGCGGTGGCGCGCGGTGTCGGTGTCCTCCGCGTACGCGGCGATGCGGCCGGGCAGCTCCTTGCCGGAGGCCGCGAGCAGCTGCCGGGCGCGCGCGACCTGCCACGCGAGCAGCTCGCGGCCGATGCCCTCGCCCCGCCGCTCGGGATGCACGCCGCCGGAGACGAAGGCGCGCACCGTGCGGACGTCGCCGGGCGTCGTCATGACGAAGCCGGCCGCGCGCAGCCGCGCCTCGGCGTCGAAGCCGAGCATCGATTGCGTCGAGAGGTCGACCCACGGCGCCTCGAGCTCCTCGCGCACCTCGTCGACCGTCTCGCGGAACGGCAGCTCGTCGGCCTCGCCCATCGCGTTGTTGAAGTCGGCGACGAGCTGCGCGTCGGCGACCGTCGCGGCGCGCCACGACAGGTCGCCGGCGGTGATCTCGGGCAGGGTCTCGGGCGCGGCGGCGCGCTCGGCGATGGGGGAGAGGTCAGGCACCCGCCAAGGGTAGGGTGCGACGACCCGTAGGGTCGAGTCCATGATGGATCGGCCCACGAGGATCGGCGTGCAGCTCTCGCCGCAGCACGTCACGATGCAGCAGACGATCGACGCGGCTCGCCGGCTCGAGGAGATGGGCGTCGACGCCGTCTTCGGCTGGGACCACTTCTTCCCGCTCACGGGCGACCCCGACGGCCCGCACTTCGAGGCGACGGCGCAGCTCGCGGCGTGGGCGGCGACCACTGAGCGCGTGCAGCTCGGCCCGCTCGTGTTCTGCAACTCCTACCGCAACCCCGACCTGCTCGCCGACGTCGCCCGCACGATCGACCACATCTCGAACGGCCGCTTCATCTTCGGCATCGGCAGCGGATGGTTCGAGCGCGACTACCTGGAGTACGGCTACGACTTCGGCACGGTGGGCTCGCGGCTGAACGACCTCGCGGCGTCGCTCCCGCGCATCCGTGCGCGCTGGGAGAAGCTCAACCCGCCGCCCGTCGGCCCGATGCCGATCCTCATCGGGGGCAAGGGCGAGCAGAAGACGCTCCCGATGGTCGCCGAGCACGCCGACATCTGGCACTCCTTCGTCGGCCCCGACGAGCTGCCGCACAAGCTCGACGTGCTCCGTCGCGCGTGCGAGGAGCGCGGCCGCGACATCGCCGAGATCGAGATCTCGAACGGCGCGAGCGTGCGGGGCGGGGTCGGCGGCGTCGCCCTCGAGCGCCTCGAGGCGCTGCACGGCGCGGGTACTCGGCTGTTCACGATCCCGCTCTCGGGCGACGACACGCCTGACGGCTACGACCTCGATCGCGTCGAGTCGTTCCTGCGCTGGCGCGACGGCAAGAGCAGCTAGCGGGGCTACGAGCGCATCGCCCCCGCGAGCTCTGCCATGACGGCCGCGTGGCCGCCGCGCTCGAACGCGGCGCGCTGCCGTGCGGGCCAGCCGCCGCTCGCGAGCACGCGCTCGACGGCGCCGAGGGAGCGCGTGGCGCCGAGGTCGGCAGCGATCGGCGCGAGCCGGTCGGCCGCTTCGGCGATCGCGTCGGAGGCGCGCTGCAGCGTGCCCTGCTCGTCGACGATCACCGTCGCCTCGAGGCCGTCGCGCGCCGCGCGCCACTTGTTCTCCTTCACGAGCCAGTAGGGCAGGTGCAGCTGCGCCTTGCCCTCGTCGAGGTCGCGCGACGCCTCCTCGATGAGGCAGTGGGTGAGCGCGGTGACGGCGGCGAGGTCGTCGATCGACGGGGCGCCGTCGGCGACCCGCACCTCGATCGTGCCGATCTCGGGGGAGGGCCGCACGTCCCAGCGCAGCTCGCCGAGCTCGTCGATCACGCCCGCGCGCAGCATGTCCTCGAGGGTGCGCTCGTACTCGGGCCAGTCGACGAGCATCGGGGGCAGGCCGCCGGTCGGGAGCTGCTGGAAGAGCATCGTGCGGTGCGACGCGAAGCCCGTGTCGACGCCCTGCCAGAACGGGCTCGAGGCGGAGAGCGCGAGGATGAGGGGCAGCTTGTCGAGCATCGTGCGCAGCAGCGGCACGGCCTTCGCGCGATCCTCGATGCCGACGTGGTTGTGGACGCCGAAGATGATGAGCCGGCGCCCCCAGTCGCCCGCCTTCTCGACGACGCGCCGGTAGCGAGGGTCATCCGCTTGCTCCTGCTGCCGCCACCGGCTCGTGGGGTGCGTGCCCGTGCCGACGAGCGCGAGCCCCATGCGGTCCGCCTCGTCGACCGCGCGGTCGCGCATGCCGCGCAGCTCGTCGACCGCCGCATCCGTCGTCTCGTGCACGCCCGTGATGAGCTCGATCATGCCCCGCAGGAACTCCTTGTCGAAGCGCGGGTCGTCGATCGCCGCGAGCAGCTCCTTGGCGTGCGGCGCGATGTCGCCCGTCGAGGGGTCGATGAGCGCGAGCTCCCACTCGACGCCGAGCGTCGAGCGCTTGGAGGAGGCGAAGTCCATGCCGGAAGCGTAGGACCGCGAACCTGAGTGGCGCGCGGAGCGAGCGGGGATGTGACAGAATGGGGGGTCGAGCGCGCGCCCCGACCCTCTACTCCGGCGTGCGTCGCTCACCCTGGCTCTACGGGTCGCGCATCTCCCACGTGCGCAGGCCGCGGTGCAATCACGAGAACACAAAGCAGGAGAACTGTGGCAGTCAAGATCCGTCTGAAGCGCTTCGGCAAGATCCGCGCGCCCTACTACCGCGTCGTCGTGGCCGATTCGCGCACCAAGCGCGACGGTCGCGTCATCGAGGAGATCGGCAAGTACCACCCGACCGAGAACCCCTCGTTCATCGAGATCGACAGCGAGCGCGCGCAGTACTGGCTCGGCGTCGGCGCGCAGCCGACCGAGCAGGTCGCCGCGCTCCTGAAGCTCACGGGCGACTGGGGCAAGCACACGGGCGAGGGCTCGACCGAGAACCAGGTCAAGCAGCCGGAGGGCAAGAAGGTCTTCTCGGTCGACGAGGCCAAGAAGCCGGTCCTCAAGCCCAAGGCCGACAAGCCCGCCGCGGCCCCCGCGGCCGAGGCCTCCGCGGCTGACGCCTCGGCCGAGTCGACCGAGTCCTGAGATGCTGCGCGACGCTCTCGAGCACCTGGTCAAGGGGATCGTCGATCGCCCTGACGACGTGCGCGTCGGCGCGCGCGAATCGCAGCGCGGCGAGGTCCTCGAGGTGCGCGTGCACCCCGAGGACCTCGGCCGCGTCATCGGGCGCGGCGGTCGCACCGCCGGCGCCCTGCGCACCGTGATCGGTGCGCTCCCCGGAGGGCGCCGCGTCCGCGTTGACGTGGTGGACACCGATCGCTAGGCCCGCCGTCCCGGCCCGCACCCAGCTGCGCGTCGGACGGATCGCGAGGGCCCACGGGCTCAAGGGCGCGCTGAAGATCGAGCTCTACACCGACGACCCCGGTCGCCGCTTCGTGCCCGGCGCGCGCTTCGCGCTGCAGGTGCCGACGTCGTCGAAGTGGCACGGCAAGTCGATCGAGCTCCTCGAGCTGCGCGTCTACAACGGCAGCCCCGTCGGCTTCTTCAAGGGCATCGTCGACCGCACCGAGGCCGAGAGCCTCGTGAAGGCGGTGCTGTGGGTCGAGCAGGACGCGACCGAGCTGCCGACCGAGCCCGACGCCTGGTACGTGCACCAGCTCGCTGGCCTCGAGGTGCACCGCGACGGCGAGCGCGTCGGCCGCGTCGTGCGCGTCGACGCGATGCCCGCGCAGGACATGCTGATCGTCGAGATCGCCGGCGACGAGGTGATGATCCCCTTCGTCAAGGCGATCGTGCCCGAGGTCGACCTGCGCGCCGGCCGCATCGTCATCACGCCGCCGCCTGGCCTGCTCGAGGAGCTCGAGGAACCGGCGCCCGCCGAGGCCGAGGCGCCCGCCGCCGACGCCTCGCCCGACGCGACCGACGCAGAGCCGCCCGCGCCCGCGGAGCCCGCCGACGCATCCGACCCCGAGACCTCGGAGACCGCCGACGACGAGCGGGCGTAGCCCGTGCGCGTCGACATCGTCACGATCTTCCCCGAGTTCTTCGGCGTGCTCGACGTCTCGCTGCTCGGCCGCGCGCGCCGCGAGCAGCTGCTCGAGCTGCACGTGCACGATCTGCGCGACCACACGCACGACCGGCACCGCACCGTCGACGACACGCCCTACGGCGGCGGCGCCGGCATGGTCATGCGGCCCGAGCCGTGGGGCGAGGCGTTCGACGAGCTGCTCGGGGAGGGCGAGACGGATGCCGTGGTCGTCTTCCCGACGCCCGCGGGCGTGCCGTTCACGCAGTCGCTCGCGCGCGAGCTCGCCGACGAGCCGCGGCTGATCTTCGCGTGCGGGCGCTACGAGGGCATCGACGCGCGCGTCGCGGAGCACGTCGCGACCCGAGCGCGCGTCATCGAGGTGAGCCTCGGCGACTACGTGCTCAACGGCGGCGAGGTCGCCGCGATGGCGATGATCGAGGCGATCGGCCGGCTCGTGCCGGGCGTCGTCGGCAATCCCGCCTCGCTCGTCGAGGAGAGCCACGAGGACGGCCTGCTCGAGCACCCCTCGTACACGAAGCCCGCCACCTGGCGCGGCCTCGACGTGCCAGAGGTGCTGCGCGGCGGCAACCACGGTGCGATCGCCGCTTGGCGGCGCGAGCAGGCGCTCGAGCGCACGCGGCGGGTGCGGCCGGACCTGCTGCCCGACGCGCTGCCGACCGACGGCGCGGGCGCGTAGCCCTCAGCGAACACGCGAGCGACGCCCGGGCGCGGTCGGTAGATTCGACCCATGGCCACCACCGCCCCCTCGACGCAGCGTCACGGTCCGCAGCGCCACTGGGCGCTGCGCGCGTTCTTCTGGATGATGATCGGCTCGATCGTCGTGCTGCCGGTGTGGATCATGTTCGGCCGCGCGCTCGCGGGCGCGCCGCTCGGCGACGCGCTGCTGCTGCAGGCGTTCCTCGGCCCGGGCCTCGCGATCCTCATCGGCGCGGTCGTCGGCATCACGATCGCGCGCAAGCAGGTGCGGAAGCCCCGCGCGGCGCAGTGGCGCGACGTGCGGCTGCTCGGCCCGTGGCTGCTCGTCATCGCGCTGCTCGGCGTCACGGTCGTCGACACCGCGGGCGACCGCACTGGGAGCGCGCTCACCGCGTGGTTCGGGGGCGGCTGGCTCACCGCCTCGCAGTCGTTCACCGCGATCGGCATCATGGCGACGATCATCGGCGCCGCCGTGCTGGTCTGGCTGCAGGCGCTCGAGCTCGGCCGCGAGACGCGGGCACGGGTCGAGCGCGCCGTCAACGACCTGCAGGCGCCGCTGCTCGAGCAGCAGGCGCGGCAGGCGGATGCGTCGTTCGAGCGCATCGAGGGACCGCAGTCCGGGCGCGTCATCAGCCCCGAGGGCGACGAGCTGCGCTGAGCGCGACGTTCGCGTTGGCGCGCGGGCGTCGGGTGTGGCAGGATTGATCGTTGGTGCCTCGCACCGCTTCCGCCCGAGCGCGGCCTCTGCCACAGGGGAGAGAGCGGGCACCAGAACCCCGAACCAATGACGCGGCCGACCTGTGGCGGCTGCAGAGAGCGATACCGCCATGCACATCCTCGACAAGGTCGACGCAGCCAGCCTCCGCACCGACGTCCCTGACTTCCGCCCCGGCGACAACGTCAAGGTGCACGTCAACATCATCGAAGGCTCGCGCTCGCGCGTGCAGGTCTTCCAGGGCGTCGTCATCGGCCGCCAGGGCCACGGCGTGCGCGAGACGTTCACCGTCCGCAAGGTCTCGTTCCAGGTCGGCGTCGAGCGCACCTTCCCGGTGCACTCGCCGGTCATCGACAAGATCGAGATCGTCAGCCGCGGCGACGTCCGTCGCGCCAAGCTCTACTACCTCCGCGGCCTGCGTGGCAAGGCCGCGAAGATCCGCGAGAAGCGCGACTTCTCCTGATCGAAGCGTGAAGCGGGGCCGGCTCGTCGGCCCCGCTTCCGCGTTCGCGGGCTCCGGTTCGTCACGGAATCGTGACCTCGCGCGACGCGTCCAACGGCTGGCGGCACCCCCCGCTCGCCTAGACTTGCCGAGGCGAAAGGGCGCGCGATGACGGACACGGTCGACACGGGCGAGACCCGTGCCGCGGGCCCGTCCCGACGGCGCGGCGTGCTGCTGTTCCTGCGCGACATCGTCGTCATCTTCCTCGTCGCGCTGCTCGTCTCGTTCCTCGTCAAGACGTTCCTCATCCGGCCCTTCTGGATCCCGTCCGAGTCGATGAACGACACGCTCCAGGTCGACGACCGCATCATCGTGAGCCTCCTCACGCCGACGCTCGTGCCCGTCGACCGCGGCGAGATCGTCGTCTTCGAGGACCCGGGCGGCTGGCTCCCCGAGCCCGCGCCGCAGCACGAGGAAGGCGGCATCGTCGGCGCGATCGACTGGTTCCTCACCTTCGTCGGGCTCGCCCCCGAGGACGACCACGGCTACCTCATCAAGCGCGTCATCGGCCTCCCGGGCGACCGGGTGCAGTGCTGCAACGACTTCGGCCAGCTCACCGTCGACGGCGTGCCGCTCGACGAGCCCTACCTGCACCTGGACCTCGCGGGTCAGCCGGCGAGCGCGCAGGGCTTCGACGTCACGGTGCCCGAGGGCCACGTCTGGGTGATGGGCGACAACCGCAACCACTCGGGCGACTCGCGCGCGCACATCGACGCGCCGGGCGGCGGCTTCGTGCCGATGCAGTCGCTCGTCGGCCGCGCGATCCTCGTCTCGTGGCCGCTCGAGCGCTGGGCGTGGCTCGACGACTACGAGTCGACCTTCGTCGGCATCGAGCCGCAAGGCGCTGCGCTCGGGCCGGTGAGCGCCGAGGCGGTGCCGTCGGCATGACCGTCGTGTCGCCGACGCTCGACCACGAGCGCGAGCTGTGGGCGGAGGCGCCCGTCGTCATCGGCATGGATGAGGTGGGTCGCGGTGCGCTCGCGGGTCCCGTGAGCGTCGGTGCGCTCGCGCTCCGCGACGGCTGCGGGCCGCACCCGGAGCACCTCCGCGACTCGAAGGCCATGACGGTGCTCCGCCGCACGGCGACGGCGCCGCTGGTGCGCGAGTGGGGCGTGAGCGCGGTCGGGCACGCCTCGAACGACGAGATCGACCGCTTCGGCATCCAGGTCGCGCTCGGCCTCGCGGGGCGGCGCGCGCTCGTCGCGCTCCACGCGCTCGGCGTGCATGTGCCGAGCGCCGCGATCCTGCTCGACGGCACGCACGACTGGCTCGCGCCGGCGCTCCGGGTGCCCGTGCGCACGGTGCTGCGCGCGAAGGCCGACCGCGACTGCGCATCCGTCTCGGGCGCCGCGCTCGTCGCGAAGGTCGAGCGCGACGAGCGGATGGTCGAGGCCGACGCCGTGCACGCCGGCTACGCGTGGGCGTCGAACAAGGGCTACGGCTCCGCCGCGCACCTCGCGGCCATCTCCGAGCTCGGGCCGACAGCCCTGCACCGGCGCACCTGGCTGCACCGCTGACGCGGCGAGGCCGTCCGGCCGGGGCGGCATAGGATGGATGCGTGGAACCCGAGGACATCGAGGACTACGACCGCGAGGTCGAGCTGGCCCTCTTCAAGGAGTACCGCGACGTCGTCGGCATGTTCAAGCACGTCGTCGAGACCGAGCGACGATTCTACCTCGCGAACGACGTCAAGGTCACGCGGCACGACGCCGGCACCGATTTCTACTTCGAGCTCGAGCTCACCGACGTCTGGGTGTGGGACATCTACCGCTCCGACCGGTTCATCAAGTCGGCGCGCATCCTGACCTTCAAGGACGTCAACGTCGAGGAGCTCGCCTCCCGCGACCTCGAGCTGCCGAAGGATCTCGCGATCGAGGAGTGACCCGCCGGGGCTGACCCGGCGTTCTCCACAGCCCGGCTCCCGCCCCGCACGGTCGGGGCGCCGCATCCGCTTTCCTCTCGCCCATGCGGGCGAAGGATGAGCTGGGGCTCGACGGCGAGGCCGCCGCGAGCGTGCACCTCGAGCGCGCGGGCATGCGCATCGTCGACCGGCGCTGGCGCTGCCCGCACGGCGAGATCGACATCATCGCCCTCGACGGCGAGACGCTCGTCTTCGTCGAGGTGAAGACGCGCCGCGGCACCGAGTTCGGGCATCCCTTCGAGGCGATCACGCCCGACAAGGTGCGGCGGCTGCGCACCCTCGTGGGCGTGTGGCTCGGCGAGCACCGCCACCGCGGGCCGATCCGCATGGACGCGGTCGCGGTGATCGCGCCGCGATCGGGGCGCTGGCGCGTCGAGCACCTGCGGGGCATCGAGTGAGCGGCTTCGGCCGCGCGGCGTGCGTCGCGCTGCAGGGGCTCGCGGGCGTCGGCGTGCAGATCGAGGTGCACGCCTCGAGCGGGCTGCCGCGCGTGCACATCGTGGGGCTGCCCGATCGCGCCGTGCAGCAGGCGCAGCACCGCACGTGGAGCGCGATCGCGCGCGCCGGCCTCACCGCGCCGCACGGCAAGACGGTCATCAACCTCACGCCCGCGTCGCTGCCCAAGGCCGGCACCCACTTCGACCTCGCGATGGGCATCGCGGTGCTGCGCGCGATGCGCGTCGTGCCGCCCGACGACGGCGAGACGGCGCTGCTCGGCGAGCTCGGGCTCGACGGCCGGCTGCGGCCGGTCGCCGGCACGCTGCCGCTCGCCCGGGCTGCGGCCGAGGCGGGCATGACGCGCGTGGTGGTGCCGACCGCGTCGGTCGACGAGGCCTCGCTCGTCGCCGGCGTCCGCGTGCTCGGCGCGCCGAGCCTCGCGCACGCCGCTGCGCTGCTCGGCGCCGAGCTCGACCCGGAGCCCGTCGAGCCCGTGCCGGCGGCCGCGCCCGTGCCGCGCACGCACGCGGACCTCGACCTCGCCGACGTCGTCGGCAACCGCGACGCCGTCGAGGCGCTCGAGATCGCGGCCGCCGGCTCCCACCATCTGCTCATGGTCGGGCCGCCCGGCGCCGGGAAGACGATGCTCGCGATGCGGCTGCCGGGGATCCTGCCGCCGCTCACCGAGCAGGAGGCGCTCGAGGTCGCATCGCTGCGCTCGCTCGCGGGCGAGCCGCCGCCATCGACGCTCGACGTGCTGCCGCCGTTCGAGCATCCGCATCACTCGGCCACCGCGGTCTCGCTCGTGGGCGGCGGATCGGGCACCATCCGGCCCGGCGCCGCCGCGCGCGCGACGCACGGCGTGCTCTTCCTCGACGAGGCGCCGGAGTTCCCGCGCACCGTGCTCGACATGCTGCGCCAGCCGCTCGAGTCGGGCACGATCACGATCCACCGCGCGGCGGGCGTCGCCACGTTCCCGGCCCGCTTCCAGCTGCTGCTCGCAGCCAACCCGTGCCCGTGCGGCCTCTTCGGCAGCGGCGACTGCACGTGCCCGCCGCAGCAGCGCCGCCGCTACTTCAGCCGGCTCTCTGGCCCCCTCCTCGATCGCGTCGACCTGCAGGTGCGCGTCGACCGGGTGCTGCCCGGCGCCGACGGCGCGCGACGATCGAGCGCGGAGGCGGCTGCCCGGGTGGCCGACGCGAGAGCGCGCGCCGCTCGTCGGCTCGCGGGCACCCCGTGGCGGGCGATGGGCCACGTGCCCGGGCCGTGGCTGCGGCGCAACCTGCCGCTCGGGCGGGAGCTGCTGCAGCCGCTCGAGCAAGCCGTCGAGCGCGGCGCCCTCACGATGCGCGGGCTCGACCGCGCCGTGCGCGTGGCGTGGACCATGGCCGACCTCGACGGCGACGACGGGCCGTCGCGCACGCACGTCGGGCGCGCGCTCGCGCTCAGGAAGGGGATCCCCGCATGAAGCCGTACCGCATCCAGCTCGAGCGGCTCAGGGCGGCCGTGGTGCCGACCATGCCGTCTGGCGTCGAGCCGACCGACGCGGAGGTCGTGGCCCGCTTCGCGGCCGGGGCGTGGACGGTGCTGCCCGAGCCCGGCGACGGCGCGGTCGGCGTTGCTCGCGAGCTCGTCGGCGATGTACGCGCGCTCGAGCTGCTCGTCGAGGGTGCTGCCGCGGCGACGTGGGCCGACGAGCTCGCCGACGCCGAGGCGGCGCGAGCGGTCGCGGCGGGCGTCGAGCGCTGGCGGTCGCGGCTCGAGGCCGAGCGGATCCTCGCCGCCTTCACGCAGGGCGCCGCCTTCGGGCAGGTGCTGCTCACGCGCGCCGATCCCAGTTGGCCGGCGAGCATCGACGACCTCGGGCCGCATGCTCCCGCCGGACTGTGGGTGCGCGGCGATCCGGCGATGCTCGAGCGCTGTGAGCGCTCGGCCGCGCTCGTCGGCTCGCGCGCATCGTCGGGCTACGGCGAGCTCGTGACCGGGCAGCTGGCCGCAGGGCTCGTCGATCGCGGGTTCGCGGTCGTCTCGGGCGGCGCCTACGGCATCGACGGCACGGCGCACCGCGCCGCGATGGCGGCGGGCGGCACGACCGTCGCGGTGCTCGCGGGCGGACTCGACCGCTTCTACCCCGCGGGCCACGACGAGCTGCTCCACCGCGTCGCCGCGGCGGGCTGCGTCATCGCGGAGGCGCCGAGCGGCGTGCCGCCCACGCGATGGCGGTTCCTCGCCCGCAACCGACTCATCGCGGCGCTCGCGAGCGCGACCGTCGTCGTCGAGGCGGGGAGCCGCTCGGGGTCCATCAACACCGCCGGGCACGCCGCGGCGCTCGGG
The DNA here is from genome assembly GCF_049897585.1 of Agrococcus sp. TSP3-2-1. Lineage (NCBI taxonomy): Bacteria > Bacillati > Actinomycetota > Actinomycetes > Micrococcales > Microbacteriaceae > Agrococcus > Agrococcus sp. TSP3-2-1. Next base: position 249,443 of record NZ_JAFCWN010000004.1, read on the forward strand.
CGGCCGCTCGGCGCGGTGCCCGGGCCAGTGACCTCCGGCGCGAGCACCGGCTGCCACCGGCTGCTGCGCGACTACGGAGCGACGGTGATCGAGCGAGCCGAGCACATCGTCGAGCTCGTCGACGGCCCCGGTGACGAGCAGCTCGCGATCGGCGGACTCTCGAGCGACGAGCTGCGCGTGCTCGACGCGCTGAGCGCGAGGGCGGCGCGCGACATCGACGAGCTCGCGGTGCGCACCGGCATGGCGCGGAGCGAGGTCGTCGCGTGCGTCTCGCTGCTCGAGCTCGGCGGCCGGGCGATCGAGCGCGGCCACGGGTGGGTGAAGGTCGCGACCTGAACGATCGGAGGCCGCTCCGGCGCGCTCGGGAAGCAGGGTCCGGGGGCATGGCTAGCCTGAGCGCGTGACCTACGGCATGCATCCGGACGCGGCGGTCGTGATCGCCCACCTCAGCGACACGCACCTGCTCGCGGGCGGCGCGCCGCTCGCAGGGCTGGTCGACACCGAGGCCCACCTCCGCGATACCGCGGCGCGACTGCGCGTCGCGGCCGCCGATGCCGACGTCGTCGTCGTCTCGGGCGACGTGGCCGACCTGGGGGAGCCGGGCGCCTACGCGCTCGCGCGCGAGATCCTCGAACCGGTCGCGGTGGAGCTCGGCGCGCGGATCGTCTGGACGGCCGGTAACCACGACGAGCGGCCCGCGATGCGCGAGGCGCTCGGCCTCGGCGGCGCGACGCTCGACCCGATCGACTCGATCATGGAGGTGGGCCGGCTGCGCATCGTCGCGCTCGACTCGAGCCTGCCCGGTTGGCACCACGGCGGCTTCGACGAGGGGCAGGCGGAGTGGCTCGCCGACGCGCTCGAGGACCCGCCCGCGCTCGGCTCCGTGCTCGTCATGCACCATCCGCCGCTGCCGTACCGCACCCGGCTCATGCGGCTGCTCGAATTCCGCGACGAGCAGCGGCTCCGCGAGGTCGTCGACGGCGCCGACGTGCGCGCGATCCTCTCGGGCCACCTCCACATCGGCGGCTCAGGGACCTTCGCCGAGGTGCCGGTCGTGCTCGCGAGCGCGACGAGCTACGCCGACGATCTCGCAGGCCCGCCTCCCGCGATGCACGGGATCGACGCGACGCAGTCGTTCAACCTCATCGAGGTCTACGCCGATGCGATCGCGCACTCCGTCGTGCCGGCGCTGGCGCACGAGTCGCGCGAGACGGTGCCCGCCGAGCTCGCGCGCGCAGTCGACGCGCTCGACCCCGCCGAGCGGCTCGACCGCTTCAGCCGCAAGCCTGCTCCGGCGGACGGCGCCTGAATGGACCTCGCCGAGGCGATCGAAGGCTTCCTCGCCCACCTCGAGCGCGAGCGCGGCTACGCCGCGAACACCGTGCGGGGCTACCGCGGCGACCTCCGGAGCCTCGAGGAGCACTGCGAGCGCGCCGGCATCCGCGATGCCGCTGACGTCGACCTCGACGCGCTCCGCGACTGGCTCTACGCGAGCGCCCAGGCGGGCATGGGCAAGTCGACCATCGCGCGGCGATCGGCCGCGGCGCGCGGGTTCAGCCGCTGGATCGCCGCGCACGGCGGAGACGACGTCGCGGCGCGGCTGCGCACGCCGAAGCGCGACCGCCACTTGCCGCGCGTGCTCTCGCGGCAGGCGATCGACGCGGTGCTCGGCTCGCTGCACGAGGCGGCCGCGGACGGCGATGCGGCGGCGCTCCGCGACGTCGCCGTCGTAGAGCTGCTCTACGCGAGCGCGCTGCGGGTGAGCGAGCTCGTCGGGCTCGACGTCGACGACGTCGACCTCGAGCGGCTCACCGTGCGCGTCACGGGCAAGGGCTCGAAGGAGCGGGTCGTCCCGTTCGGCCGACCCGCGCTCGACGCGGTCGTCGACTGGCTCCGCAGCGGCCGCCCGCAGCTCGTCTGCGCCGCGCGCTCGCAGCCCGCGCTCTTCCTCGGCGCGCGGGGTGGCCGGCTCGGGCAGCGACGCGTGCACGAGCTCGTGACGTCGCTCCTCGAGGCGACGCCGGGCTCGGGGCCCCACGGGCCGCACACCCTCCGCCACACCGCGGCGACGCATCTCCTCGACGGCGGCGCCGACCTCCGTGCGGTGCAGGAGATGCTCGGCCACTCGAGCCTCGGCAGCACGCAGATCTACACGCACGTCTCGCTCGAGCGCCTCGCCGAGGCGTACCGCACCGCCCACCCTCGCGCTTGAGGGCACCCGCGCGCCCGAGCGCATCCGCGTCCCAGCGTGCGCTTGCCGCCTCGCATGGGCAGCAGCACCGGCCGCTCGACGCCGAGCAGCGGCAGCGGGTCGACGTACTGCCCGGCGAGCCGCGCCCCGAGGTGCAGCCTCGTCGAGCCCGGCACGTGACCGGCGAGGAGGGTGCCGATCCGGTCGCCTCGACGGACGACGTCGCCGCGCGCGACGGAGGGCTCGACCGGCTCGAAGCTCGACACGAGGCCGCCCGCGTGCTCGATCGAGACGACCGGCCTGCCGGCGACCTGGCCCGCGAAGCGCACCGTGCCGTCGTCGGGCGCGACGACCGCCGAGCCCGGCGCCGCCTCGAGGTCGATGCCGCGATGCCCGGGCCCGTAGGGGCCAGCGGCCATGTCGAACGCGCGCGCGACGGTCGCGGGCTCGACGGGCCACGCCCACGGCGCGACCGCGAGCGCGAGCAGGATCGCGAGCGCACGCATGCCGACAGGGTGGCGCGAAGGCCCACCAGGCGGGGCGGATGCGCTCGGCACCGGTGGAGAACGGGGCTGCGACGGCGGGCCCCGCGGCGTGTAGCATGGGAGGGCGTCGCCTCTCGGCGATGACTACGCGCGCCCGTCGCGACGACACCTCCGTTGGTCCAGCTCTCGAGCACAGAGCCTGCAAGTCCCGTGCCCGAGCGCCTGGTGGTGGTGCGTCAGGGCGCCAGGGGCTCGGCCGACCGGTCGAGCTGGCAACCAGAACAGAAGAAGGAGGCGGCCATGGCCGTCGTCACGACTCGCCAGCTGCTCGACAGCGGCGTGCACTTCGGGCACCAGACCCGACGCTGGAACCCCAAGATGAAGCGATTCATCTTCACCGAGCGCTCCGGCATCTACATCATCGACCTGCAGCAGTCGCTCGCCCACATCGACAAGGCGTACGACTTCGTCAAGGAGACGGTCGCCCACGGCGGCAGCGTGCTCTTCGTCGGCACGAAGAAGCAGGCGCAGGAGTCGATCGCCGAGCAGGCGACGCGCGTGGGCCAGCCCTACGTGAACCAGCGCTGGCTCGGTGGTCTGCTCACGAACTTCAACACGGTCTCCAAGCGCCTCAGCCGCATGAAGGAGCTCGAGGAGCTCGACTTCGACGACACGACGCAGGGCTACACGAAGAAGGAGCTGCTGCTCAAGAAGCGCGAGCTCCTCAAGCTGCAGAAGTCGCTCGGCGGCATCCGCAACCTGCAGCGCACGCCGTCCGCGCTGTGGATCGTCGACACGAACAAGGAGCACCTCGCGGTCGACGAGGCGAAGAAGCTCGGCATCCCGATCATCGCCATCCTCGACACGAACTGCGACCCCGACGACGTCACGTACCCGATCCCGGGCAACGACGACGCGATCCGCTCGGTCGCGCTGCTGACGAAGATCGTGGCCGACGCGGCTGCCGAGGGGCTCATGCAGCGCCACGGCGGCGGTGCGGACGCCGAGGTCGAGCCGATGGCCGAGTGGGAGCGCGAGCTCCTGGAGCAGGCCAACGCCGAGCAGGCCAACGCCGAGCAGGCCGACGCCGAGCAGGCCGCTGCGCCCGCCGCTGACGAGGCCGCCGCCGAGGCGCCCCTCGCCGAGGAGGCCCCCGCCGTGGAGGCTCCCGCCGCCGAGACCACCGAGGACGCCACCGCGTCCGAGTCGAACTAAGGAGCAGCGCATGGCCAACATCAGCATCGCCGACCTCAAGATGCTGCGCGAGCAGCTCGGCACCGGCATGAGCGACACGAAGGCGGCCCTCGAGGAGGCCGGCGGCGACGTCGAGAAGGCGACCGAGATCCTCCGCCTCAAGGGCGCGAAGGGCAACGCGAAGCGCGCCGACCGCTCCACGAGCGAGGGCCTCGTCGCCGTCGCCGAGGGCGAGGGCGCCGTGACGATGATCGCGCTCGGCTGCGAGACGGACTTCGTCGCGAAGAACGAGAAGTTCATCGCGCTCTCCGAGCGCGTCGTCGCGGCCGTCGCCGCGGCAGGCGCCGCCGACCTCGAGTCGGCGCTCGCCGCTCCGGCCGAGTCGGGCACCGTCAAGTCGATCATCGAGGAGCAGGCCGCCACCATCGGCGAGAAGGTCGAGCTCACGAAGGTCACGCGCGTCGAGGGCGACCAGCACGCCGTCTACCTGCACCGCACGTCGAAGGACCTGCCCCCGCAGGTCGGCGTCGTGGTCGCCTACTCGGGCGACGACGCGGAGACGGCGCGCGCCGTCGCGCAGCACATCGCGATGTTCGACCCGACCTTCGTCTCGCGCGACGAGGTGCCGGCCGAGCAGGTCGAGAAGGAGCGCGAGCTCGTCTCGGAGATCGCTCGCGGCGAGGGCAAGCCCGAGGGTGCCCTGCCGAAGATCATTGAGGGCCGCCTCACCGGGTTCTTCAAGCAGATCGTCCTGCTCGACCAGGACTACGCCCGCGACAGCAAGCAGACCGTCGGCAAGGTCCTCGAGGCCGCCGGCCTGACGGTCACCGGCTTCGCGCGCTTCAAGGTCGGCGCGTAGCAGCACGCAGCACGCAGCACTGGAGGGCCGGGGGAGACCCCGGCCCTCTGGCGTTCCCGTCTTCGCGGTTCCCGGGTCGCGGTAGGCTTCTCAGGGCCCGCCGGGGGTCACGATCCAGGAGGAGTCCATGCCAGCACAGTCGCGCCGCCGAGTCCTCCTGAAGCTCTCGGGCGAGTCGTTCGGCGGCGGCAGCCTCGGCGTGAACCCCGACGTGGTCTCCGCGATCGCGAAGCAGATCGCCGAGGCGGCCGAGACCGTCGAGATCGCGATCGTCGTCGGCGGCGGCAACTTCTTCCGCGGCGCAGAGCTGAGCCAGCGCGGCATGGACCGAGGCCGCGCCGACTACATGGGCATGCTCGGCACGGTCATGAACTCCCTCGCGCTGCAGGACTTCCTCGAGCAGGCGGGCGCCGAGACGCGCGTGCAGTCGGCCATCCAGATGACGCAGGTCGCCGAGCCGTACATCCCGCGTCGCGCCGAGCGCCACCTCGAGAAGGGCCGCGTCGTCATCTTCGGCGCCGGCGCCGGCCTGCCCTACTTCTCGACCGACACGGTCGCGGCGCAGCGCGCGCTCGAGATCGACGCCGACCAGGTGCTCGTCGCCAAGAACGGCGTCGACGGCGTCTACAGCGCCGACCCGAAGCTCGACGCAACCGCCACCCGCTTCGACGAGATCACCTACCAGGACGCGCTCGTGCGCGGCCTCAAGGTCGTCGACTCCACGGCGTTCAGCCTGTGCATGGACAACCGGATGCCGATGCGCGTCTTCGGCATGGACGGCGACGGCGCGCTCGCCAAGGCGATCCTCGGCGAGCCGGTCGGCACGCTCGTCCGCGCCTGATCCCGCGATCCGCGCACTAGAATCCACAGCAACGGAAGGAACCACGTGATCAGCGACGTTCTGGCTTCGGCCAAGGAGAAGATGGCCCAGTCGATCGAGGTCGCGAAGGACGACTTCCAGACGGTGAGCGCCGGGCGCGCCAACGCGGCGCTGTTCCAGCGCCTCAACGTCGAGTACTACGGCACGCCGACGCCGCTCGTGCAGCTCGCGTCGTTCCAGCAGCCCGAGGCTCGCACGCTCGTCATCACGCCGTTCGACAAGTCGGCGCTCAAGGAGATCGAGCGCGCGATCGTCAACGCCCCGCACCTCGGCGTGACGCCGTCGAACGACGGCCAGATCGTGCGCATCACCATGCCCGAGCTCACGGCCGAGCGCCGCAAGGACTACGTCAAGATCGTCAAGGACAAGGCCGAGCAGGCCCGCGTCGCGATCCGCAACGTGCGCCGCCAGGCGATGACCGACCTCGACAAGCTCACCGGCGAGGTCGGGGACGACGAGATCGCGCGCGCCGAGAAGGAGCTCGAGCAGGTCACGAAGCAGGCGATCGAGGGCGTCGACGAGGCGCTCAAGAAGAAGGAGGCCGAGCTCCTCGAGGTCTGATCGAGGGCTCGGGAGGCGACGGATGCGCAAGGAGCACCGCAGCGCCGCCGAGATCGACGCCCAGATCCAGGCGCAGATCCACGCGGCCAGGGATCAGATCGAGGCGACTCGCGCGCGCGTGAACAAGCGCACCGGCCGCGATCTCGCCGCCGCGATCGGCATCGGCCTGCTGCTCGGCGCGCTCCTGCTCGCGAGCATGCTGTGGGTCAAGGAGCTCTTCATGCTCTTCGGCACGGTCATGGTCGGGTTCGCGCTCTACGAGCTCGCGAGCGCGCTGCGGTTCGCCGGCCGCGACGTGCCCCGCATCCCGCTCGTGCTGCTCGGCAGCGCGATCGTGCCGATCACGTGGTACTTCGGCGCCGCGGGACTGTGGTGGTCGACGCTCGGGGCGATCGCGCTCGTCGCGCTCGTGCGCGTGCTCGAGCTCGCCGACGTGCGCACCCGCACCGGCGCATCCGCCGTCTTCGCCGACGTCACGGGCGGTGCGCTCTGCATCGCCTACATCGCGGTGCTCGGCAGCTTCGCCGTGCTGCTCACGGCGCAGGAGGGCGGCCAGTGGTGGACGCTCGCGATGATCGCCATGACGACCGTCATCGATACCGGAGCGCTCGCCGCCGGCGTGCTGCTCGGCAAGCACAAGCTCGCGCCGCGCATCAGCCCTGGCAAGACGTGGGAGGGCCTCGCGGGCGGCGCGCTGCTCGCGACGCTCACGGGCATCGCGCTCTCGGTGTGGCTGCTCGACCAGGAGTGGTGGTTCGGCTTCATCCTCGCCGCGCTGCTCGTCGTCACCGCGACGGTCGGCGACCTCGCCGAGTCGATCATCAAGCGCGACCTCGGCATCAAAGACATCGGATCGTTCCTGCCGGGCCACGGCGGCTTCCTCGACCGGCTCGACTCCGTGCTGCCGAGCGCGGTCGTGATGATGGCGCTCTTCCAGGTGGTGCACGCCTGAGGCGAGCCGCCCCTGACATGATGGTGACGATGAGCACGTTCCCGAGGGCGAAGAGGTCGCAGCCCGGCTACGACATCGAGCAGGTCGAGGACTTCCTCGAGGATGCTCGACGGGCCTACGCGACCGATGCCCGCGCCGCGACGGCGATCGACTCGTCGAGCATCCGGCGCACGAGCTTCCCGATGCAGAAGGGCGGCTACTCGCCCGCGCACGTCGACGCCGCGCTCGAGCGGCTCGAGGAGGCGTTCGCGCGGCGCGAGCACGAGCGCGGGATCGCCGAGCACGGGGAAGAGGCGTGGTACGCGCAGATCCGCGAGCGCGCCGTGCAGGTGCTCGCGCAGCTGCGCCAGGGCGACGGCGAGCGCTTCCGGCGCGTGAGCCGCATCTCGCGCGGCTACCGGGTCGCCGAGGTCGACGCGTTCGCCGCCCGCATCGCCGACTACCTCGAGGACGGACCCGACATGTCGGCTCGCGAGGTGCGCACGGCCCAGTTCGACGCGCAGTTCGGGGGCTACGACGAGGACGAGGTGGATGCGCTCCTCGACACCGTCGTGGGCCTCATGCTGGCGGTGCGCTGACCCTCGCACCCTCGGCTTCGTTACCATTCCGTGATAACGTCGACCCTCGTGTTCACCCGATCTGCCACCGCTTCCGCGCGCTCGACGCGCACTCGCGGCGTGCTCTCGGGCGTCTCGCTCGTCGCCGCTGCGGGCTTCGTGCTCGTCTCCGTCGCCGCGAGCCCGGGCGCGCAGGTCGCTGCCGAGCCGGCCACGCTGCTGAGCGAGCCGCGACCCGGGCAGGCGCTCGGCGAGGTCACCGGCGAGCAGGCGTCGCTCATCCGCGACACGATCGTCGTGCACACGCCCACGCCGACGCCCACGCCCACGCCTGAGCCCGCGCGCGCCGCAGCGGCTCCCGCGGCAGGCAGCGGCGGCACGGCAGCGCGCGCGGCGGTGCCGATCCCCGCGGTCGCCGCGCCCGACCCCGGCTCCGCCCAGGCGATCGCGCGCCAGATGGTGCTGAACCGCGGCTGGGGAGAGGACCAGTACTCCTGCCTCTACTCGCTGTGGCAGAAGGAGTCGAACTGGAACGTCTACGCGCAGAACCGCTCGAGCGGCGCGTACGGCATCCCGCAGTCCCTGCCCGGCTCCAAGATGGCCTCGGCCGGAGCCGACTGGCAGACGAACCCCGTGACGCAGATCACGTGGGGCCTCGGCTACATCTCGGGCCGCTACGGCACCCCGTGCGGCGCCTGGGCGCACTCGCAGCGGGTCGGCTGGTACTGATGCCGTCGCGGCGGCCGTCCCGTCGCCGCACCACCGAGCACGTGCCGCTCGACGTCGAGCGGCTCATGCAGGGCGTGCGGCGCGTCGAGCGGCGCGCGGGCGGCGAGTGGCACGTGCAGCCGATGGCGGCGCACGCGGCGCTCAAGGACTACACGTGCCCGGGCTGCGGCCAGGTCGTCGCGACCGGCACCGCGCACGTCGTCGTCTGGCGCGCCGACTCGATCTTCGGCGAGCGGGCGATCGAGGACCGCCGCCACTGGCACACCGGCTGCTGGCGCGCCGCCTGAGCTACTTCAGATCCTGCTTCGGGATCACGACTTCCTTCAGGATCAGCTGGATCGCTGCCGCGACCGGGATCGCGACGAGCGCCCCGAGGATGCCGAGCAGGGTGCCGCCCGTGAGGGCCGCGAGCACGACCACGACGCCCGGCACCTTCACCGCGCGGTTCATGACCTGCGGGCTGATGACGTACGCCTCGAGCTGCATGTAGACGAGGTACCAGATCGCGACCGGCAGGGCTGTCTGCGGTCCGTCGAGCAGCAGCACGAGCAGTGAGATGACGACGGATGCGGTGATGGTGCCGACGAGCGGGATGGTCGAGGCGATGAGCGCGATGAAGGCGTAGACGCCCGCGAGCTCGGAGCCGACGATCGAGAGCACGATGAGGGAGAGCGTGCCGTTGAGCAGGCCGAGCGCGCCCTGGCCGAGCACGAAGCGGCCGACCGACTTCATGATCTGCTCGGCGATCTCGATGAACTTGGGTCGTGACGACGCCGGCACGAGCCGGTACATGCCCGACTTGATCGCCGGCAGCGAGCCCGTGAAGTAGAGCATCAGCACGACGACGATGAGCGCGCCGCCGATCGCGAACGCGACCTGCCCGACGCTCGCGACGATCGACCCGAGCACCTCCGCCATCCACGGCGGCAGCGACGACCAGGTGTTGAAGTCGGTGAGCGCGCCGCCGAGCTGGTCGAGCGTGCCGTCGACGTCGAAGGCCGGGAACGTCTCGCGCACCCAGTCGAGCACGCTGTCGAGCAGGCCGCTCTCGACCTCCTGCGCGATCGCCTGCACGAGGAGCGAGAACTGCGCCACGATCGTCGGCACGATGAGCCAGCCGGCGCCCACGAGCGCCGCGACGATCACGATGAAGATCAGCAGCACCGCGGCCCAGCGCGGCACGCGGCGGCGGATGAGGAACTGGATGACCGGCTCGAGGCCGAGCGCGAGGAAGATGCCGGCGAACGCCCACACGAGCACGGTGCCGATCTGCTGCACCGCCGCGCCGATGGCGATGGCCAGGAGCACGCCCAGGCCGCCGAGCAGGCCGAGCACGAAGGCGTTGCGGATCTTCACAACCCGCATCCTAGGCTCACGCCGCACGCCGCTCCCTGCACGCCGCGCGGCCGAGCGGAGCCCGCTATCACCGGGCGCTTGGCAGCACCCAGGGATCGTCGGTACCCTGGAGGCTTGCCCGCTCTGCGTCGTCCGGCCGGACGGCCCGCCGCAACCCGCGGCGAGCGTGAAAGGACCTCTGACCCGTGCGATACATCCTCGCGGCCGTGAGCCTCGCGATCTCGCTCGTGCTGCTCGGCCTCGGCATCGGGCAGCGCACGATCTGGGCGCCGCCGGAGACGATCGTCGCCCAGGTCCAAGAGCCCGCCGAGTCCCAGGTCGTCATCATCCCGGGTGAGGCGATGAACGCGCACGACGGCGTGCAGACGCTCACCGTCGAGGGCGACGGCCCCGTCACCGCGGTCGTCGGCCGCGCCCACGACGTCGCCGGCTGGGTCGGTGAGAGCGCGCACGCGATCGCGAGCGTCGACGAGACCGACGCCCTCGTGCTCGACGAGCAGCGCGGCGACGAGGACCCCCTGCCCCAGATCGCCGGCAGCGACATGTGGATCGAGGAGACGCAGGGTGAGGGATCGATCGAGCTGACGATCGACCTGCCGATCGGCTACTCGGTCGCCATCACGGGCGCGCCCGGCGAGGCCGCCCCGGCGGCGATCGGCGTCGCGTGGCCGTTCGATGCGAAGACGCCGCTCTTCGGCCCGCTCATCACCGCCGGCCTCGTCTTCCTCGCGCTCGCGCTGCTGTTCCTGCTGCTCGCGCTGCGCCACCACCGTCGCCGCCGCGGCCCGCAGCGCCGCAGCCACCGCGAGCTCTCGCGCACCGAGCGCCGCGCGCTGCGCCGCGAGGCGCAGGAGGGCCTGCCGCTGCCCGCGAAGCCCATCTCGCCCGCGCCGCCCGCCGGCGAGCAGGGCGCGGTCGAGGCGGATGGGTCGACGCCGTCGAGCGCGGAGCCCGCGTCGGAGACGGCTTCGGCGTCGTCGGCCGAGCAGGGTGCCGACGGCGCGCCCGCCGCGGCGTCCGCGCCCGAGCCCGGGACGGCATCCGCCCCCGACACCCCCGAGCGCGAGTCGGGCACGCGCGAGCGGCGCGCGACGCGCTCGCGCCGCAGCCGCTTCGGGCTCATCGCCCTGCCCGTCGTCGCGATCGTCGGCCTCACCGGCTGCGGGCCCCAGTACTGGCCCGGTGGCGAGACGGAGGCGGCCCCGACCGACGCGCCCACGCCCTCGACGCTCGAGGAGACCCTGCCGCCGGTCGCGCTCACCGAGAACCAGTTCGACCGCGTGCTCGAGTCGACGCGCGAGACGGTCGCCGAGGCCGACGAGGCGCTGAACGCCGAGGTCGCCGCGAGCCGCCTCGCGGGCCCGATGCTCGAGGCCCGCACGACGAACTACCAGGTGCGCTCGCAGAACGCCGAGCTCGCGCCGGCGCCCGGGATCCCCGACGGCGAGGTCGAGCTGCTGCTCCCGCAGCAGACGGAGGTGTGGCCCCGCTCGGTCATGGCCGTCGTCGGGTGGCAGGACGGCGCGCAGGCCCAGTCGGCGCTCATGTTCCAGCAGCCCGACGCGCGCTCCAACTACCGGCTCGCCTACATGATGACGCTCGCCTCTGGCGTGCAGCTGCCGGCCGTCGCCAGCCCGACGATCGGCGCCGCGAGCCTGCCGGGCGACACCCCGCTGCTGCTGCACCGGCCGAACGAGATCACCGCCGCGTACGCCGACGTGATCCTGAACGGCGCCGAGTCGCAGTACAACTCGTGGTTCCGCGAGGAGGGGGATGCGCTGCGCGCCGAGATCGGACGTCCCGCGAAGGACGCGATGCGCGCGCTGCCCGAGTTCGAGCTCTCGAACCTCGAGTGGAGCGTCGCCGAGGACGAGCAGGCGCCGATGCTGCTCGTCACGAACGAGGGCGGCGCGCTGCTGGCGACGTCGTTCCTCGAGACGCAGCGCACCACCCCGACGGAGAGCGGCGTCGAGATCGAGGCGCAGGCCGGCGCGGGCATCCTCGCCGGCGTCCAGCAGTCGGACACCGGGATTGAGACGACCTACCAGATCCAGGTGCTCTTCTCGGTGCCGCCGGCGGATGCGCCGGAGGGCACGCAGATCCAGGTCGTCGGCTACAGCCAGTCGCTCGTGAGCGCAAGGGAGGTCCAGTGATGTCGGAGGCTCGACTGCCAGCGTCGATGGGGGGAGCGGTCGACCTGTCGGCCCTCGCCGCCCGCCACGAGCAGCCCGCGCCCTCGCCCGCGGGGGACGGCGCGCCCGGCGGCATGCCGAGCGCGATCATCGACGTCACCGACGCCGACTTCGCGCAGGTCGTCGAGCTCTCGAACCGCGTGCCGGTCATCATCGACATCTGGGCCGAGTGGTGCGGGCCGTGCAAGCAGCTCTCGCCGGTGCTCGAGCGCCTCATCCAGGGCCACGGCGGCCGGCTCGTGCTCGCGAAGGTCGACGCCGACACGAACCCGCAGCTCGTGCAGGCGTTCAACGCGCAGTCGATCCCGACGGTCGCGGCTGTCATCGGGGGCCGCCCGGCGCCGCTCTTCACCGGCGCCCTGCCGGAGGAGCAGGTGAAGGACGTCCTCGAGCAGGTGCTCGCGTTCGCCGAGCAGCAGGGCATCACCGGTCGCGTGCCGGTCGGCGACGCCGACGAGGCGCCCGCCGAGCCCGCGCCCGAGCCGGTGCCGCCGCTGCACCAGGAGGCGTACGACGCGCTCGAGACGGGCGACCTGCCCGCAGCGATCGCGGCGTTCGAGAAGGCGATCGCGCAGAACCCGCGCGACGCCGACGCGATCGCCGGGCTCGCGCAGGTGCGGCTGCTCTCGCGGCTGCAGGGCAAGACGACCGACGAGGTGCGCGCTGCTGCGGCCGCGGCGCCGCGCGACATCGAAGCGCAGATGCTCGCGGCAGACCTCGACGTCTCGGGCGGGCACGTCGAGGATGCGTTCCTGCGGCTGCTCGAGCTCATGGCGACGCTGCCGGGCGACGAGAAGCAGGACGTTCGCCTGCGGCTGCTCGACCACTTCGAGATCGTCGGTCTCGAGGACCCGCGCGTGATCGCGGCGCGCAAGCGCCTGACCGCGCTCCTCTACTAGCCACGCCGGCGCTCCGCCCGCAGCGGCGGCGCCGAGTGGCGCCTCCGGCGGGTGAGCGGTCAGTTCGGCGTCCGAACGGTCAGTTCCGCGCGTGAACGGTCAGTCCCGCGCGTGAACGGTCAGTCCGGGATGTGAGCGGTCAGTCGCGCTTGTGAGCGGTCAGTTCGGGGAGAGAGGTGTCGGTCTCGGATGCGTCCGGCCGCTTGAGCGGGTTGGCACTGCTCACGCGTGGCAGTGACCGCTCGCGTGCTGGAGTGACCGCTCGCGCGCGGAACTGACCGCTCGGGCGCGGAAGTGACCGCTCGGGCGCGGAAGTGACCGCTCGGGCGCGGAAGTGACCGCTCGCGCGCGGAAGTGACCGCTCGCGCGCCGAACTGACCACTCGAGAGCGGGAGGCGCCGCTCAGGTGCGGGAGGCGCCGCTCAGGTGCGGGAGGCGCCGCTCAGGTCTGGGAGGCGCCGCTCAGGTGCGGGAGGCGCCAGTCAGGTGCGGGAGGCGCCACTCACTTCGCGGGCGGGGCGGTCACCTCGCTCGCGGTCGCGGCTGCCGGAGCGGGGGAAGGCGCTGCCTTCGGCTTCAGGAGCAGGCCCGCGAGCGGCGGGATCGTGATCGTCGCCGACGCCGGGCGGCCGCCCCACGGCTCGTCGACCGCGTGGACGATGCCGAGGTTGCCGACACCTGAGCCGCCGAACTCGACGGCGTCGGAGTTCACGACCTCCTCCCACGCGCCCGCGAACGGCAGCCCCATCCGGTAGCCCTCGATCGGGCGCCCGGAGAAGTTGACGATCCCCGCGACCGGATCGCGATCGGCGCCCCAGCGCAGGAACGCCACGACGTTGTCGGAGGAGTTGCCCCCGTCGATCCACTCGAAGCCGCCCGGCTCGTTGTCGCGCAGCCAGAGCGCCTCGGTCTCGCGGTAGACGCGGTTGAGCTGGCCGACGAGCGACATGAGGCCGCGGTGCACCGGCTGGTCGAGGATCCACCAGTCGAGGCCGCGCGCCTCGCTCCACTCGCTCGGCTGCCCGAACTCCTGTCCCATGAACAGCAGCTGCTTGCCGGGGTGCGCCCACATGAACGTCAGGTAGGCGCGCACCGAGGCGAGCTTCTGCCACTGGTCGCCGGGCATCTTGTTCAGCAGCGAGCCCTTGCCGTGCACGACCTCGTCGTGGCTGATCGGCAGCACGAACTGCTCCGAGAACGCGTACAGGAACGAGAACGTGATGTCGCCGTGGTGGTGCGAGCGGTACATCGGATCGACCGCCATGTACTGGAGCGTGTCGTGCATCCAGCCCATGTTCCACTTGAGCCCGAAGCCGAGCCCGTCGACGTCCGTCGGCTTCGTGACGCCCGGCCACGAGGTCGACTCCTCGGCGATCATGACGATGCCGGGGCACCTGCGGTAGACCGTCGCGTTGACCTCCTGCAGGAGCGCGATCGCCTCGAGGTGCTCCCGCCCGCCGTGCACGTTCGGTAGCCACTCGCCGTCGTTGCGCGAGTAGTCGAGGTAGAGCATCGAGGCGACCGCGTCGACGCGCAGGCCGTCGATGTGGAACTCCTCCATCCAGTAGACGGCGTTCGCGACGAGGAAGTTCTTCACCTCCGGCCGGCCGAAGTCGAACACGTGCGTGCCCCAGTCGGGCTGGTCGCCGCGGCGCGGGTCGGGGTGCTCGTAGAGCGGCCGGCCGTCGAAGCGCGCGAGCGCCCACTCGTCCTTCGGGAAGTGGCCGGGCACCCAGTCCATGATCACGCCGTAGCCGGCGCGGTGCAGCCTGTCGATGAGGTAGCGCAGGTCGTCGGGGTGGCCGAAGCGGCTCGTGGGCGCGTAGTAGCCGGTGACCTGGTAGCCCCACGAGCCGCCGAAGGGGTGCTCGGCGAGCGGCATGAACTCGACGTGCGTGAAGCCCGTCAGCTCGAGGTGCTCGATGAGCGCATCGGCCATCTCGCGGTAGTCGAGGCCCGGCCGCCACGAGCCGAAGTGCAGCTCGTAGACCGACATGGGGGTGTTGTGGGGGTCCCTCGCGGCCCGGGACCGCATCCACTCGTCATCGCTCCACGCGAAGCGGCTCGTGCCGATCTTCGACGCGGTCGCTGGCGGCACCTCGGTATAGCGCGCCATCGGATCGGCGCGCGTCACCCAGCCGTGGTCGGTGAGGATCTCGTACTTGTAGGCGGCGTGCTCGAGCTCGCCCGGCACGAACAGCTCCCAGACGCCGCTCGCCCCCATCGAGCGCATCGCGTGGCCGCGCCCGACCCAGTCGTTGAAGTCGCCGATGATGCGCACCGCGTGCGCGTTCGGCGCCCAGACGGCGAACGTCGCACCCCGCACGCCCTCGTGCTCGCGCAGCCGCGAGCCGAGCACCTTCCACGCCTGCTCGTGGCGGCCCTCGCGCCACAGGTGCAGGTCGAGCTCGCCGAGCGTCGGCGTGAAGCGGTACGGGTCCTCCGCTTCCCACGAGCCGCCGTCGCCGTAGGTCGTGCGCAAGCGATAGGGGCGGATGGGGCCGGTCACCGTGGCTTCCCACACCCCGTGCCCGAGGTGCTCCATCGGCGTCTCCGCCTCGCCCACGACCGCGACGCCGTCGGCGAGGTGCCGCACGGCCCGCACGAGGTGCGTCGCGCTGTCGATCGGGTGCGCGCCCAGCAGGTCGTGGGGCAGCGGATGCGCTCCCTCGGCGAGGCGGCGGAGGGTTGCGTCGTCGAGCATCATGCCTCCGATCGTCGTACGTGGATGATGTGCGCGGGCTCGACGAAGGCGTCGAGCCGCACGAAGTTGTGGTCGCTCCACGTCCAGGTCTCGCCGCTGATGAGGTCGTGGGCCTCGAACCGGTCGCCGGGCCGCAGGCCGAGCTTCGTCAGGTCGAGGTGCACGGTCGTCTGGCGCGCCGAGTGCGGGTCGACGTTCGCGATCACGATGATCGTGTCGTCCTCGCCGGTCTCGGTGAAGCGGCCCTCGACGCGCTTCGAGTAGACGAGGACCGCGTCGTCGTCCGACCAGTGCACGTCGAGCGCCCACAGCTGGCGGATCGCCGGGTGCTCCGCACGGATCTCGTTGAGCCGGGTGATGTACGGGGCGATCGTCGTGCCGTTGCGCTCGGCCTGCTCCCAGTCGCGCGGCTTGTACTCGTACTTCTCGTTGTCGATCGCCTCTTCCGCGCCGGGGCGCGCGACCGCCTCGATGAGCTCGTAGCCGGCGTACATGCCCCACGTCGGCACCGCGGTCGCGGCGATGGCCGCGCGCACCTTGAACGCGGGCACGCCGCCGAACTGCAGGTACTCGGTGAGGATGTCGGGGGTGTTGACCCAGAACGCGGGCTTGAACCACGCGGCCTGCTCGCCGGAGACCTCCTGCAGGTACTCCTCGAGCTCGGCCTTCGTGTTGCGCCAGGCGAAGTACGTGTACGACTGCTGGAAGCCGACCTTGCCGAGCGCCTGCATCACCGCGGGCCGGGTGAAGGCCTCGGCGAGGAAGACGATGTCGCCGTGCTCCTCGTTCACCTCGCGGATGGTGCGCTCCCAGAACCACAGCGGCTTCGTGTGCGGGTTGTCGACGCGGAAGATGCGCACGCCGCACGCGATCCACTGGTCGATGATGCGGCGCACCTCGGCGACGATCCCCTCGGGGTCGTTGTCGAAGTTGATGGGGTAGATGTCCTGGTACTTCTTCGGCGGGTTCTCGGCGAAGGCGATCGAGCCGTCGGGGAGGGTCGTGAACCACTCCGGATGCTCGGTGACCCACGGGTGGTCGGGCGCGGCCTGGAGGGCGAGGTCCATCGCGACCTCGAGCCCGGCATCCGCCGCCTTCGCCACGAACGCGCGGAAGTCGTCGATCGTGCCGAGGTCGGGGTGGATCGCGTCGTGACCGCCGTGCTTCGAGCCGATCGCCCACGGGCTGCCCGGATCGCCCGGCTGCGGCGTGAGGGTGTTGTTGCGGCCCTTGCGGTTGACCTCGCCGATGGGGTGCACGGGCGGCAGGTAGAGCACGTCGAAGCCCATGGCCTTGACGGCCGGCAGCCGCTTGGCGGCCGTCTCGAACGTGCCGGAGCGCCAGGTGCCGTCGCTGCGCCGCACGGCGCCCTCGGAGCGCGGGAAGAACTCGTACCAGGCGCCGACGGCCGCGCGCGTGCGCTCGACGCGCAGCTCGAGCTCGGCGGATGCGGTCTCGAGCGACCGCGGGCGGTGGCGGTCGACCGCGTCGAGGATGGCGGGGTCGTTGACGGACGCCCAGCGCTGCAGGATCGGGGCGCGCGAGTCGCCGAGCGCCTTCGCCGCGCCCGCGAGGAGCGTCGCGTCGGCGCCGGTCGCGCTCTTCGCCGCGCGGCTCAGCAGCTGCGCGCCGATCGTGGCCATGAGCTCGGTGTCGATGTCGGCCGGGATCTTGATCTCGGCGTTGTGGTGCCACGTCGCCCACTCGTCGGCCCAGGCCTCGACGTGCCATCGCCACGTGCCGCGGTCGTCGACCTGCGCGAGCGCCCGCCAGCGGTCGAAGCCGTCGCCGAGCGGCTCCATCGGCACGCGCCGCTCGCGCCCGGAGGGGGAGCGCAGCACGAGCGTCACGCCGATGCGGTCGTGACCCTCGCGGAACGCGACCGCGCGGAACGGGATCACGTCGCCCTCCACCGCCTTCGCCGGGAACGTGTTCCCGGGCTGCTGCGGGTACAGGTCGAGCACCGGGATCCGGCCGGACAGGACATCCATCTGCTTCGCCACGACCACAACCTACCCACCGCTCCTGCGAGCGCGCGGACAGTCGCCGACTAGGCTCTGGACCCGTGAGAGCGATTCGCAAGTTCACCGTCCGCACGTCCCTCCCCGAGCGCCTGCGCCGCCTCGAGCAGCTGGCCTCGAACCTGCGCTGGTCGTGGCACGAGCCGACCCGCGAGCTCTTCCGCGAGATCTCGCTCGAGGGCTGGCGCGCGACCGGGCACGACCCGCTGCAGCTGCTGGGCTGGGTCGGCACCGAGCGGCTGGGGCAGCTCGCCGCCGACGACGCCTTCGTCGCCCGCGTCGACGCGCTCGCCGACGAGCTCGACGACTACTTGTCGCAAGCGCGCTGGTACCAGTCGCTCGAGGACGTGCCCGAGTCGATCGCCTACTTCTCGCCCGAGTTCGGCATCACGAGCGCGCTGCCGCAGTACTCCGGCGGCCTCGGCATCCTCGCGGGCGACCACCTCAAGGCCGCGAGCGACCTCGGCGTGCCGATCGTGGGCGTCGGGCTCTTCTACCAGGCCGGCTACTTCAAGCAGGCGATCTCGCGCGAGGGCTGGCAGCAGGAGGCCTACCCGGTGCTCGACCCCGACGGCCTGCCGCTCACGATCCTGCGGCGCCCCGACGGCGAGCACGCGACGGTCTCGATCGCCCTGCCGGGCGCCCGCACGCTCCACGCGCGCATCTGGCAGGCCACGATCGGCCGCGTGCCGCTCCTCCTGCTCGACACGAACATCCACGAGAACGACGACGACCTGCGCGGCGTCGCCGACCGGCTCTACGGCGGCGGCGGCGAGCACCGGCTGCAGCAGGAGCTGCTGCTCGGCATCGGCGGCGTGCGTGCCCTCGACGTCTACAGCGAGCTCACGGGCGCGCCGCGGCCGGGGGTCTTCCACTCGAACGAGGGCCACGCCGGCTTCCTCGGCGTCGAGCGCATGTCGCAGCTCATCTCGCGCGAGGGCCTCGGCTTCGACGAGGCGCTCGCGGTCGTGCGCGCCGGCACGGTCTTCACGACCCACACGCCCGTGCCCGCGGGCATCGACCGCTTCGACGTCGAGCTCGTGCGCAGCCACCTGACGGGCGAGCTCGTGCCGGGCATCGACGTCGACCGCGTGCTCGCGCTCGGCCGCGAGAGCGACCCGAACATCTTCAACATGGCGCAGCTCGGCTTCTCGATCGCGCAGCGCGCGAACGGCGTCTCGAAGCTCCACGGCGCCGTGAGCCGCTCGATGTTCCAGGACCGCTGGCCCGGCTTCGACACCGATGAGCTGCCGATCACGTCCGTGACCAACGGCGTGCACGCATCCACCTGGACCTCGCCCGTGCTCAAGCACCTCGCCGAGCGCGAGCTCGGCACGCTCGACACGACGCGCTGCGACTGGGCCTCCGACGCCGTCTCGGACGAGACGATCTGGACGGCGCGCAACGAGATGCGCCGGCAGACGATCGAGGATGCGCGCGCCCGCACGCGCGTCAAGCACGAGCGCAACGAGGGCGTGGCCCCGCGCTGGATCGACGAGATGCTCGACCCCGACGTGCTGACGATCGGGTTCGCGCGTCGCGTGCCGACGTACAAGCGGCTCACGCTCATGCTGCACGACCGCGACCGGCTGCGGGCGCTGCTCACGCACCCCGAGCGCCCCGTGCAGCTCATCATCGCGGGCAAGTCGCACCCGGCCGACGAGGCCGGCAAGGGCCTCATCCAGGAGCTCGTGCGCTTCTCGCAGGAGCCGGAGGTGCGCGGCCGCATCGTCTTCCTCGAGAACTACGACATCTCGATGGCGAAGTCGCTCTACCCGGGCTGCGACGTGTGGCTCAACAATCCGCTGCGGCCGCTCGAGGCGTGCGGCACGTCGGGCATGAAGGCTGCGCTCAACGGCTCGCTCAACCTGTCGATCCTCGACGGCTGGTGGGACGAGTACTTCGACGGCAAGAACGGCTGGGCGATCCCGTCGGCGCACGAGCAGATGGATGCGGCGCAGCGCGACGCGTTCGAGGCCAACGCGCTCTACGAGATCATCGAGCACCAGGTCGCGCCGCGCTTCTACGAGCGCGACGAGCGCGGCCTGCCGACCGCGTGGATCGAGTCGATCCGGCACACGCTCGCGACCTTGAGCCCCGAGCTCTCGGCCGAGCGGATGCTCGCCGAGTACGTCTCGCGGCTCTACGCGCCCGCGGCGCGCGCCTCGGCGATCGCGACGGCCGACGGCTACCGGGCGGGGCGCGAGCTCGCGGCGTTCACGGGGCGGATGCGGGAGTCGTTCGGGCGCATCGAGGTGCGCCACGTCGAGGTCGAGGGGGTCGACACGCCCCCGGTCATCGGCGACACCGTGCTCGTGCGCGCCTACGTCGCGCTCGACGGCATCCCGGAGTCGGACGTCAAGGTCGAGGTCGTCGCCGGCAGGATGACCGAGGAGGGGGAGCTGCGCGGCACGCGCCGCTACGCGCTCGAGCCCGTCGCGGTCGAGGGCGACGCGCACCGCTTCGAGGTGCAGGTGCAGCTCCCGGTCGCCGGCACCTTCGGCTACACCGTGCGCGTCGTGCCGCAGCACCCGATGCTCGACTCCGAGGTCGAGCTCGGCCTCGTCGCCTACGCGAAGGGCTGACCGCTCGGGGAGCCCTGCTCGGTCGTCGGGGCCGACGGCGGCGTGCGGTAGCGCGCGACCGTCGGCTCCGGCACTCCGGCCGCGGGCATCCCGTGCACGGCGTAGACGCGCAGGCTCATGGGCGTGATCGAGATCTCGCCGCCCGGCGCGACGAGCTCGTCGCCCGCGCCGTCGAGCGCCGAGTCCCACAGCAGCTCGAAGCCGGTCGCGCCGTCGGCCTCCGGCACCACGACGATCCGCTCGCGCGGCGAGCCGTGGAAGACGACGAGCACGCGCGAGTAGGGCTCGTCGACCGACGTCGACTCGGCGAGCATCTGCATCGTGCGGTCGTGGGAGTGGTCCCAGTCGTCGATCGTCATGTGCAGGCCGTCGGCGTTGTACCAGTCGAGCCGCGAGGCCCCCGCGACGCGCTGGCCGCCCTGGCCGTACTCGCGGGGCCGCAGCGCCGGGTGCGCGCGCCGCAGCCGCAGCAGGCGCTTCGTCTGCTCGAGGAACGCGACCTGCCAGCCCTCCCGCTCCCACCGCATCCACGTGAGGGCCGAGTCCTGGTTGTAGGCGTTGTTGTTGCCGCGCTGGGAGCGCCCGATCTCGTCGCCCATCGTGAGCATCGGGAGGCCGGCCGAGACGAGCAGCGTGCCGAGCAGGTTGCGCATCGACTTCCGGCGGTCGAGCTCGATGCCGATGTCGTCGCTCGGCCCCTCGACGCCGTGGTTGAAGGAGCGGTTGTCGCCGGCGCCGTCGCGGCCGTCCTCGCCGTTGGCCTCGTTGTGCTTGCGGTCGTAGCGCACGAGGTCGGCGAGCGTGAACCCGTCGTGCGCGGTGATGAAGCTCACGCTCTCGACGGGCCCGCGCTCGGAGGCGAACAGGCCCTCCGAGCCCGAGACGGCGTGCGCGAGCGGGCCGACGCCCGTCGCGCCGTCGCCGCCCTGCCGAAAGGAGCGGTAGTCGCTGAGCCAGAACTGCCGGGCGGTGTCGCGGAAGCGGTCGTTCCACTCCGAGAAGCCGGTGGGGAAGCGGCCGGTCTGCCAGCCGTCGGGACCGATGTCCCACGGCTCGGCGATCATCGTCGCCTCGGAGAGTGCGGGGTCGGCGAGGATGCGCTGCAGCAGCGGGTGCCGAGGGTTGAAGGCGCCGTGGGCGCCCCGCCCGAGCGTGACGGCGAGGTCGAAGCGGAAGCCGTCGATCTGCATCTCGCGGTGCCAGTAGCGCAGCGAGTCGAGCACGAGCTCCTGCGCCGCGGGCTCGGAGGCGTCGAGGGTGTTGCCGCAGCCGGTCCAGTCGATGGGCCGTCCCTCGTCGTCGAGGCGGTAGTACGACGCGTTGTCGATGAGCCGCAGGCTCGACGGCGGGCCGTCGGCGCCCTCCTCCGACGTGTGGTTGTAGACGACGTCGAGGAAGACCTGCAGCCCCGCCTCGTGCAGCAGGCGCACCATGCCCTTGACCTCGCGCAGCACGCCGCCCGTGCCGTCGAACTGCGCTTGCCGCGAGGCGTAGGCGCTGTGCGGCGCGAACCAGCTGAGCGAGTTGTAGCCCCAGTGGTTGACCCTGCCCTGGCGGATCAGGCGCTGCTCGGAGACGAACAGGTGGATCGGCAGCAGCTGCACGGTCGTGACGCCGAGCTCCTGCAGGTACCGGATGGTCGACGGATGCGCGAGGCCCGCGTAGGTGCCGCGGAGCTCGGGCGGCATGTGGGGGCTCAGCTTCGTCATGCCCTTGACGTGCGCCTCGTAGATCACCTGCCGGTCGCGGCGGACGCGCGGCCGCAGGGCGTCGCCCCAGTCGAAGGCGTCGTCGGTGACCGTCGCGCGGTGCTGGCCGTGGGGCGTGCGCACGATGCCGCGCGCGTGCGGCGGGATGGCGTTCCGCGCCGGATCGAAGGCGTGCCCGGGCCCCACCGGCCCCTCCACGCCGATCGCGTACGGGGTGCCGACCTGCAGCAGCTCGGTGTCGATCGTGAACTCGTCGCCGACGCGCTCCATCGGGAGCGCGTGCAGCAGCCAGTCGGGGTCGCCCGCGTCGAACACCCGCAGCTCCATCGCCGTCGCGTGGCGCGACCAGACGGTGAGCCGGTGGCCGATCGCGGTGGGCGCGATGCCCCGCACCCGCTCGTCGCCCGCACTCACGCGCTCTAGGGTAGGGGAGCGTGCACCAGTTCGATCACGCCGCCTCGACGCCGATGCGCGAGTCGGTGCGGCAGGCGCTCGCGACGGCGGAGCCGCTCGCGAACCCCGCGTCGACGCACCGCGAGGGCCAGCGCGCCCGGGCGGTGCTCGAGGAGGCGCGCGAGCGCCTCGCGATCGCCCTCGGGTGCCACCCGACCGAGGTCGTGCTCACCTCCGGCGGCACCGAGTCGATCAACCTCGCGCTCAAGGGCGCGTGGTGGGCGGCTCGCGACGCCGGCGCTGCGGGCGCGATCGTCGTGCCCGTCGCCGAGCACCACGCGACGCTCGACGCCGTCGCGTGGCTCGAGGCGCACGGCGCCCCCGTGCGCTGGGTGGGCGTCGACGAGCAGGCGGTGACCGACCTCGAGGCCTTCCGCGCGGCGCTCGAGCAGGGCGGCGCCGCGGTCGCGACGATGCTCGTCGCGAGCAACGAGGTCGGCTCGCTCCAGCCCGTGCGCGAGGCGTCGGATGCGTCGGCGCGCGCGGGCGTGCCCCTCCACCTCGACGCCGTGGGCGCCTTCGGGCACGTGCCGCTGCGGTTCGACGACTCGGGCGCGTCGCTCATGAGCGTCGCGAGCCACAAGATCGGCGGCCCGCACGGCGTCGGCGCGCTCGTCGTCGGCCGCGACGTGCGGATCGAGGCGCTCCACCACGGCGGCGGGCAGCAGCGCGGCCTCCGCTCCGGCACGCAGGACGCGCTCGGGGCCTCGCTCTTCGCGCTCGCTGCGGAGGAGGCGCGCGCCGAGCTCGACGCCGAGGCCACGCGCCTCGTGGCCCTCACCGACCGCATCCGCTCGCTCGCCTCGTCGCTGCCGGCCGTGCGGATCCTCACGGCCGACGAGCGGCTGCCGCACATCGCGCACCTCGTGGTCGAGGGCGCGAGCGGCGAGGCGCTGCAGTTCCTGCTCGACGAGGCGGGCTTCGCGGTCTCGAACGGCTCGGCGTGCTCCGCCGGCGTCGCTCGCGAGTCGCACGTCGTGCGCGCGTGCGGCGTCGAGGGCGCCGCGCCGCTGCGGCTCTCGCTCGGTCGCACGACGACCGAGGCAGAGGTCGAGGCGCTGCTCGCAGCCCTGCCGAGCGCCGTCGAGCGCGCGCGCTCGCTCGGCTGAGCGCGCGCCCGCCGGGGCGCTTCAGCGCTCGCGCTCGCGCAGCTCCGCTGCCGGATCGTCCGCTGCCGTGCCGGTCGTCGCGGCATCGGCGGCCGCCCGGCCGCGCTCCCGCCGCTCGCCGGACTCGACCGCGACCGCGGCGATGAGCGCGCCGATCGCGTCGGCGACGAGGTCGGTGAGCGTGTCCTCGTAGCCGACGCCGATGTCGGGCGTGATGAACGCGTGGCCCGCCCACTCGCCGAGCTCCCACAGCAGGCCCAGCATCGCGACCGCCGTCGTCACGTGCAGCACGCGGGCCGCGCGGCCGCCCGGCTCCGCCGGCAGCAGTCCCGAGCGCAGCAGGATCGTGCGGGTCAGCAGCGCGAGCACCGCGCCGCTCGCGAGGTGCGACGCGAGGTCGAGGCCCGGCACGGCCTGGTACGCGCCGATCGCCGCGAACCAGGCGGAGCCGCCGAGCACCGCTTGCCCGACGATGTCGGCGGGCACGCTCATGCGGGCGAAGCGCAGCGCCATCGTGCCGCCGAGCGCGAGCAGCATCGCCGCGGCCGCCGGGCCGCCCGCGACGAGGTAGGCCGCAGGCACCGAGACGGCGATCGCGACGCGCAGCCAATCGGTCGGCAGCCAGCGGTCCTGCCCCTCGAGCCAGCTCACGGCCGCCCCTCCCGCTCGAGCAGGCCGCGGCCCGAGACCCGGTGCAGCCAGCGGCGGCCGGCTGAGCCGTCGATCGCCCAGTTGCGACGGAAGGTGCGCATCGCCATCGCGACGCGGCCCCGCGCGGCGGCTCGGCTGTGGAACATGCGCCCCTCGGCGCCGACCTGCAGCCGCGGCTCGAAGCGCAGCCGGGCGCGCGGGCCGAGCCGCATCGTCAGGTCGAGGTCGTCGTGCACGCTCGCGTCGAGCCGCTCGACGTCGGCCGAGACCGCCGCCCACGCGGTGCGGCGCAGCGCCATGTTCGAGCCCCACAGCGGCACGTTCGCGATCGCCGCGCCGCTCGCGCCGAACGTGCCGGCGGCGTAGGCGAGGCTCGCGATCCCGCGCCACGCTCGCGGCAGGTCGACGAACCGGCCGGGGCCGGTGAGCCCCTCGAGCGCCGGGTCGGCGGCGAAGGCGTCCCGGATGCGCTCGATCCAGTCGGTCGGGACGATCGAGTCGGCGTCGCAGCGCGCGATGACGTCGCCGATCGCCGCGTCGTAGCCCGCGGCCGCCGCCGCCGGGATGCCGCGCACCGGCTCCTCCACGACGCGCGCGCCGGCGGCGCGCGCGACGTCGGCCGAGCCGTCGGCGCTGCCGTTGTCGACCACGACCACCTCGAGCGGCGCGACCGACTGCGCGGCGAGCCGCTCGAGGCAGCGCGCGAGCGCGCGCTCGTCGTCGAGCACGGGGATCACGACCGAGATCGTGAGCGGCGCAGCGGTCACGCTGACAGACTGGCACCTCCGGCTACGAGATGGCTGGCGCTCGATAGCCTTGTCGGCATGAAGGTGCTGGCCGCGATGTCCGGCGGGGTCGACTCCGCCGTCGCCGCCGCGCGTGCCGTCGACGCCGGGCACGAGGTCGTGGGCGTCCACCTCGCGCTCAGCCGCATGCCCGGCACGCTCCGCACCGGCAGCCGCGGCTGCTGCACCGTCGAGGACGCGATGGATGCGCGTCGCGTCGCCGACCGGCTCGGCATCCCGTTCTACGTGTGGGACTTCTCCGAGCGCTTCGCCGACGCCGTCGTGCAGGACTTCGTCGACGAGTACGCCGCGGGCCGGACGCCGAACCCGTGCCTGAGGTGCAACGAGAAGATCAAGTTCGAGGCGCTCCTCGATCGCGCGATCGGGCTCGGGTTCGACCGCGTCGTCACCGGGCACTACGCGCGCGTCGAGCGCACCGAGCGCGGTGCCGAGCTGCACCGCGCCGCCGACTGGGCGAAGGATCAGTCGTACGTGCTCGGCGTGCTCACCGCCGCGCAGCTCGAGCACTGCTGGTTCCCGCTCGCCGAGACCCCGACGAAGGCCGAGGTGCGCGCCGAGGCCGCCGAGCGCGGGTTCCTGCTCGCGCAGAAGCCCGACAGCCACGACATCTGCTTCATCCCCGACGGCGACACCCGCGGCTTCCTCGCCGATCGGCTCGGCGCCGAGCCGGGCGAGATCGTCGACCGCGACGGCCGCGTCGTCGGCTCGCACGAGGGCGTGCACGGCTACACCGTCGGCCAGCGCCGCGGCATGTCGCTCGGCGTCCCCTCGCCCGACGGCCGGCCGCGCTTCGTGCTCGAGGTCAAGCCGCAGTCCCGGCAGCTCGTCGTCGGCCCCAAGGAGGCCCTCGCGGTCGTGCGCGTGGCCGGCACCCGCATCTCCCACGCCGGCGCACCGCATCCGCAGCTCGCCGACGGCCTGGACGTCGAGGTGCAGATCCGCGCGCACGCCGACCCCGTGCCGGCCTTCGCGCGCATGGTCGGCGACGAGCTCGTCATCGACCCGGCCGAGCCCCTGTCGGGCGTCGCGACCGGGCAGTCGGCCGTGCTCTACGACGGCACGCGCGTGCTCGGGCAAGTCACGATCGACCGGACCGTGGCCGCTGATGCTGCAGGGCACCTCGCCGAGGCGGGCGCTGCGTGACCGCGCTCGACGAGCTGCTCGCGCTCGAGCGAGCGGGCTGGCGCTCGCTGTGCGAGTCGACCGGCGACGACTTCTACGGTCGGCTCATGACCGACGACGGCCTGATGGTGCTCGTCGACGGATCGGTGCTCGACCGCGCAGCGGTCGTCGCCTCGCTCGGGCAGGCGCCGCCGTGGGCGACGTTCGAGATCCGAGAGCCGCGCATCGTCACGCTCGGCGCGGAGTCGGCTGCGCTCGTCTACACCGGCGTCGCGCGGCGCGACGGCACCGACTTCGTCGCCCGCATGTCGAGCGCGTACGTGCGGGTCGACGACGCGTGGCGGCTCGCGCTCTACCAGCAGACGCTCGCCGGCCCCGACGGAGGCTGAGCGAGGCCCCGGCTAGTGCCCGACGTGCTCGTCGACATCGAGCACGACGCCGTGCTCGCCGTGCGGCTGCGCGAAGGCGCCCGCGTGCGTGCCGGTGAGCGCGATGGTCGCGACGGGCGCGACGACGACCGCGGCGCCGACGAGCACGAGCAGTGACGCGATCGGTGCCGGAGCCCCCGTCGCGCGCGACCGGCGCCCGAGCAGGCCGGCGGCGGTGAGCGCGAGCGCCGACTCGGCGAGCATCGGCCCGAGCGGCAGGGATGCGGCTGGGTCGCGAACCACGAGCAGCGTCGCGAGCCACGCGAGGGTCGGGAGCAGCAGCGGTGTCGCGACGGCCGCGACCGTGAGCTTCGCGCCGCGCAGCGCGAGCACCGAGACGATCGCCTGGCCGACGCCGGCTGCGAGGAGCGGCACGGCGAGCCACAGCGGAGCGGTGGCGCCCACCGCGAGTGCGATGAGCGCCGCCCCCAGCGCGGCGATGGCGCCGCCGAGCTGCGCCAGTGACGCCACCGGCTCGCCTAGACGGCCGCGCGGCGCGACGTCGTGTCGCGGTCGAGCGCGAGGCCGACGCCGAGCAGCACGATCGCCGACCCGAGGTGCAGGAAGTGGTCGGGCGTGTTGAGGGCGAGGATGTTCGCCGCCGTGTCGACGATGAAGAAGCCCACGATGCCGACGAGCAGGTAGACCGCGCCGACGATGACGTTCACGCGCTTGGCCGCTGCGGTGCTGCGCAGACCCGCGAGCAGGAGCGCCGCGCCGATCGCGAGGTGGACGATGTTGTGCAGGTGGTTGACCTGGAAGACGCCGAGCAGCAGGCCACCCTCCTCGCCGACGATGTTCGTGCCGGCGACGAAGAGGCCCATGAGGCCGACGAGCAGGTAGACGGCGCCGAAGATGGTGGCGACGAGGCGATTCGGTGAGCGGGACATTGCTTCCTCCTTGAGGTCCGGCCGGCGGTGAGGTGCCCGTCTCGGTGACGTGCGCCGGTCGTGCTGGGTTCGGAGCCCGGGCACCGCCGGATTGCCCGGACGCCGCCAGCCTCCCTGTGGGTCGCTGTGTGCAGAATGAACGCATGGTGGGAATCGGTGCAGAGGGCTCGCTCAGCGACGCGAACGAGCGGGCGCAGGAGCTGCGAGCGCGGATCGAGGAGGCGAGCGCCGCCTACTACGACCGCGACGCATCGATCATGTCCGACGCCGAGTACGACGCGCTCGTGCGCGAGCTCGACGCGCTCGAGCGGGAGCACCCCGAGCTGCAGAGCCAGGACTCGCCCACGCAGTCGGTGCAGGGCGGCACGACGAGCGGGCTGCCCACGACCCCGCACCGCGAGCGCATGCTGAGCCTCGACAACGTCTTCTCCATCGAGGAGCTGCGCGAGTGGTGCGCGAAGACCGAGGCGGCTGCCGGGCGCGAGGTCGCGTGGCTCACCGAGCTCAAGATCGACGGCCTCGCGATCGCGCTGCGCTACGAGCGCGGCGTGCTCACCTCGGCCGCGACGCGCGGCGATGGCCGGGTCGGCGAGGTCGTCACGACCAACGCGCTGCGGGTCGCCGGCATCCCTGAGCGGCTCGCGGGCGACGGTCACCCCGAGCTCGTCGAGGTGCGCGGCGAGGTCTTCATCCCGGTCGCCGCCTTCGAGCGGCTCAACGCCCTGCAGGCCGAGCTGCGCGAGCGCTCCATCGCCGAGGACCGCGCGAAGTGGGAGAAGCGGCCGGTGGCGAGCCGCGGCGAGTTCGACGAGGAGCGCGCCGCAGATCGCGCCGCGAAGCGCTTCCCCGCGTTCGCGAACCCTCGGAACGCCGCCTCCGGCGGCCTGCGCCAGCAGCTCGAGAAGAAGACCGGGCTCGAGCGGGAGGCAGGCGAGGCACGCATCGAGGCGCTCGCGATGTTCGTGCACGGCTTCGGCGCGTGGAGCGACCCGCCCGTCCGGGCGCAGAGCGAGGTCTACGGCCTGCTCGAGTCGTGGGGCTTGCCGACGAGCCCGCACGTCGAGGTGCTCCGCGGCGTCGACGAGGTCGTGGGCTACGTCGAGCGCTTCGGCGAGCAGCGGCACTCGGTCGAGCACCAGCTCGACGGCATCGTCGTGAAGGTCGACGAGCTCTCGCTCCACGCCGAGCTCGGCATCACGAGCCGCGCGCCGCGCTGGGCGATCGCCTACAAGTACCCGCCGGAGGAGGTGCACACGAAGCTGCTCGACATCGTCGTGAGCGTCGGCCGCACCGGCCGGGCGACGCCCTACGCCAACATGGCGCCCGTGCAGGTCGCAGGCTCGGTCGTGCGCCAGGCGACCCTCCACAACCAGGACGTCGTGCGCGTCAAGGGCGTGCTCATCGGCGACACCGTCGTGCTGCGGAAGGCCGGCGACGTGATCCCGGAGGTGCTCGGCCCGGTCGTCGAGCTGCGCGACGGCACCGAGCGCGAGTTCGTCATGCCCGAGGGCTGCCCCGAGTGCGGCACGACGCTGCGGCCGATGAAGGAGGGCGACATCGACCTCCGCTGCCCGAACGCGAAGGACTGCCCCGCGCAGGTGCGGGGGCGGGTCGAGCACATCGGCAGCCGCGGCGCGCTCGACATCGAGGCGCTCGGCGAGGTCACGGCGGCGGCGCTCACGCAGCCACGCGTGCCGGCCGAGCCACCGTTGCCGACCGAGGCGGGCCTGTTCGCCCTGACGCTCGAGCAGCTCGTACCGATCGAGGTCGTCGTGCGCGACGCCGAGACGGGCCAGCCGAAGCTCGACGACGGCGAGCCGGTCGTGCGCCGCCCGTTCCAGGTCGTCCGCCGCGAGTACCCGGCGGGGGCCGAGTCGATGACGCCCGCCGAGCGGCGGAAGGCGGGCATCACGAAGGTCGAGGTCGCGTACCCGTCGAAGCAGGCCGAGACGCTGCTGGCCGAGCTCGAGCGAGCCAAGACGAAGGACCTCTGGCGGCAGCTCGTCTCGCTCAACATCCGCCACGTCGGCCCCGTCGCGGCGCGCGCGCTCGCCGGCTGGTTCGGGTCGCTCGAGGCGATCGAGGCGGCGACCCCCGCCGAGCTCGCCGAGGTCGAGGGCGTCGGCCCGATCATCGCCGACGCGGTCGTCGAGTGGCTCGCGGTCGACTGGCACCGCGAGATCGTCGACGCCTGGCGCGCCGCCGGCGTGCGCTTCGCGACCCCGGGTCACCCCGGTCCCGGCGCGGCAGCCGAGCGCGGCGGCGTGCTCGTCGGCCTCACGGTCGTCGCCACCGGCTCGCTCGAGGGCTACACGCGCGAGGGCGCCGAGGAGGCGATCATGGCCGCCGGCGGCAAGGCCGCCTCGAGCGTGTCGAAGAAGACCGACTTCGTCGCCGCCGGCCCGGGCGCCGGCTCGAAGCTCGCGAAGGCCGAGTCGCTCGGCGTGCGCATCCTCGACGCCGCGCAGTTCCACGTGCTCGTCACCGAGGGGCCCGACGCGCTCGCGGCGCCGTGATCGACCGCCTCGCGATCGAGGGCTACCGCTCGATCCGCTCGCTCGTTCTCGACCTGGGGCAGCTCACGGTCGTGACGGGCCGCAACGGCAGCGGCAAGTCGAGCCTGTATCGCGCGCTGCGCCTGCTCGCCGCGGCGGGGCGGGCGCACGCGGTGGGCGAGCTCGCCCTCGACGGGGGACTGGATGCGGTGCGCTGGGCGGGCCCGGAGCGGATCGCCCGCGCGGTGCGCGACGGCGGGCCCACGCAGGGCCTCATCCGCACGGGTCCCGTCGCGCTCAGGCTCGGCTTCGCCTCGATCGAAGGGCTCGGCTACGCGATCGACCTCGGGCTGCCGATCCCCGAGCAGAGCCTCTTCGACCGCGACCCCCACATCAAGCAGGAGCACGTCTTCGCCGGCCCCGACCCGCGGCCGGCGAGCGTGCTCGTCGAGCGCCGCGGGCCGCTCGCGCGCGTGCGCGGCGACGACGGCTGGCGCGAGGTGACACGTGGCCTCCGGACGTGGGAGTCGGTCCTCGACGAGCATGCGGGTGCGGCCGACGCGGCGGAGCTCGCGGGCGTGCGGCGTTCGATGCGCCAGTGGCGCTTCCACGACGCGCTCCGCACCGACGCGGGCTCACCCGCGCGGCAGCCGCAGGTCGGCACGCGCAGTCCGCGGCTCGACGACGACGGCGCCAACCTCGCCGCCGTCCTGCGCACGTCGATCGAGGGCGGCTTCGATCGCGACATCGAGCGCGCCGTCGCCGACGCCTTCGACGGCTCGCGGCTCGAGACGGTGATGGTCGAGGGTCGCATGACGCCCGCGCTCCGCCAGCCGGGCATGCTGCGCCTCCTCACCGCCGCCGAGCTCTCCGACGGCACGCTGCAGTTCCTGCTGCTGCTCGCCGCGCTCACCTCGCTCGAGCGGCCGAGCCTCGTGGTGCTCAACGAGCCCGAGCGCAGCCTGCACGCCGAGCTCATCGCGCCGCTCGCATCCCTCATCCGCCGCGCGGCCGAGCAGACGCAGGTCGTCGTGGTCACGCACCAGCAGCAGCTCGTCGCCGCGCTCGGCGGCACGCGCGTCGAGCTCGAGAAGCAGCACGGCGAGACGCTCGTCGCCGGCCGCGAGGGTCCGCTCGACCAGCCGCGTTGGCACTGGCCGAAGCGCTGACGCGCTGCGGACGCCGATCTCAGCAGACTCGGCGGATGCGCGCGTAGGTTCTGGGGCATGGCTCAGCGAGACGAGGTCCAGGCGGCGTTCGGCGAGGTGCTCACGATCGAGCCGGGCGAGTCGCTCTCGCCCTGGAGCGAGGTCTGGCCGGCGCGCGTGCACGGCGGCGACGGCGACGTCGCGGCGGTCGTGAAGCGCACGTGGAGCGCTCCCGTACCGCTCGAGGCGTGGCAGCGGGCGCTCGTCGCGCACGGCATCCGCACGGTGGCCCCGCTCGTGCCGCCCGTCGCCGTCGGCGGCGGTGATCAGGCGGAGCCGTTCGGCGCCGCCTCGACCGGCGGCGAGGCCGGTGACGAGATCGCCGGTGACGAGAACTGGGTCGCATACCCGCAGCTCCGCGGCCGCGAGTGGGATGGCGGCGCCGACGACCTCGCGGCGGCCGGGCGGCTGCTCGGCCGCATGCACGCGGCCTCTGCCGGGCTTGCCATCGACGGCTTCCCACCGTTCGAGTGGGGCAGCGCGGAGCGGCGCTCGATCGACGAGGACATCGACGCGATCCGCGACAGCGCCGCGCAGCACTGGCCGCACTCCGATGCATCGCGCTGGATCGCCCAGCTCGACGGCTTCGCCAACCTGCTCGAGCGGATGCGCGCGGCCGACGTCCCCGCGATGCCCGTCTCGCTCGACCACCGCGCGGTCAACCTGCTGTTCGACGACCAGGGCGCGCTCGCGCTCGACCTCGAGAACGCCGCGTTCGCGCCGCGCATCCTCGACCTCGCGGTCGCGGCGCTGCTGTTCCCGCTTGAGCACGCGGGCTCCGGCGGGAGCGCGCTCGGCAGCGACGAGTGGGCCGCGTTCCGCGGCGGATACCTCTCCGAGGCGCACCTCACGCAGCAGGAGCGCGACATCTGGCCCACCGCCCTCACCTACATGAAGCTCGAGTGGGGCACGTGGCACCTCACGGAGGGCGTGGAATCGGAACCGGAGGGGAACCTCGGCTACCTCGACGACCTGCTGACGCTCGACGAGCACGCCCGCTTCCCGCTGCACTGAGGTGGCGCCGCCGCTCAGAAGAGCGTCGCCGCCGCGAGCATCGGCTCGCCCGAGGTGCTCGGCAGCTGCTTCGCGCGGTTGCTCGGCGCGACGGCCGAGATGCCGGTGCCGGGTGCGACGACGGTGCGGCCGAGCCCATAGCCGCGCTGCAGCGGGCGGATGCGATCGCGCAGCCACGAGCGGTAGTCGGGGTGCGCGTAGGACCCGAAGCGACCGCGCTCGTCGCGGTAGACCCGGTCGTAGAGCGGCAGCAGCTCGGGGTGCTCGGCGCGGAGCCACTGCAGGTACCACTCGCGCGCGCCGGGCCGCAGGTGCAGGGCGCTCGCGATCGCGCTCGTCGCGCCCGCCTCGGCGATCGCCGCGAACGCTCGCTCGAGGTGCTCGCGCGTGTCGGTGAGCCCCGGCATGATCGGCATCGCGAAGACGGCGCAGTCGAGCCCCGCCTCGCGGACGGCGCGCACCGTCTCGAGCCGAGAGCGCGTCGTCGGGGTGCCGGGCTCGACCTCCTGCTGCAGCTCGTCGTCGAAGATCGCGATCGACATCGCGATCGAGACCGGCACGTCGCGCGCGATCGACTGCAGCAGCGGCAGGTCGCGCCGCAGTAGCGTGCCCTTCGTGAGGATCGAGATCGAGGCGCCGTGCCGCGCGAGCGCGCGCAGCACGCCCGGCATGAGCCGGTAGCGGCCCTCCGCGCGCTGGTACGGGTCGGTGTTCGTGCCCAGCTGCACGGCGTCGACGTCGCGGCGCGGCCCCGCGAGCTCGCGCTCGAGCACCTCGACGAGATTGGCCTTCACGACGATGCGGGAGTCGAAGTCGGCGCCCGCGTCGAGGTCGAGGTAGGTGTGCGTGTTGCGCGCGAAGCAGTAGCGGCACGCGTGCTGGCAGCCGCGGTAGGGGTTGATCGTCCACGCGCCGCTCATGAAGCCGTCGCCCGCGACGTGGTTGAGCGCGCTCTTCGCCGTGATCTCGAGGAACGACATGCCGTCGAACCCCGGAGTCGGCCATGACTCGAGCACGCTCGAGCGCTCCTCGAGACCCGGCAGCGCGTCGTCGTCGACGTGCGTCGCGGCTTGCGTCTCCCATCGCATGACGATCATTCGAACACACGTTCGATCTTGCCGCAAGCGGCGCGCCGCCCGGTTAGGGTCGCAGCGTGACGGCGGTGCGGGGGCGGATGCGCGTGCTGGCTCCCGCGATCGTCTCCGGTGCGGTCGTGGTCGCGCTCGTCGCGATCGTCGGCGTCCTCGTGGCTGCGCCGGTCGCGCGCTGGCTCGACGCCGACGCTCGCGAGCCGCTCTGGGGCACCGTCGTCGTCGCCGCGGCGATCGCGACCATCACGCTCGGCGGCGCTTCGGCGTGGCACGGTCTCGTGCTCACGCGGCTCGTGCGCGTGCGGCTCGTCGACCGGCTCATCGCGGCGCTCGGAGCCGGCATGCTGCTGCTCGCCGCCGGCATCGTCGCCGCGGTCGGGATCGAGCCGGCGCTCGCGCGCGCCGCGCTGCTGCTCGCGGCGCCGCTCTGGGCCGCGGGCCTCGGCTTCGCGGTGCTCGTCGGCGCGATGCTGCTGCACGCGCGAGCGCCGCTGCACGAGCCGCCCGGCGCCGTGCTCATCCTCGGCGCGGGGCTCCGGGGGCGCGAGGTCGGCCCGCTGCTGCGCCGACGCGTCGAGCGGGGGGCGGAGGTCTGGCGCGCAGCGCTGCCCGGCCGGCCCGACGCCCGCATCGTCGTCGCCGGCGGCCAAGGGCCCGACGAGGTGCGCACCGAGGCGTCGGCGATGGCCGAGCACCTCGCCGGGCGGCTCGGCGTGCCGCCCGGCGCGATCGACCTCGAGCAGGCGTCGACCTCGACGCGCGAGAACCTCGAGCTCTCGCGGCCCTTCGTCACGGGGGAGCGGGCGCCGCTCGCGGTCGTCACGAGCGGCTACCACGCCTATCGCACGGCGTGGCTGCTCGCCGAGCTCGGCATGGACGGCGTCGTCGTCGGCGCGTGGACGCGACCCTCGTACCGACCCGGCGCCGTCGTGCGCGAGGCGCTCGCGATCGCCGCCGACGCGCGCCGGTGGTGCCTCGCGGCGGCACTCGCGATCGAGGCGCTCGCGGTCTGGGCGCTCGTCGTCGAGCCGTAGGATCGAGGGCGAACCCCCGCTGCCGACGAGGAGACGCATGTCCGAGATCACCCGCGACGACGTCCAGCACCTTGCTGGACTCGCTCGCATCGCGGTCACCGACGACGAGGTGACGAGCCTCACGAGCGAGCTGTCCGCGATCGTCGATGCGATCGCGACCGTGAGCGAGATCGCCGGCCCCGACGTGCCCGCCACGAGCCACCCCGTGCCGCTCTCGAACGTCATGCGCGACGACGTCGTCGGCGAGACGCTCTCGGCCGAGCAGATCTTCGCCGGTGCCCCGAGCCACGACGGCGAGCGCTTCCGCGTCTCGGCGATCCTGGGGGAGGAGCAGTGATGGAGCAGGCGCAGAGCGGGGATCTCACCCGCCTCGCGGGCCATGAGCTCGCGGCGCTCCTGCGCAGCGGCGAGGTCTCGTCGGTCGAGGCGACGCGGGCCCACCTCGACCGCATCGCCGAGGTCGACGGCGACGTGCACGCCTTCCTCCACGTCAACGAGGCCGCGCTCGAGCAGGCGAGGGCGATCGACGAGCGCCGCGCCGCCGGTGAGGAGCTCCACGAGCTCGCGGGCGCCCCGGTCGCGATCAAGGACGTGCTCTGCACGGTCGGCATGCCCTCGACCTCGGGCTCGCGCATCCTCGAGGGCTGGATCCCGCCCTACGACGCGACCGTCGTCGCCCGCCTGGGACGAGCCGGCCTCGTCGCGCTCGGCAAGACCAACATGGACGAGTTCGCGATGGGCTCGTCGACCGAGCACTCCGCCTACGGCCCGACTCGCAACCCGTGGGACCTCGAGCGCATCCCCGGCGGCTCGGGCGGCGGCTCGGCGGCCGCGGTCGCG
This sequence comes from Agrococcus sp. TSP3-2-1, assembly GCF_049897585.1. Classification (NCBI taxonomy): domain Bacteria; kingdom Bacillati; phylum Actinomycetota; class Actinomycetes; order Micrococcales; family Microbacteriaceae; genus Agrococcus; species Agrococcus sp. TSP3-2-1. The sequence continues at coordinate 284,458 of NZ_JAFCWN010000004.1, forward strand.
GCGTTCGAGGCACCCTTCGCGCTCGGCTCCGACACCGGCGGCTCGATCCGGCAGCCCGCGGCCGTCACGGGCACGGTCGGCGTGAAGCCCACCTACGGCGGCGTGAGCCGCTACGGCGCGATCGCGCTCGCCTCGAGCCTCGACCAGGTCGGCCCCGTGACCCGCACGGTGCTCGACTCGGCGCTCATCCACGACGTCATCGGCGGCCACGACCCGCTCGACTCGACGAGCCTCGAGCGCGAGTGGCCCTCGTTCGCGGCGGCGGCGCGCGAGGGCGCGTCGAGGGGCGACCTCGCGGGCGTCAGGGTCGGCGTCATCAAGGAGCTCGACTCCGAGGGCATCGCCGCTGACGTGCAGGCGCGCTTCCAGGAGACCGTGCAGGTGCTGACGGATGCGGGGGCTGAGGTCGTCGAGGTCTCGTGCCCATCGTTCGCGTACTCGGTCGCCGCGTACTACCTCATCCTCCCGGCGGAGGCATCGAGCAACCTCGCGCGCTTCGACTCGGTGCGGTTCGGGCTGCGGGTCGAGCAGGCCGGGCAGACGGTCGAGGACGTCATGGCCGCGACGCGCGAGGCCGGCTTCGGCGCCGAGGTCAAGCGCCGCATCATCCTCGGCACCTACGCGCTCTCCGCGGGCTACTACGACGCCTACTACGGCTCGGCGCAGAAGGTGCGCACGCTCATCCAGCGCGACTTCGACGCCGCGTTCGAGCAGGCCGACATCCTCATCAGCCCCGCTGCGCCGACCACGGCGTTCAAGCTCGGCGAGAAGCTCGACGACCCGCTCGCGATGTACGTCAACGACATCACGACGATCCCGGCGAACCTCGCGGGCATCCCCGGCATGGGCCTGCCGATGGGCCTCGGCGACGACGGGCTGCCCGTCGGCCTGCAGCTGCTCGCGCCGATGTTCGAGGACGAGCGGCTCTACCGCGCAGGGGCCGCGATCGAGGCGCTCCTCGCACAGCGCTGGGGCGGCATCCTCGCCACCAAGGCACCCGAGCTCGCAGGAGGCGCTCGATGAAGGACAAGCTGATGGACTTCGACGAGGCGCTCGAGCGCTTCGAGCCCGTGCTGGGCTTCGAGGTGCACGTCGAGCTCGGCACGCGCACGAAGATGTTCTCCGCCGCGCCCAACCCCGCGCATCCGGACTTCCACGACGCCGAGCCCAACACGCTCGTCGACCCGCTGAGCCTCGGCCTGCCGGGCAGTCTGCCGGTGGTGAACGCCGAGGCCGTGCGCTACTCGATCTCGCTCGGGCTCGCGCTCGGGTGCGAGATCGCGCAGTCGTGCCGGTTCGCGCGGAAGAACTACTTCTACCCGGACACGCCGAAGAACTACCAGATCTCCCAGTACGACGAGCCCATCGCGTTCGAGGGCGCCGTCGAGATCGAGCTCGCCGACGGGCGGCAGGTCTCGATCCCGATCGAGCGCGCGCACATGGAGGAGGACGCGGGCAAGCTCACGCACGTGGGCGGCTCGACCGGCCGCATCCAGGGCGCCGAGTATTCGCTCGTCGACTACAACCGCGCGGGCGTGCCGCTCGTCGAGATCGTCACCAAGCCGATCTTCGGCGCCGAGCACGACGCTCCCGAGCTCGCGAAGCGCTACGTCGCGGCCATCCGCGACATCGTGCTCTCGCTCGGCATATCCGAGGCGCGCATGGAGCGCGGCAACCTGCGCTGCGACGCGAACGTGAGCCTGCGTCCGCGCGGCCAGGAGGCGCTCGGCACCCGCACCGAGACGAAGAACGTCAACTCGCTGCGCTCGGTCGAGCGCGCCGTGCGCTACGAGATCCAGCGGCAGGCGGCGATCCTCGCCGCGGGCGGCACGATCGTGCAGGAGACGCGGCACTGGCACGAGGACACGGGCGCGACGAGCCCGGGCCGACCGAAGTCGGACGCCGACGACTACCGGTACTTCCCCGAACCCGACCTGCTGCCGCTCGCGCCGAGCCGGGAGCTCGTCGAGGAGCTGCGCGCGCAGCTGCCGGAGCAGCCCGTCGCGCACCGCCGCCGCCTCAAGGCGGAGTGGGGCTTCACCGAGCTCGAGTTCCAGGACGTCGTGAACGGCGACATGCTGCACCTCGTCGAGGCGACGGTCGCCGCTGGCGCGACACCCGGGGCGGCGCGCAAGTGGTGGACGGGCGAGATCGCCCGGCTGGCGAACGAGCAGGGCGTCGAGGCGTCGAGCCTCGTCGAGCCGGCGCACGTCGCGCAGCTGCAGGCGCTCGTCGACGAGGGCGCGCTCACCGACCGGCTCGCGCGGCAGGTGCTCGAGGGCGTCATCGCCGGCGAGGGCGCTCCCGCCGAGGTCGTCGAGTCGAGGGGGCTCAAGGTCGTCACCGACGAGTCGGCGCTCGTCGCCGCGGTCGACGAGGCGCTTGCGGGCCAGCCGGACGTGCTGCAGAAGATCCGCGACGGCAAGGTGCAGGCGGCGGGCGCGGTCATCGGCGCCGTCATGAAGGCGATGCGCGGACAGGCCGATGCGGCACGAGTGCGGGAGATCGTCCTCCAGCGGGCTATGGATTAGTCAGGGACGCCCCAGGAACCTTCCAGGAACCTGCGGGAGGCTTGCTCCCAGTTCGCACAGGCGGGCTCGGCGGAGTGAAACCCTTGCACCGCTGCAGAGAGAAGGGACCACACTATGGGCATTCTCGGTTGGATCGTCCTCGGCCTCATCGCCGGCGCCATCGCCAAGCTGATCCTCCCCGGCCGTCAGGGCGGGGGCTGGATCATGACCCTCATCCTCGGCGTCGTCGGAGCACTGCTCGGCGGTTGGATCGGCTCCGTGCTGTTCAACACCGGCATCGAGGGCTTCTTCGACCTGTCGACGTGGCTGCTGGCCATCGGTGGCGCGCTGATCGTGCTCCTGATCTGGGGCCTCGTCACCAAGAACCGCGGTCGCACCACGGCATAACCGCCGTCGCGACGCACGAGAGGGGGCTGCCTGCGGGCAGCCCCCTTCCGCGTGCCCCCGCGTCTCAGCCCGCGACGGAGCGGTGACGCCCGCGAACGAGGCGAGCTCGTCCAGGTGGTCGAGGTCGTTCGTGTCGAGCACCTGCAGGTAGACGCGTTCGACGCCGTCGTCGGCGAGGCGGCCGAGCAGGTCCTCCACCTCGGCGCGCGAGCCGGCCACGCCGTGCTCGCGCAGCTCCTCGGGGTCGCGACCGATCGCATCCGCCCGCCGTCGGAACGTCGCCTCGTCGTCGCCGACGCACGCGACGAGCGCGACCGAGCGCACGACCGGGCGCTCGCGCTCCTCGCGCTCGATCGCCTCGTCGAGCGCGGCGAACAGGGGCCGGATGCGCTCGAACGGCGGGAACGAGAGGTTGTGCTCGTCGCCGAACTGCGCGGCGAGCCGTGGCGTGCGCTTCGCGCCCAGCCCGCCGACGATCACGGGGATGCGCTCCTGCACGGGCTGCGGGAGCGCGGGGGAGTCCTCGAGGCGGTAGTGGTCGCCGTCGAACGAGAATCGCGCGCCCGTGGGCGTCTGCCAGAACCCCGTCACGATCGCGAGCTGCTCCTCGAGCAGGTCGAAGCGGCGCTCGGGGAAGGGGATGCCGAAGGCGCGGTGCTCCTGCTCGAACCAGCCGGTGCCGAGGCCCAGCTCGACGCGGCCGCCCGACATCGCGTCGACGTTCGCGACCTGCACGGCGAGGATGCCGGGGAGCCGGTAGGTGACGGACGAGACGAGCGTGCCGAGCCGCACCCGCTCGGTGTCGCGAGCGAGGCCCGCGAGCGTCGTCCACGCATCCGTCGGCCCGTAGCCCGGGTCGCCGTCGCCCATGCGGAGGTAGTGGTCGGAGCGGAAGAAGCCGTCGAAGCCCAGCTGCTCGGTGCGCAGCGCGACCGCGAGCAGCTCGTCGTAGGAGGCGCCCTGCTGGGGCTCGGTGAAGATGCGGAAGTCCATGGAGCGAGGTTACGGAAGCGGCGCGCCGCTCGTGCATCCCGCACAACCCGACCGTTGCGCGGGGCCGGAGTGGGCAGGATGGGGACCATGGACTACGGCTACATGCTCGGCTACTGGAAGGCCGCGCCGCCCGCGGGGGCGCTCGAGGCGGTGCAGGCGGCGGAGCGGCTCGGCTTCGACTCGATCTGGACGTCGGAGGCATACGGATCGGATGCGTTCACGCCGCTCGCGTGGTGGGGTGCCGCCACGACGCGCATCCAGCTCGCGACCGGCATCGCGCAGCTCTCGGCGCGCACCGCGGCGTCGACCGCGATGACGGCGATGACGCTCGACCACCTCTCGGGCGGACGGGTCATCCTCGGGCTCGGCGTGAGCGGGCCGCAGGTCGTGGAGGGCTGGTACGGGCAGCCGTTCCCGAAGCCGCTCGCCCGCACGCGCGAGTACGTCGCGATCCTGCGCAGCATCATGGCGCGCGAGGCGCCCGTGACGGCGCCCGGCCCGCAGCTGCCGCTGCCGCTCACGGGCGAGGGCACGACGGGTCACGGCAAGCCGCTCATCTCGACGCTGCACCCGCTGCGGCAGCACATCCCGATCCACCTCGCCGCGGAGGGACCGAAGAACACGTCGCTCGCGGCCGAGATCGCCGACGGCTGGCTGCCGTTCCTGTTCTCGCCCGCGCAGGACGCCGCCTCGCGCGCGCTGCTCGAGGAGGGCTTCGCGAAGCGCGACGCGGCACTGCCGCCCGCGGATCGCTTCGAGGTCTCGGTGCCGGTGCCGATCGTCGTCGACGCCGACGTCGAGGCGGCGGCCGACCGGGTGCGGCCGATGATCGCGCTCTACGTCGGCGGGATGGGCGCGAAGGGCGCGAACTTCCACTACGACGCGGTCGCGCGGCTCGGGTTCGAGGCGGAGTGCGCCGAGATCCAGGAGCTCTACCTCGCGGGCCGCAAGGCCGAGGCGATCGCCGCGGTGCCGACGCGGCTCGTCGACGAGATCGCGCTCGTCGGGCCGATCGAGCGCGTGCGCGACGGGCTCGAGCGCTGGGAGGAGTCGGTCGTCACGCGCATCCTCGTGCAGGGCGACCTCGCGACGCTCGAGGCGGTCGCGCGCCTGCGCGGCTGAGCTTCCCGGCACGTCTACGATCGATCGAGTGCTGATCGACTGGGACTCGTGGGGCGGCGACGTGCTCTCGCCGGAGGCGGAGGCGGCCAGGAAGCCCCCGCCGCCCAAGCAGGTCGCGGCCGAGCGCGAGCTCGTCGTCGAGCGGCACGACGGCTACGTCGGCGCGGTCGTCGGCATCGAGGCGGGCCACGTGCAGCTCGAGGATCGGCGCGGCAAGGTGCGGCTCTTCCCGCTCGGCCGCGGCTTCCTCGTCGAGGGCGTCGAGGTCGAGCTCGTGCCGCCCGCGGTCGAGAAGACCGCGCCGACCCGCACGGCGTCGGGCTCCCGCGCCGTCGAGGGGCTCAAGGCGCGCGTCGCGCTCCCGAGCCGCATCCTCGTCGAGGGCACCCACGACGCCGAGCTCGTCGAGCAGGTGTGGGGCCACGACCTGCGGGTCGAGGGCGTCGTGGTCGAGCCGCTCCACGGGGTCGACGACCTCGCGGGCATCGTCGCGGAGTTCGCGCCGAGCGCGACGCGCCGCCTCGGCATCCTCGTCGACCACCTCGTGCCCGGCTCGAAGGAGACTCGGATCGCCCAAGCCGTGGAGCGCGGTCCGCACGCCGCGCACGTGCGCATCGTCGGGCATCCGTTCATCGACATCTGGCAGGCCGTCAAGCCCGCGCGGCTCGGGATCGAGCGCTGGCCCGACGTGCCGCGCGGCGAGGACTGGAAGCAGGGCACGCTCAAGCGGCTCGGGATGCCGCACGGCGACCAGCAGGACGTCGCGCGCGCGTGGCAGCGCATCCGCGGTCGCGTGCGCGATTGGAACGACCTCGATCCGGCCCTGCTCGCCCGCGTCGAGGAGCTCATCGACTTCGTGACGACGGGGCAGTCGGGGGCCTAGGCGATCGGCGGGACCTCGACGAAGCCGGGCAGCTTCGGGTCGCGGCCGTCGCCCGAGGAGCGACCCGTGAACCGGCGGCCGAGCCACGGCATCACGAACTCGCGGTAGTAGGCGACGTCGCGGCGGCCCTCGGCGGTCGAGATCGCCGCGAGGTCGCGCCACGACTCGGGCGCGGGGTGACCGAGCGCCCGCAGCACGTTGCTCGCGACGTGCGCGTGCCCGGCGGCGTTGAGGTGCAGCCGGTCGCGCGACCAGAAGCGGGGGCTCCGCAGCTCGACGTCCGACCAGTTGTCGACGTAGGGCGCGTCGAGGTCGGCGACCCGCGAGACGACGGCGCGCGCGAGCGCATCGCCGCGGCGCTGCATGACGGCGCCGATGGGCATGACGCCCGAGGGGTTGCCTCCCGAGAGCAAGATGGGGCGGATGCCTGCGGCCGCGATGCGGTGCGCGGCACCCGCGAGGCGCTCCCCGACGTGGTCGATCGAGACCTTCGGTCGGAGGATGTCGTTGCCGCCGCCGTTGATGCTGATCGCGTCGGGGCCGAGCGCGATCGCCGCGTCGAGCTGCTCGTGCAGGATCTGCCCGAGCTTGCGGCCGCGGATCGCGAGGTTCGCGTAGCGCACCGGTGCGGCCTGCGCGGTCGCGAGCCCAGCGGCGACGAAGTCTGCCCAGCCGCGCACCGAGCCGTCGGGCAGCTCGTCGCCCACGCCCTCGGTGAAGCTGTCGCCGATGGCCACGAACGATCCGATGTGCTGCACCCGTCGAGCCTACGCGCGCCACCCGCTCGGCGCCCCGGGCTAGACTGGCTGGCGACACGGGAGTCCGGTGCGCCGGGCTGAGAGGAAGGCTGAAGCCTTCGACCGTCAAACCTGATCTGGATCATGCCAGCGCAGGGAGGACACGCACCCGTGCCATTCCACCGAGAAAGGCACTTCATGACCAATGCATCCACTGCATCCGCCTCGTCGACCGGGCGCCGCCGCATCGGCCGCTGGCGGGTCGTCGACATCGTCGTCGCCGCCGTGCTCGGCGTCGCAACCGGCCTGCTGTTCGTGCTCTGGAACAGCGTCGGCTACGCATGGTTCAGCGTCATGGACGCGCTCACGCCCGGCTTCGGCGGCCTCGCCGTCGGCATCTGGCTGATCGGCGGCGTGCTGGGCGGGCTCATCATCCGCAAGCCGGGCGCGGCGCTCTTCGTGGAGCTGCTGGCGGCGACCGTGTCGATGCTGCTCGGCAGCCAGTGGTCGATTGAGACCGTCTACTCCGGCATCGCGCAGGGCCTGGGCGCCGAGCTGATCTTCCTGCTGTTCGCCTACCGACGCTTCGGCCTCGGCGTCGCCATGCTCGCCGGCATCGGCGCCGCCGTCGCCGCGTGGACGCTCGAGCTGTTCATCTCGGGCAACCTCGCCATGAGCGGTGAGTTCCTGATGATCTACCTCGGCTGCCTCGTCGTCTCGGGCGCCCTGCTCGCCGGCGTGGTCGGCTGGCTGCTGACACGGGCGCTGGCGGCGACCGGTGTGCTCGACCGCTTCGCGTCGGGTCGGTCGCGCGGCCGGTGACCGGCTCCCGCATCCGCGCTCGCGGGTGGGGCTGGCGGCACGCCGGGCGGGAGGCGCCCGCCGTCGCCGGGCTCGACCTCGACGTCGAGCCCGGCGAGCGCGTGCTGCTGCTCGGGCCTTCGGGCGCGGGCAAGTCGACGCTGCTCGCCGCGCTCGCCGGCGTGCTCGGCGGCGACGAGGAGGGCGAGGAGACCGGCGAGCTGCTCGTCGACGGCGCCCACCCCGCGAGCCGGCGCGGCCTCGCCGGGCTCGTGCTGCAGGACCCGCAGGCCAACACGATCATGTCGCGCGTCGGCGACGACGTCGCCTTCGGCTGCGAGAACCTCGCGGTGCCGCGCGACGAGATCTGGGCGCGCGTGCGGGACGCGCTCGGCGCCGTCGGCCTCGACGTCGGCCTCGACCGCTCGACGGCGGCGCTCTCGGGCGGGCAGCGGCAGCGGCTCGCGCTCGCGGGCGTCATCGCCATGCGGCCGGGCCTCATCCTGCTCGACGAGCCGACCGCGAACCTCGATCCCGTCGGCGTCGTCGAGGTGCGGGATGCGGTGGCGCGCGTCGCCGCCGAGACCGGGGCGACGCTCGTGGTCGTCGAGCACCGCGTCGACACGTGGCTGCCCGTCGTCGACCGCGTCGTCGTGCTCGAGCCGCGCGGGGGCGTCGCGGCAGACGGATCGCCCCACGCGGTGCTCGAGGTGCACGCGGAGCGCCTCGCGGCGGGCGGCGTGTGGGTGCCGGGGATCCCGGTCGAGGTCGAGCGCGCGCGCCGCGCGGCCGGGCCGGCGCTGCTCGTCGCGGAGGCGCTGCGGTCCGGCCGCGCTGGCGAGGCCGTGCACGAACCCGTCGACGTCGAGGTTCGTGCTGGCGAGGCACTCGTCGTCACCGGCCGGAACGGCGCTGGCAAGTCGACCCTCGCGCTCACCCTCGCGGGACTCCTGCCGCCGGTCGAGGGCGCGGTGCGCGCGACGACGGAGCTGCGCGGCGATGCAGCGGCCGAGGCGCCGATCCGCTGGCGACCGAGGCAGCTCGCGACGCGCATCGGCACGGTGTTCCAGCAGCCCGAGCACCAGTTCGTCGCCGCGCGCGTGCACGACGAGGTCGCGGCGGGGCTGCGGGCGCTCGGGCGGGACGACGCCCAGGTGCGCGACCGCGTCGACGCGCTCCTCGCGGCGCTGCGGCTCGACCACCTCGCCGACGTCAACCCCTTCACGCTCTCGGGCGGCGAGCAGCGGCGGCTCTCGGTCGCGACGGTCCTCGCGCCTGCGCCGCGCGTCATGGTGCTCGACGAGCCGACGTTCGGGCAGGACCGCCGCACGTGGCAGGAGCTCGTGCGGCTCATCGCGTCACTCGTCGACGACGACGGATGCGCGGTCGTCGCCGTCACGCACGACGCCGACGTCGAGCGGGTGCTCGGCGACCGCGTGCTGCGGCTGGGCGCCGCGTGAAGGCGCTCGAGCGGGTCAACCCCGTCACGCCCATCCTCGCGGCGGTGCTCTACTCCATCCCGATGCTGCTCACGATCGACGTCGTCACGGCGGCCGTCGCGCTCGCCGCGTGGGCGATCGTCTTCGCGAGCGTCGGGATCGGGCCGCGCACCGTCGTGCGCCGCTCGTGGCCGCTGCTCGTCGCCGCGCCGCTGTCGGCCGTCAGCATGCTCCTCTACGCCGAGCCGGCCGGACGCATCCACGCCCAGGTCTGGCTCGCCGTCATCAGCGACCGCTCGATCGAGCTCGCGCTCGCGATCGGCCTGCGCGTGCTGGCGATCGGCGTGCCGACGCTCGTCGCGCTCGTCGGCGTCGACCCGACGCGGCTCGCCGACGGCCTCGCGCAGGTCGCGCGGCTGCCGCACCGGTTCGTGCTCGCGGCGCTCGCGGGCACGCGCCTGTTCGGCGTGCTCGGCGAGGACTGGCGGCAGATCTCGCTCGCGCGGCGAGCGCGAGGGCTCGGCGACACGGGCGTCGTGCGGCGGTCGCTGCAAGCGGCGTTCGCGCTGCTCGTCGTCGCCCTGCGGCGCGGCGGCACGCTCGCGACCGCGATGGAGGCGCGCGGGTTCGGCGGGCCGGAGCGCACGTGGGCCCGGCCGTCGACGCTCGGGTGGCGCGACGCGGTGCTCGTGCTGCTCGTCGCCCTCGTGACGGCGACCGCGCTCGGCGTCTCGCTCGCGGCAGGTTCGTTCTCGCCGGTGTGGGAGAGGGCGTGATGCTGACGATCATCGACGGGCGATCCGGTGCCGGCAAGACCGAGCTCGCCGCGCGGCTCGCCGCCGAGACGGGCGCGCGCGTCATCCACATGGACGATCTCTACGCGGGCTGGCACGGGCTCGCGACCGGCTCGCGGCTGCTCGAGCGCGGCATCCTCGCGCCGCTCGTCGCCGGTCGCACGGCGGTGTGGCGGCGGTGGGACTGGGCGGTCGGCGACTGGGGGGACGAGGATCGCGCCGAGCCGGGGGAGCCGCTCATCGTCGAGGGCTGCGGCTCGCTCACGCTGCAGTCGCGCGAGCACGCCGACCGGGCGCTGTGGCTCGAGGCTCCGGAGGAGGTGCGGCACGCCCGCGCGCTCTCGCGCGACGGCGAGGACTCGTGGTGGACGCTGTGGCGCGAGCAGGAGGACGCCCACGTCGCCGCGAACGACCCTGCCGCGCTCGCGGACGAGGTCATCCGCACTTGAGCCGCGCTCTCCACAGCTGCTCACCGCGGGCCGTCGCATGTTGGTGGTGCACGGCGTTCGAGCAGCTCGGCCACCGGCTGCTGCGCGAGCTGGTCCGCGAGACCGCCTGAGGCGACTACGCCCAGCCGAGCTCGTGCAGCTGCTCGTCGTCGATGCCGTAGAAGTGCGCGATCTCGTGGACGATCGTCGTCCGCACCTCGGCCCGCAGCTCGTCGAGCGTCTCGGTCGAGTCGAGGTGCGGGAGCCGGTAGACCATGATCCGATCGGGCAGCTCGCCGAAGCCGTACTGGCCGCGCTCGGTGATCGCGACGCCCTCGTAGATGCCGAGCAGGTCCTCCTCGGGGTGCTCGTCCTCGACGAGGAAGACGACGTTGTCGAGGCCCTCGACCATCTCGTCCGGCAGCTCGTCGAGCACCTCGGTGACGAGCGCCTCGAACGCGTCGTGGTCGAGCTCGAGCACCGCGACCGCCTCCCTCTGCATCCTCGTTGTGAGCCTACCGACCGCGGTCGGCCACAGTCCCGCTGATAGCGTCGAGGACGATGAGCACCCCCGTCGGCCCCTCTCGCCCCGCCCGTCCGCAGCACGTGATGGAGGTCGTCCGCGTCGAACGGATCGCCCCGAGCATGGTGCGGATCTGGATCGGCGGCGACGGCTTCGCGACCTTCGCGCCCAACGCGTTCACCGACGCCTACGTCAAGATCTGGTTCGCCAAGCCCGAGCTCGGCCTGGAGCCGCCCTACGACGTCGCGGCGCTCCGCGAGTCGCTCGCGCCCGACGACCTGCCGGTCGCCCGCACCTACACCGTGCGCGCGATCGCCGACGACTCCTTCGCGATCGACGTCGTCGTGCACGGCGATCAGGGCCTCGCAGGTCCATGGGCCGCGCGCGTGCAGCCGGGGGAGCGCGTCGTGTTCGGCGGCCCGGGCGGCGCCTTCGCGCCCGACGAGACCGCGGCGTGGCACCTCTTCCTCGGCGATGAGTCGTCGCTCCCGGCGATCGCGCGGAGCGTCGAGTCGCTCCCCGCGACGGCGCGCGGCGCCGCGCTGATCGAGGTGCGGGATGGGTCGGAGGAGCTCGCGTTCTCGGCTCCCGACGGCTTCGAGGTGCGGTGGCTGCACCGCGGCGAGGCGAGCGCGGACACCGTCGGGCTGCTCGCGGAGCAGACCGCGGCGCTGGAGCTGCCGGAGGGACGAGGCCAGGTCTTCGCGCACGGCGAGCGCGAGTCGATGAAGGCGCTCCGCGACGAGCTGCTCGTGCGGCGCGGACTCGAGCGCTCGCAGGTGTCGCTCTCGGGCTACTGGGCGCTCGGGCGCACGGAGGACCGCTTCCAGGCCGAGAAGCGCGAGCCGATCGGGCAGATCCTGCCGCCGGAGCACGCGGCCTCCTAGCCGGCCCCCAGCGCCGCGCGACACACTGACCGCATGACGCGCGCGCCCGGCGACCCGATGGAGTCGGCCATCCTCGACCTCCTGGCGCGGCGCCGCGACGGTGCGACCATCTGCCCGAGCGACGCGGCGAAGGCCGTCGGAGGCCCCGACGAGGCCGACTGGCGACCGCAGATGGGTGCGGCGCGCGACGCCGCCCGCAGGCTCGTCGCCGATGGCGCCGTCGAGGTCACGCAGCGCGGCGAGGTCGTCGACCTCGACAGCGCGAAGGGGCCCATCCGCATCCGCCTCGCCCAGCGTGCCGAGCCGGGTTATAGGCCAAAACGTGTGGATGGGATCCTGATCTAGCCGCGGAATCTCGGGCGAGTTCGGGGCGTGCTTTGCTCCGGCACCCTTAACCGTGCCGAACGCGAGCAACTCGTCGTC